>JAEWRC010000027.1 GCA_023460175.1 Actinomycetes bacterium
GCCCGGGTGGTGTTCGCCGGGCTGCTGGCGGGCCGCCCGGTGATCTCGCTGACCCATCCGGGCGGGCTGCGGACCAGCTACGAGCCGGTGCGCGCGGCGGTGCGGGCCGGTCAGCGGGTCGACGGCGCGAGCGTGATCGGCACGCTGACGCCCGGTCATCCCGGCTGTTCGGCGGCGGCCTGCCTGCACTGGGGCGCCATGTGGGGTCCGGCCTCCGCCGCGGACTACGTCGACCCGCGGGGCTTGCTGGTCGGCACGCGGATGCGGCTCAAGCCGCTGGCCGGCTGAGTCAGGCCCGCGGGTGCGCCTGATCGTGGACGGCGCGCAGTCGCGCCACGCTGACGTGGGTGTAGAGCTGGGTTGTCGCCAACGACGAGTGGCCCAGCAGTTCCTGCACGACGCGCAGGTCGGCGCCGCCCTCGAGCAGATGCGTCGCCGCGCTGTGCCGCAGACCGTGCGGGCCCATGTCGGGGGCGCCGGGGACCGCACCCACGGTGTCGTGGACGACGGTGCGCACCTGACGCGGGTCGATGCGACGGCCGCGCGCCCCGAGCAGCAGCGCCGGCCCCGACTCGGCGGTGGCGAGCTGCGGGCGCCCGTCGCTCAGCCAGGACCGCACCGCCTCCTCGGCCGGTGCGCCAAACGGGGCGCTGCGTTGTTTGTTGCCCTTGCCCAGGACTCGGACCAGCCGCCGGTCCACGTCGACGTCGTCGATGTCGAGGCCGCACAGCTCGCTGACCCGGATCCCGGTGGCGTACAACATCTCCACGATCAGACGATCGCGCAACGCCAGTGGATCGCCTTGGGCCGCACCCGATTTCGCGGCCGCCATGGCGTCGATGGCCTGATCCTGGCGCAGCACCGCGGGCAGCGTCCGGCGGGCCTTGGGCACCTGCAGCCGCGACGCGGGATCGGTGGCCAGCAGCCCGCGACGGGTCGCCCAGGCCGTGAACGCCTTGATCGCCGAGGTGCGCCGCCCCAGGGTGGTGCGCGCCGCGCCCGTCGCGGCCTGCGCCGCGAGCCAGGACCGCAGCACCGGCAGCGTCAACCCCGAAAGGCCGGCCTCGGCGCCGAGGAAGTCGAACAGCGAGCGCAGATCGCCCAGGTAGGCCCGTCGGGTGTGCTCCGAACGACCCTTTTCCAGCGCGAGATGCTCGGCAAACTCGGCCAGGACCGTCTCGACGCCTATCCCAGGGCCAATGGACATCTACCTACCGTGGCAGATTTCCGGCGGAATCGGCCTCTTCGGCCGCGGCGAGTTCGCGTTTCCACTGCCGGAAGGTCTCCTCGGTGCGGCCGCGGCGCCAGTAGCCGGAGATCGACGACGCCCACTTCGCCGGCACCTCCCGTTCCTTGCGGATGTAGGCCCGCAGGTTCTGCATGACGGCCTGCGCCTCGCCGTGGATGAACACCTGGACCTGCCCGGGCAGCCACGGGGCGCCCTTGACCACGTCGATCAGCGGCGCGTTGTCGCCGGCCTGCTCGTCGGACACCAGGTCGGCCCGCCCGCCGCGGTACACCCAGCGCACCGTGACGCCCTCGGGGGCGGTGAGTTCCAGTTCGTCGGATTGATCGGCGACCTCGATGAACGCATAGCCCACCGCGTCGGCGGGCAGCGCCTCCAGCGCCGCGCTGATGGCCGGCAGGGCGGCCTCGTCGCCGGCCAGCAGGTGCCAGTCCGCCGCCGGATCCGGGGCGTAGGCGCCGCCGGGTCCCGACAGGTAGACCGCTTCCCCGGGTTGCGCGGCGGCCGCCCAGGGGCCCGCCACGCCGTGGTCGCCGTGCACGACGAAGTCGATGGTGAGCTCGCGCGCCGCCGGGTCGGCCTTGCGCACGGTGTAGGTACGCACGGTGGGCTGCAGATGCGTGGCCAGTTCCGAGAAACTGTCCATGGTCAGCGGCCGCGGCAACGCGTCGACGTCGACACCGGCGGGCACAAACGCGATCTTGACGTAGGAATCGGTGAACTGGCCGACCGAAAACGTGTCGAAGCCCTTGCCGCCCAGCACAACTCGCACCATATGCGGCCCCAGCTGCTCGGTCCGGACCACCTCGAATGAATGCAACGGCCGACCAGCCACAGCGCCTCCCGCAAATTGTGTACCACCAGTGCTCTGCTGTCCGCGACTCTATACGAGCCGCGCGATCCGCCACCTCCCGTCGCGCTGCTCGATCAGCCCCGCGATCTCCAGCATGGTCAGCGGCGCCAGGATCTGTTGGGCGGGCAGGGCCGCGGCCACGGCGATCTGTTCGACGGTGGCCCCACCGCGACCCGGCAACGCCTCGAACACGGTGCGTTCGACCTCGGCCAGCCCGTCCAGCGGGGACACCGGGTGCTGCGGGTCCTCGGCGAGTTCACCCATCCGGCCGACGATCTCGACGATCTCCTGCGGGCGGGTCACCAGTTCCGCCCCGCGGCGCAGCAACTGGTGACAGCCCGCGGAGGCCCCCGAGGTCACCGGGCCGGGCACCGCGCACACCACCCGGCCCATCGCGGCGGCCCAGGCCGCGGTGTTGGCCGCGCCGCTGCGCAGCCCCGCCTCCACCACCACCGTGCTCCCGGAGACGGCCGCCACCAGTCGATTACGCGTGAGGAAGCGATGCCGCGCGGGTCGCACCCCCGGCGGATATTCGGTCAGCAGCAGCCCCGAGGTGGCGATGCGGTGCAGCAGCGCCGAATGCCCGGCCGGGTAGAACACGTCGATTCCGCCGGCCAACACCGCGACGGTGGTGCCGGCCCCGGCCAGGGCGGCGCGATGCGCAGCGCCGTCGATCCCGTAGGCCCCGCCGGAGACCACTGCCACCTCGTGTTCAACCAGCCCGGTGGCCAGGTCCGCGGCCACGTGCTCGCCGTAGGCGGTGGCCGCGCGGGTCCCGACGATCGCCGCCGACCGCCACGCGATGTCGTCGAGCCGGCCCGGCCCCAACGCCCACAACACCAGGGGCGCGCCGCCACGCGGCCGGTCCCGCATGGCGTCGGCGCCGAAGACCGTGAAGACCAACTGCGGCCACTCGTCGTCGTCGGCGGTGATCAGCCGCCCACCGCGGCGGTCCAGCAGTTCCAGATCGGCTGCCGTGCAGTCCAGTTCGCGCCGCGCGGCGGTCAACTCCCGCAGCTTGTCGGGCACCTCGCCGCGACGCACCAGCGCGGCGGCCTCCACTGGGCCGCGCTCGGCCACCAGCGCGTCCAGCGGTGGGCACGGCGGCTCCGCCACCCGGGACAGATACGCCCAGGCCCGTCGCTGTTCGGCCGTCATCGGACCGACCCCGGCTGCCGGAACCCGAGCGCCACCACGATGTCCTCCTGGTTGGGCGAGGTGCGGCCGGCCAGATCACACAGCGACCAGGCGACCCGCAGCGTGCGGTCCACCCCGCGGATGCTGAGCATCCCGCGGTCCAGCGCGTTGCGCACCGGGGCCATGGCGGCGCGCCCGGGCCGAAATCCGCGCCGCAGCACCGGCCCGGGCACCTCGGCGTTGGTC
>JAEWRC010000028.1 GCA_023460175.1 Actinomycetes bacterium
CCGCAGCTCTATTCAGGCATCAGCTCTGCACGACGATGAAGTCCGTCGTCGTGAGAGTATTGTCCGGGCCGAACTCGAGGCGCCCGTAGGATCCGACGGACGGCTCGCCGGCCGGCCCGAAGGCCAATTCACCGGTGACGCCGTCGTAATCGATGTCTTCGCCCGCCCGGATCAGGTCCCGGCACTCGGCGAACGTCGTGCACTTGGCACCGTCGCGGGTGACCGAGTTGATGTTGGCGGCGATGTCGACTCCCGCCGTCGACTTGGCCTGCTCAGCGGCCAGCGCCGAGACCACCACCGCGTCGTAAGCCTCACCGCCGTAGTTGAAGTCGACCAATCCGGGATCGACTGCGGTGAGCCGGCCCTCGAACTCGGCGCCGACGTCGGTCAGCGGTGTGGTGCCCTTCATGCCCTCCAGCAGGCCCGGTGCCACGCCCTCGCCGAGCGCGTTGCCCATGTTGCCGTCGGTGCCGTAGACGAACATGCCGTCCGACGGGCCGATGCCCACCTCGTGCATGCGGGTGATGATCTTGGCGGTCTCCTCGAAGCCGAGCACCGCCACCGCGTCGGGGTTGAACTCCTTGACCCGGTCGACCTCGGCGTTGAACGACTGCGCATTCGGGTCGTAGATGATCTTGGTGATCTGGTCCGAGGCGATGCCCGCGGTCTCCAGGTTCTCGACAGTGTTGGCCGCCAAGCCCGTTCCGTACGGATCGTTGAGCGCCAGGATCGCGACCCGCTGGGCGCCGTCGCCGGTGATCAACTGCGCGAGCGCCTGGGCCTGCAGGACGTCGGTGGGCGCGGTACGGAAGTACATGCCCTTGTCCGGGTAGCAGACGAACTGATCGGAAGTGTTGGCTGGGGAGAACATCACCACACCGGCGCTGGCGATCTTGTCGATCACCTTCAGCGACACCGCCGAGGACGCCGCGCCGACGATGACATCGACCCCTTCGGCGAGTTCGCGGTCCACCGTGGCATTGGCGGTGTCGGTGGTGGTGTCCCCGGAGTCACCGGTGACCAGGCCGACAGGTTGGTCGAGCACGCCGCCGGCGTCGTTGATCTCGGTGACGGCGACCTGCACGGCGGCCACCTCGGGCGGACCGAGGAATGCCAGCGTCCCGGTCTCCGGCAGCAGCGTCCCGATCTTGAGCGCGCTGGTGTCGGGCGTCGCGGCGGCGGTGGCCTGCGGCGGATCGCACTCCGTCGAGGCGACCTCGGCCTCGGTCTCGGTGGCGGTCGCCGTGTCATCGCCGGTGGCTGCCGTGTCGTCGCTCTCCTCGGCCGAGCAGGCGGTCAAGGCGAGCGCGGCCACGCCCGCTACCGCGAAGACACGAGCGAGGGTCCGATTTTTCATCGAGAAACGCTCCTAATCAGTTGTGCGTAGCGCCCCCCAGGGCAGGTACGAGTCTCGACGCTAATGCGTGGTTGTTACCGGCGATGACAGGAAGAGCCCTCGTGACCAATCTGTTACACAACGGCCTCAGCCGGGCGAGGTCTCACCCTCCGGGGCGTCGAGCGTCTCGACGATCACCTCGGCGACCCGCTTCATCGTGGTCCGGCGGTCCATGGCCGCGCGCTGGATCCACTTGAACGCCTCGGGTTCGGTCATCGACTGCTTGGCCTGCAGCAGACCCTTGGCGCGCTCGACGAGCTTGCGGGTCTCCAGCCGGTCCGACAGCGTGGCGACCTCCTGCTCGAGCGCACTGACCTCGCTGAACCGGCTGACCGCCAGCTCGATGGCCGGGATGAGGTCGGTGATGGAGAACGGCTTGACCAGGTAGGCCATCGCGCCGGCGTCGCGCGCGCGTTCGACGAGGTCACGCTGGCTGAACGCGGTGAGCACCACGATGGGCGCGATCCGCTTGCGGGCGATCTCGGCGGCCGCGTCGATGCCGTCGCGGCGGGGCATCTTGACGTCCATGATCACGAGATCGGGGTGGAGTTGTTCGGCGAGTTCGACGGCCTCCTGGCCGTCGCCGGCCTCCCCGACGACCTCGTACCCCTCTTCGCGCAGCATTTCGGCCAGATCCAGGCGGATCAGTGCCTCATCCTCGGCGATGAGAACGCGATGCGGTTTGGTGCCCTCGGCGTGGGGTTCGGTCATGTCGTTCATTGTCGCTGACCTTCACCGACGGGCGAGCGCCGACACCGGATTGAGCATCATCTAAGGTGGTATCTCGCACCAACGGTGCTTGCCCTCGTATCCCAATTGGCAGAGGAAACGGATTCAAAACCCGTCCAGTGTGAGTTCGAGTCTCACCGAGGGCACTCAGGCTTCTGGGCCGGTCAGTGGAAAAACACGATCAGGCCCCGAACACTGATCTCGACAGGATCGTCGGAATTCTTGTCGGTGAGGCAGACCGTGCACGCCACGGTGCCGGGTTCCTTGATCCACAGACTGACCTCCACGGCGCCCAGCGGCCGGTCGGTCAAAACTCCGTCCTTCACGAACTTTCCGGAGAACGACCGCAGAACAACGAAGTGCGGTGTGCCCTCGAGCGGTGATTCGTACTCGAGAGTCTTCGTTCGTCTCATTCCTGGTGTGCGGCTGTTGTTTTCGCCCAACGTCTGCATCGAGAAACTGAAGGCGACCTCCATGACGCCCTCGATCGCGTAGGCCTTGACGAACGGTCCGACGCCATCGGAGCAGGGCTGGGCATCAGGGTGATAGACACCCTGCCCGCCGCTGTTGATGTCCCGTTCCGACGTCACCATCCGCACCTCCGACCCTGTTGGAGCATGTCCCAGCATGCCCCCTACGACTCGCGTTCACGCCGGATCTCAGAATCGTTATCCACAGTGTCGTTTTGATCCACAGGTGGGTGGTTTCGGCGGTGCGTCGGGGCTGAGTTCGGCTTAGTGTCGAACGTATGTGCGACTCGCTGGCTTCGGACTCGTTGGCCTCGGCCGACGACGCCGGGGTCGTGGACGCGATCTCCGGGTTTGCCCGCGCCGAGAACAAGGCCGCGGCCGCGCGACTGGCCGCCATTGCCGAACTCATGGACCGCCGCCTCTTCAACAACAACGGCGACGGGGATGGCGAGGATGAGCGGGACCGGTGGGCCTGCGACGGCTGGGACAGCGTCGCCGCCGAAGTCGCCGCCGCCCTGAGCCTGACTCACCGCCGGGCCTCCACCCAGATGCACCTGGCCCATGCCCTGCGGACCCGGATAACGAAGACCGCGGCCAAGTTGGCCAACGGTGATCTGAGCCTGCGCACTGCAACGACGATCGCCTGGCGCACCAAACTCGTCGACGACCCCACCATCCTGGCCACCATCGACGCCGAACTCGCCGACAAGGCCACCCGCTTCGGGACACTGTCGGACAAGGCCCTGGACAACGCCATCGACGCCGTGCTCGCCGAACACGACCCCGACGCCGTCATCGAGCACCGCGACGCCAACCGCAACCGCGACGTCCAGTTCGGCAAACGCGACGACACCACCGGCACCACCTCCCTGTACGGCAGCCTCACCAATGTCGATGCCGCCTTGTTCGACCGCCGGCTACGCGCGATGGCCACCAGCGTCTGCGCTGATGATCCCCGCACCACCGGGCAACGCCGCTCCGATGCGGTGGCGCTGCTGATCACCGGCGCCGATCGACTGCCGTGCCGCTGCGGCAACCCCGAATGCCCCGCCACCACCGCCCCCGACACCCGCGCCGGCCACATCGTCATCCACGTCGTCGCCGACCACACCGCCGTCCAGCAGGCCCAAGCTGCGAACGCCGCGGCCAAGGCCGAAGCCCAAGCACAGCGCACCGCCAAGACCACCCACAAGCTCGAGGAAGCCGCGACAACCGAGGGAATCGGCCAGCCCGCAGAGCCCACCGACGATGAGGGCAACACCGGTGACACGGGCGACACCGGCGACACGGGCGACACGGGCGACACCGGCGACACCGGCGAAACGGGCGACACCGGCGACAAGGCACCCGCGATCCCGCACGACGGACCCACCACACCACCCGACAAATCTGCAGAGGCCGAGACCGCAGAGCCCGCCATCCCCAAAGGGTCCCCACCGCAACCTAATTCCGGCAAACGCACCGCGGCCCTGCAAGGCGGCGGCGTGATTCCCGCGCCCCTGTTGGCTGAACTGCTCGACACCGGCGCCACCACCAAGCCCCTGCGTACCCCGGCCGAGGCCCCCGAACCGCGCTACCGGCCCTCGGCCGCCCTGGCCACCTGGGTCCGCGCCCGCGACCAAACCTGCCGCTTCCCGGGCTGTCACACCCCCGCCGAACGCTGCGATCTTGACCATACGATTCCCGACAGTCCGGGCGGGCCCCCCCACCCGTCGAACCTGGCTTGCCTGTGCCGAAAACACCACTTGCTCAAGACTTTCTGGACCGAATGGTCCGAAACCCAACACCCCGACGGCACCATCGTCTGGACCACACCGGCGGGCAAGAACTACACCACCCACCCCGGCAGCAAGATCGCGTTCCCGAACTGGAACACCACCACCGCCA
>JAEWRC010000029.1 GCA_023460175.1 Actinomycetes bacterium
GTCCAGGCATGGCCGGCCTGTCCGAACTGCTGTCCGAAGAACGCATCGCCCTCGACGTGGCTGCCGACAGCTGGCAGGAGGCGATCCGCGCCGCCGGCGGGCTCCTCGAACGCGGCGGCATCGCCGAGGCCGCCTACACGCAGTCGATGATCACCAACGTCGAGGACAACGGCCCCTACATCGTGGTGGCGCCGGGCTTCGCGTTCGCCCATGCCCGTCCGTCGGCGGCCGTGCACAGCACCGGGATGTCCTGGGTGCGCTTGAGCGCCCCAGTGGAGTTCGGCCACAAGACAAATGATCCGGTGACGCTCGTGGTGGCCCTGGCCGCCACCGACGCCGGCGCCCACAACACCGCCATGGCGCAGTTGGCCAAGGTGCTCGGCGACTCCACCCGGCGCGCGGCGCTGGACACCGCGGCCACCCCCGCCGAACTGCTGGGCGTCCTCGGCGGCTACGCGGCCCAGGCCCCGGCCGCGGCCAAGCAGGGCACGAACCTGATCCTGACGGTGTGCGGAAACGGCCTGGGCACCAGCCTGTTTCTGAAGAGCACCCTCGAACAGGTGCTGCAGACCTGGGGCTGGGACCGCTACATCGCCGTCGAGGCCACCGACACCATCTCGGCCAAGGGCAAGGCCGCCGGCGCCGACTTGATCCTGACCTCGGGTGAGATCGCCAAAACCCTGGGCGACGTGGGAATCCCGGTCAAGGTCATCGAGAACTTCAGCTCCACCACCGAGGTCGACGCGGCACTGCGCGACTCCTACGACGTCTAGGAGATCTGATGGACTGGCTGGTCAGCATCGCCGAATTCCTGGTCAACGAGATCCTGGCGGTCCCCGCCTATCTGATCGGCATCATCACCGCCGTCGGCCTGATCGCGCTGCGCAAGAACGTCGGCCAGGTCATCGGCGGGGCGCTCAAGGCCACCCTCGGCTTCCTGTTGCTCAACGCCGGCGCCGTGCTGGTGACCGGGTCGCTGGAACCGCTGGGCGTGATGATCCAGGGTGCGACCGGCAGCCAGGGTGTGGTGCCGACCAACGAGGCGATCGTCGGGATCGCCCAGAACCAGTTCGGCGCGCAGGTGGCCTGGCTGATGATCCTGGGCTTCGGTTTCAGCCTGCTGCTGGCCCGGTTCACCCCGCTGCACTACGTGTTCCTCACCGGCCACCACATGCTGTTCATGGCCACGCTGTTGACCATCGTGCTGGCCACCGCGGGGTTCTCCACCACGGTGGTCGTCGTGGTCGGCGGCATCCTGCTCGGCGTCGTGCTGGTCTCGCTGCCGGCGATCTCGCAGCCCTGGACCAAGCGCATCACCGGCGACAACAGCATCGCGATCGGCCACTTCGGCACCCTGGGTTACATCTCCGCGGGCATCGCCGGGCGCTTCGTCGGCGGCAAGAGCAGCAAGTCCACCGAGGATCTCAAGCTGCCGGAATCGCTGCGCTTCCTGCGTGATTCGATGGTCACCACCGCGCTGTCGATGGTGCTGATCTATCTCGCCGTCTCGCTGGTCTACCTGAGCCGGGTCGGCCAGGACACCGCGTTTGCGGCCTTCGCCGACGACACCGGCGCCGGGGCCGCCACCGGCGTGGGCAACTACTTGATGATGGGCGTCACCGAGGGACTGGGCTTCGGCGTCGCCGTCGCGGTGATCCTGTTCGGCGTGCGCACCATCCTCGGCGAACTCGTGCCGGCATTCCAGGGCATCGCCAAGCGGGTGGTGCCGGGCGCGGTGCCGGCCCTCGACGCGCCGATCGTGTTCCCCTACGCCCAGAACGCGGTGCTCGTCGGCTTCATCTCGAGCTTCATCGCCGGCCTGATCGGTCTGGCGGTGCTCGCGGTGTGGCTGGGCCCGGCGTTCGGCTGGGTGCTGGTGCTGCCGGGTCTGGTGCCGCACTTCTTCACCGGCGGTGCGGCCGGGGTCTACGGCAACGCCACCGGCGGCCGCCGCGGCGCGGTCGCGGGTGGCTTCGTCAACGGCCTGCTGATCACCTTCCTGCCGGCGATTCTGGTGGGAGTGCTCGGCGCCCTCGGCGAGGAGAACACCACCTTCGGCGACACCGACTTCGGTTGGTACGGAATCCTTATGGGCAACGCCGCCAAACTTGGCGAAGTCTGGGGTGTGGTGGTCATGTTGATGATCAGCACCGTGCTGCTGGGACTGGCGATCCTGGTGCAGAAGCGCCTCGTCGACACCGGTTGGGACGCCTCGCCGGGGCGCCCGGCGCCGACGGGGGCCGGACCCGACGGTGACGGTGAACAACCCGTTGCCGGCACCGGTCGCAGCTACCCGAAGATCGCGCCTCCGGTCGGCGCGCCGCCGCCCCCGCCGCCGCCGCGGTAGCCCGCCCGAGACAGAAGAACTCCAGACGAACAATTGACCCACTCGCTGATTTGCCGCGCGAATGTTGTCGAGTCCGGCTAATCTCTCGCTTCAACAAGGCTCTTGAAAAATCAAAGAAGCGAGGGTGCAGTGGCTCGTCGGCGGGTAGTCAGCGTGGTATCGGTCGGTGCGGTCGGCGGACTCGTCGCCGCGGGCACGTTCGCCGGATCGCTGGAGCGCCTCGAAATCGGGGAGCCGCAACCGGTTTCCCACTACGCCGTCGCACCGGCGGCCGCGGTGAACCCGCTGCCGGCGCCGCCGCGGCTGCAGTCCTCGCTGACCGCCCCGCGGGGTTGGGCCACGACGGCCGCGGGCGCCCCCACGGTGCACTGGGCCACCGAACCGGGCACCGATGCCCGGGCCGCCGGCCAAGTGGCGGCGGTTGCTGACCGACTGGCCCGCCAGATCGCCGAGGACCCGCAGGCCTTGACCGCAGCCCGGCACCTGGTGCGACCCAACCGCAATGCCACCCGTGATCGCACCCTCGTGGGTTCCACCGCCGTGGGTTCCACCGCCGTGGTCACCGCGTCGGACGGGTCCTTCACCTTCCACTTCGTCTTCACGGTGAAGTACAACCCCGTCGACGGCCTCACGGTCATCGACCCACTCGGGGCCATGATGATCGGCAACGCCACCGAACCGGGACAGAACGGCGGGTGGCTGATCGGCAACGGCGGCCACGGCGGCAACGGCGGAGCCGGCGATCTGAGCATCAACGACGGGGCCGGCGGCAACGGCGGCAACGGTGGCGCGGCGCAACTCCTCGGCGCCGGCGGCAACGGCGGATCCGGCGGCATCGGTGCAAACGGACTCGCCGGCGTCAACCCGACTTCTCCCCCGCCGCCCTCACCCGCCGGCGACGGCACGCCCGGGATCCCGGGCATTCCCGCCGACCTCCTCGGCGTCGACGGAGGCGACGGCGGTCCCGGCGAGGACGGCACCCACGGCCAGGCCCCCGGCCAATCCGGCGGCGACGGGGCCGCCGGCGGGGAAGGCGGCGACAGCCACGCAGGCGGCCTGATCGGGAT
>JAEWRC010000030.1 GCA_023460175.1 Actinomycetes bacterium
CGGTGGCGGCGGTGTGCGATCTGGACCGGGTGGTCGTCGGCGGCGGAGTGGCCGGCGCCGGGGCCGTGTTGTTCGACCCGTTGCGCGCCGCGCTGCGGCGGTTCGCCGGGCTGAGCTTCCTGGCCGACCTGACGGTGCTGCCCGCCCGCCTGGGTCCCGAGGCCGGCCTGGTGGGCGCGGCGGCGTTGTTGCGCGAGACCTGAGGTTGCGCGAGACCTGAGACCGCTCGCGGCGGTGGGGCCTCGTTTTGGCCGATCGGCACCGCACGCGCTACTCTTGTCGACGATCCACCGAAGACCGTCGGTCACCGAGCAATCGGTTGAAGGTCCGGGAACACCCCGGCGGCCCACGCAGGAGGACGAGGTAGTTGGCAAGTTTTGCCACATCGACGCCCCGGCCGCATCCTGCGCTGGGGCGTCCGTCATTTCCGGGTCTGCTCGCCCGACGCCTGCGGTGGCGCACGCAAAGCACGCTGGACAACACATCATCAGGAGGCATGCATGGCCAAGGCTGAAAAGGCTACCGCCGTTGCAGAGATCACCGAGCAGTTCAAAGCCTCGACTGCCACCGTCATCACCGAGTTCCGCGGTCTGACCGTGGCCAACCTGGTGGAGCTGCGCCGGTCGCTCGGCGACTCGGCCACCTACTCGGTGGCCAAGAACACGCTGGTCAAGCGTGCGGCCTCGGAGGCAGGCGTCGAGGGGCTCGACGAGCTGTTCGTCGGCCCGACGGCGATCGCGTTCATCAACGGTGAGCCGGTCGACGCGGCCAAGGCGCTGAAGAAGTTCGCCAAGGACCACAAGTCCCTGGTCATCAAGGGCGGCTACATGGACGGCAAGGCGCTGTCCGTCGCCGAGGTCGAGCAGATCGCCGATCTCGAGTCGCGCGAGGTGCTGCTGGCCAAGCTGGCCGGCGCCATGAAGGCCAACCTGACCAAGGCCGCCGGGCTGTTCAACGCGCCGGCCTCGCAGGTTGCCCGCCTGGCCGCCGCCCTGCAGGACAAGCGCGCTGCCGAGGCTCCGGCCGAGGCCGCTGCGGAGGCTCCGGCCGAGACGGCTGCGGAGGAACCCGCCGCCGAGGCCGCCGCCGAGACAACCGAATAAACCTGACCAACCACATCCGTAGGTAACACATCCAGGAAGGACTGCCACCATGGCAAAGCTCAGCACCGACGAACTGCTCGACGCGTTCAAGGAACTGACCCTGCTCGAGCTCTCCGAGTTCGTGAAGAAGTTCGAGGAGACCTTTGAGGTCACCGCGGCCGCCCCGGTCGCCGTCGCCGCGGCCCCGGCCGCCGGTGGTGGCGCTGCCGCCGAGGCCGCCGAGGAGCAGTCGGAGTTCGACGTCATCCTCGAGGGTGCCGGCGACAAGAAGATCGGCGTCATCAAGGTCGTCCGCGAGATCGTTTCGGGCCTGGGCCTGAAGGAGGCCAAGGATCTGGTCGACAGCGCGCCCAAGCCGCTGCTCGAGAAGGTCGCCAAGGAGGCCGCCGAGGAAGCCAAGACCAAGCTCGAGGCTGCCGGCGCGACGGTCACCGTCAAGTAGTAGCCACAGCAACAGAAATCCCCCGGAGATCCTCGCGATCTCCGGGGGATTTCTCGTTGAATCGAAGGCGTTGGATCGAAGGCGCCGGGTCAGAGATCCTGCGCCACAGCGGTTTGCGAGGCCGTCAGTGCCTCGGCGGTGTCGCCGAGCGACAGCAGCGTGTTGCCGGCCAGCGCACCCAGGACGGGCCCGAAGGCCACCTCGCCGTAGTAGCCGGCCAACTCCAGCATCACGAAGCCGTGCATCATCGTCCAGAACTGCGCGGAGATGGTCAGCACGCTCGCATCGTCGTCGGGGGAGCCCGCGCTGATCCGCCCGGCGACCATTGCCCGGTGCACGTGGCGCACCACGTGCGCCAAGCTCGGGTGGTGCTCGGTGATCTCGGCGACCCGCAGCGTCAGCACGTTGTGTGCGGGCGCATGGATGCCGTGCGCGCTGGTGCTGCCGAACATCAGGCGGTACAGGTGCGGCCGGCCGATGGCGAACCGCCGGTAGGCGGCCCCGCACCGCAGTAGATCGGCCACCGGGTCCTCGGTCAGCGGGACCGTCAACGCCGCATCGAATTGCCGCAGTCCCTCGTCGGCGACCGCCGCGATCAGCGCCCGCATCCCGCCGAAGTGCGTGTAGACCGCCATCGTGGAGGTGCCCGCGGCGCCCGCGACCTTGCGGGTCTGCAGGGCATCGGGGCCGTGGTCGTCGAGCAGGCCGACGGCCGCGTGGAGCAGTTCCGCGCGCACGTCGCGCTGCGCCGTGGCGTCCGTCGAGGGGCGAAGCGAAGTCATCCTTGCCATCGTCTCACGCGCGGCGTACGGTCTGCATAACACTGTCATAACAGCGTTATGCGAGGATATCGGACCGATCGGGAGGGATCGAGATGACCGCCGTGCAACCCGGGCAAGACACCAACCCGTACCTGGAGGGCTACCTGGCACCGGTCGCCGAGGAGGTGACGGCCTTCGACCTGAAGGTGACCGGTCGCATCCCCGAACACCTCAACGGGCGCTATCTGCGCAACGGGCCCAACCCCGCGGCCGAGGTCGACCCCGCGACCTATCACTGGTTTGCCGGCGACGCGATGGTGCACGGTCTGGCGCTGCGCGACGGCGCCGCCCGCTGGTACCGCAACCGGTGGGTCCGCACCCCGGCGGTGTCGCGCACGCTCGGCGAACCGCGGGTGGCGAAACTCGACCCGCGCACCGGCATGCTCGCGGTCGGGCCCAACACCAACGTGCTGACCCACGCGGGGCAGACGCTGGCGTTGGTCGAGGGCGGTGGCGCCAACTATCGCCTGACCGAAGAACTGGACACCCTGGGCACCTGCGACTTTGACGGCACCCTGTACGGCGGCTTCACTGCCCACCCCCACCGAGATCCGAAAACCGGTGAGCTGCATGCAGTTTCGTACTCGTTCGCCCGGGGGCGCAACGTGCAGTACTCGGTGATCGACGCCCACGGGCGCGCCCGGCGCACCGTCGACATCCCGGTCACCGGCTCGCCGATGATGCACGACTTCTCGCTCACCGAGAAGTACGTCGTCATCTACGACCTGCCGGTCACGTTCGACCCAGCGGAGGTCGTGCCGATCAGCGTGCCGCGCTGGCTGCGCGCACCGGCGCGGTTGGTGGTGCAGTCCCTGGCCGGCCGGGTCCGGGTGCCCGGTCCGATTGCCGCGCGGATCAACAGCGATCCGCGGCCGATCTCGTCGCTGCCGTTTGCCTGGGACGAGTCCTACCCGGCGCGCATCGGCGTGTTGCCGCGCGAGGCCGACGCCGGCGCCATCCGGTGGTTCGACATCGACCCGTGCTACGTGTTCCACCCGCTGAACGCCTACAGCGAGGACCGCGACGGCCACGAGGTGCTGGTGCTCGACGTCGTGCGCCACGGCCGGATGTTCGACCGCGACCGGCGCGGCCCGGGGGAGGGCCATCCCACCCTGGACCGCTGGGAGATCGACCTGAGCACCGGTGCGGTGCGCACCGAACGGCGCGACGACCGGCAGCAGGAGTTTCCCCGGATCAACGAGGCGCTCACCGGGGCCAAGCACCGCTACGGCTACACCGTCGGCATCGAGAACGCGTTCGACGGCGCCGAGGCCGACCGCTCGGCGGTCTACAAGCAGGACTTCGCCACCGGCGGCAGCCAGCAGGCCCCTCTGGACCCGGAATTGCTGGTCGGGGAGATGTCGTTCGTGCCGAATCCGGGCGCGACCGCGGAGGACGACGGCGTGCTGATGGGTTACGGACACCACCTCGGCCGCGACGAAGGGCAGCTACTTATGCTCGACGCGGCCACCCTGGACACCGTCGCCACCGTGCACCTACCGCAGCGCGTGCCGATGGGGTTCCATGGGAACTGGTGCGCCGATGAATGACAAAGGCTGACACAAGCGGAGTGTCGATCTTTCGCGTGCGCTACAGTGACTCAAGCCACAGGCGGGCCGCTGGTGGCATCGTCGAGAATTTGCGGAAGGATTTCGCGTGGGCATTGGCATCCAGGTCGAAGGACTGACTAAGTCCTTCGGGTCCCAGCGAATTTGGGAAGACGTCACGATGGACATCCCCGCCGGGGAGGTCAGCGTGCTGCTGGGCCCGTCGGGTACCGGTAAGTCGGTGTTTCTGAAGTCCCTGATCGGGTTGCTGCGGCCCGAGCGGGGCAAGATCGTCGTCGACGGCACGAACATCATCGACTGCTCCGCCAAGGAGCTTTACGAGATCCGCACCCTGTTCGGGGTGATGTTCCAGGACGGCGCGCTGTTCGGGTCGATGAACCTGTACGACAACACCGCCTTCCCGCTGCGCGAGCACACCAAGAAGAAGGAGAGCGAGATCCGTGACATCGTCATGGAGAAGCTCGACCTGGTGGGTCTGGCCGGCGACGAGAACAAGTTCCCCGGTGAGATCTCCGGCGGTATGCGCAAGCGTGCCGGTCTGGCCCGCTCGCTGGTGCTCGACCCGCAGATCATCCTCTGTGACGAGCCGGACTCCGGTCTGGACCCGGTGCGTACGGCGTACCTGTCGCAGCTGCTGATCGACATCAACGCGCAGATCGACTGCACCATCCTGATCGTGACGCACAACATCAACATCGCCCGCACGGTGCCGGACAACATGGGCATGCTGTTCCGCAAGCACCTGGTCATGTTCGGCCCCCGCGAGGTGCTGCTGACCAGTGACGAGCCGGTGGTCAAGCAGTTCCTCAACGGCCGCCGGATCGGACCCATCGGCATGTCCGAGGAGAAGGACGAGTCGCAGATGGCCGAGGAGCAGGCCATGTTCGACGCCGGCCACCACGACGGTGGCGTCGAGGAGATCGAGGGCGTGCCTCCGCAGATCCAGGCCACCCCCGGTATGCCGGAGCGCAAGGCCGTCGGCCGCCGGCAGGCCCGGGTGCGCGAGATCCTGCACACCCTGCCGCCGGCCGCCCAGGAGGCCATCCGCGACGAGCTCGACGGCACCCACAAGTACAAGGTGCACGAGTTCGCCGACGAGACCCCGACCGCGTCGATCCCGGTACAGAACGAAAGCTGATCAGCTCGACACCGTGACCGCCCGGCAGTGCCGGGCGGTCACTTTTATGTCCAGCCGGGTGGCCGCCAGCAAAATGTTTTCCGCCGATCCACAGCTTCGGCGCGTTAACTCTTGACGGACGGGCCTGTACAAGCCACTCTGTTGGGCAGCATGTTCGAAACAGGTAGTCACGTCGCCAGCCAGCGCTCTACCTCCTCGGGATTCCGGGGCGGATATGTCGTTACCGACCGGTAGTTGAGGAATGCGCCGTCCTGCGCTATTGTTGGACGTTGCGCTGGCTGCCTCCTGCCCATCATCAGCACTCGACACCGTAGGTCCTGCTGAGCATTGCTCGGTGATCTTCGTTGCATGCCGTGGTTCAGGCCGAGAGTCATCCAGCCGAACCGACGCAGATAGCGCGGCAACGGGGATCGGTCGTCGACCGCCTTCCGAGCCGCTTAGGTGCTGGAAGGATGCATCTTGGCAGTCTCTAGCCAGAGCCAGTCAGTAGACACCACTAACCACTCCGTCCCAGGAGCACCCAACCGTATTTCGTTTGCCAAGCTCCGTGAACCGCTCGAGGTTCCGGGGCTTCTCGACGTGCAGACCGAGTCCTTCGATTGGTTGATCGGGGCCGACAGTTGGCGGCAGAAGGCCGTCGACCGCGGCGACGTCGATCCCAAGGGTGGCCTCGAGGAGGTCCTCGAGGAACTGTCGCCCATCGAGGACTTCTCGGGCTCGATGTCGCTGAGCTTCTCGGATCCGCGCTTCGACGATGTCAAGGCGCCGGTCGACGAGTGCAAAGACAAGGACATGACGTACGCGGCCCCGCTGTTCGTCACGGCCGAGTTCATCAACAACAACACCGGTGAGATCAAGAGCCAGACGGTCTTCATGGGTGACTTCCCGATGATGACCGAGAAGGGCACCTTCATCATCAACGGCACCGAGCGTGTCGTGGTGTCCCAGCTGGTCCGTTCGCCGGGTGTGTACTTCGACGAGAGCATCGACAAGTCCACCGAGAAGACGCTGCACAGCGTCAAGGTGATCCCCGGCCGCGGCGCGTGGCTGGAGTTCGACGTCGACAAGCGCGACACCGTCGGTGTGCGTATCGACCGCAAGCGTCGGCAGCCGGTCACCGTGCTGCTCAAGGCCCTGGGCTGGACCAACGAGCAGATCGCGGAGCGCTACGGCTTCTCCGAGATCATGATGTCGACCCTGGAGAAGGACCCCACCAGCGGCACCGACGAGGCGCTGCTGGACATCTACCGCAAGCTGCGCCCGGGCGAGCCGCCCACCAAGGAGTCCGCGCAGACTCTGCTGGAGAACCTGTTCTTCAAGGAGAAGCGCTACGACCTGGCCCGGGTGGGCCGCTACAAGGTCAACAAGAAGCTGGGGCTGAACGTCGGACAGCCGATCACCAGCTCGACGCTGACCGAAGAGGACATCGCCGCCACCATCGAGTACCTGGTGCGTCTGCACGAGGGCCAGGACACCATGACCGTCCCCGGCGGCAGCGAGGTGCCGGTCGAGGTCGACGACATCGACCACTTCGGCAACCGTCGGCTGCGCACCGTGGGTGAGCTGATCCAGAACCAGATCCGGGTCGGCCTGTCCCGCATGGAGCGCGTCGTGCGCGAGCGGATGACCACCCAGGACGTCGAGGCCATCACGCCGCAGACCCTGATCAACATCCGTCCCGTCGTGGCGGCGATCAAGGAGTTCTTCGGCACCAGCCAGCTGTCGCAGTTCATGGACCAGAACAACCCGCTGTCCGGGCTCACCCACAAGCGTCGGCTCTCGGCGCTCGGGCCCGGCGGTCTGTCCCGTGAGCGCGCCGGCCTCGAGGTCCGTGACGTGCACCCGTCGCACTACGGCCGGATGTGTCCGATCGAGACCCCCGAGGGTCCGAACATCGGCCTGATCGGCTCGCTGTCGGTGTACGCGCGGGTCAACCCGTTCGGTTTCATCGAGACGCCGTACCGCAAGGTCGTCGACGGTGTGGTCACCGACAAGGTGGACTACCTGACCGCCGACGAGGAGGACCGCTACATCGTCGCGCAGGCCAACTCGCCGACCGACGCCGAAGGTCGCTTCGAGGAGGCCCGCGTCCTGGTCCGCCGTAAGGGCGGCGAGGTCGAGTACGTGTCCTCGGCCGACGTCGACTACATGGACGTCTCGCCGCGCCAGATGGTGTCGGTGGCCACGGCCATGATCCCGTTCCTCGAGCACGACGACGCCAACCGCGCCCTGATGGGTGCCAACATGCAGCGCCAGGCGGTTCCGCTGGTGCGCAGCGAGGCACCGCTGGTGGGCACCGGCATGGAGCTGCGTGCCGCGATCGACGCCGGCGACGTGCTGGTGGCCGAGAAGGCCGGCGTGATCGAGGAGGTCAGCGCCGACTACATCACGGTGATGGCCGACGACGGCAGCCGCCAGACCTACCGGATGCGCAAGTTCGCCCGCTCCAACCACGGCACGTGCGCCAACCAGCGCCCGATCGTGGATGCCGGGCAGCGCGTGGAGGCCGGCCAGGTCGTCGCCGACGGTCCCTGCACCGCCGACGGTGAGATGGCGCTGGGCAAGAACCTGCTCGTGGCGATCATGCCGTGGGAGGGCCACAACTACGAGGACGCGATTATCCTCTCGCAGCGCCTGGTGGAGGAGGACGTCCTGACGTCCATCCACATCGAGGAGCACGAGATCGATGCCCGCGACACCAAGCTGGGCGCCGAGGAGATCACCCGGGACATCCCGAACGTCTCCGATGAGGTGCTGGCCGACCTCGACGAGCGCGGCATCGTCCGCATCGGCGCCGAGGTCCGCGACGGCGACATCCTGGTCGGCAAGGTCACCCCGAAGGGTGAGACCGAGCTGACCCCGGAGGAGCGCCTGCTGCGTGCCATCTTCGGTGAGAAGGCCCGCGAGGTCCGCGACACCTCCCTGAAGGTGCCGCACGGCGAGTCCGGCAAGGTCATCGGCATCCGGGTGTTCTCCCGCGAGGACGACGACGAGCTGCCGGCCGGCGTCAACGAGCTGGTCCGCGTGTACGTGGCCCAGAAGCGCAAGATCTCCGACGGCGACAAGCTCGCCGGGCGCCACGGCAACAAGGGCGTCATCGGCAAGATCCTGGCGCAGGAGGATATGCCGTTCCTGCCCGACGGCACCCCGGTGGACATCATCCTGAACACCCACGGTGTGCCGCGTCGTATGAACATCGGCCAGATCCTGGAGACCCACCTCGGGTGGATCGCCAAGACGGGCTGGAACATCGACGTCGCCGCGGGCGTACCGGAGTGGGCCGAGGGGTTGCCCGAGGATCTGCGCAGCGCCCCGGCCGACACCAAGACCGCCACCCCGGTGTTCGACGGTGCCCAGGAGGGCGAGCTGCAGGGTCTGCTCGGCTCGACGCTGGCCAACCGCGACGGCGAGGTCATGGTCAACAGCGACGGCAAGGCCACGCTGTTCGACGGTCGCAGTGGTGAACCGTTCCCGTACCCGGTGACGGTCGGCTACATGTACATCCTGAAGCTGCACCACCTGGTGGACGACAAGATCCACGCCCGCTCCACCGGCCCGTACTCGATGATCACCCAGCAGCCGCTGGGCGGTAAGGCGCAGTTCGGTGGCCAGCGGTTCGGCGAGATGGAGTGCTGGGCCATGCAGGCCTACGGCGCGGCCTACACGCTGCAGGAGCTGCTGACCATCAAGTCCGACGACACGGTGGGCCGCGTGAAGGTCTACGAGGCCATCGTCAAGGGCGAGAACATCCCCGAGCCGGGCATCCCCGAGTCGTTCAAGGTGTTGCTCAAGGAACTGCAGTCGCTGTGCCTCAACGTCGAGGTGCTCTCCAGCGACGGTGCCGCGATCGAGATGCGGGACGGCGACGACGAGGACCTGGAACGCGCCGCCGCGAACCTGGGCATCAACCTGTCGCGCAACGAATCCGCGTCCGTCGAGGACCTCGCCTAGGTGGGCCTTCGCGAACTCGCCACTGTTAGTTTTTCTATCCCGCAAGGGGAAAGGGAGTTTACGTGCTAGACGTCAACTTCTTCGATGAACTCCGTATCGGCCTGGCCACCGCGGAGGACATCCGTAACTGGTCGTTCGGCGAGGTCAAGAAGCCGGAGACCATCAACTACCGCACGCTGAAGCCGGAGAAGGACGGCCTGTTCTGCGAGAAGATCTTCGGACCGACTCGCGACTGGGAGTGCTACTGCGGCAAGTACAAGCGCGTCCGCTTCAAGGGCATCATCTGTGAGCGCTGTGGCGTCGAGGTGACTCGCGCCAAGGTGCGTCGCGAGCGGATGGGCCACATCGAGCTGGCCGCGCCCGTCACGCACATCTGGTACTTCAAGGGTGTGCCGAGCCGGCTCGGCTACCTGCTGGACCTGGCCCCGAAGGATCTCGAGAAGATCATCTACTTCGCGGCCTACGTGATCACCTCGGTCGACGAGGAGATGCGCCACAACGAGCTGTCCACGCTCGAGGCCGAGATGGTCGTCGAGAAGAAGGGCGTCGAGGATCAGCGCGACGCCGACCTGGAGGCCCGGGCCCAGAAGCTCGAGGCCGACATGAAGGAGCTCGAGGACGAGGGCGCCAAGTCCGACGTCAAGCGCAAGGTGCGCGACGGCGGCGAGCGCGAGATGCGTCAGCTGCGCGATCGCGCGCAGCGTGAGCTGGACCGGCTCGACGAGATCTGGACCACCTTCAGCAAGCTGGCCACCAAGCAGCTCATCGTCGACGAGAACCTCTACCGCGAACTCGTCGACCGCTACGGCGAGTACTTCACCGGCGCCATGGGCGCGGAGTCGATCCAGAAGCTCATCGAGACCTTCGACATCGACGCCGAGGCCGAGTTGCTGCGCGACATCATCAAGAACGGCAAGGGCCAGAAGAAGCTGCGGGCGCTCAAGCGACTCAAGGTCGTGGCCGCGTTCCAGCAGTCCGGCAACTCGCCGATGGGCATGGTGCTCGACGCCGTCCCGGTGATCCCGCCGGAACTGCGTCCCATGGTGCAGCTCGACGGTGGCCGCTTCGCGACCTCCGACCTCAACGACCTGTACCGCCGCGTGATCAACCGCAACAACCGTCTCAAGAGGCTGATCGACCTCGGTGCCCCCGAGATCATCGTCAACAACGAGAAGCGGATGCTGCAGGAGTCGGTGGACGCGCTGTTCGACAACGGCCGTCGCGGCCGGCCCGTCACCGGGCCCGGCAACCGTCCGCTCAAGTCGCTGTCCGATCTGCTCAAGGGCAAGCAGGGCCGCTTCCGGCAGAACCTGCTCGGTAAGCGCGTCGACTACTCCGGCCGTTCGGTCATCGTCGTCGGCCCGCAGCTCAAGCTGCATCAGTGCGGTCTGCCCAAGCTGATGGCCCTCGAGCTGTTCAAGCCGTTCGTGATGAAGCGCCTGGTCGACCTGAACCACGCGCAGAACATCAAGAGCGCCAAGCGGATGGTGGAGCGGCAGCGGCCGCAGGTGTGGGATGTCCTCGAAGAGGTCATCGGCGAGCACCCCGTGCTGCTCAACCGCGCCCCCACGCTGCACCGCCTGGGCATTCAGGCCTTCGAGCCGCAGCTGGTGGAGGGCAAGGCCATCCAGCTGCACCCGCTGGTCTGTGAGGCGTTCAACGCCGACTTCGACGGCGACCAGATGGCCGTGCACCTGCCGCTGAGTGCGGAGGCGCAGGCCGAGGCCCGCATCCTGATGCTGTCCTCGAACAACATCCTGTCGCCCGCGTCGGGTCGTCCGCTGGCCATGCCGCGGCTGGACATGGTGACCGGGCTGTACTACCTGACCACCGAGATCGCGGGCGAGGCCGGCGAATACACCCCGGCGACCAAGGATCAGCCCGAGGACGGCGTGTACAGCTCGCCGGCCGAGGCGATCATGGCGATGGACCGCGGTGCGCTGTCGGTGCGGGCCAAGATCAAGGTGCGGCTGAGTCAACAGCGTCCGCCGGCCGAGATCGAGGCCGAGCTGTTCGGTGCGGACGGCTGGAAGCCGGGTCAGCACTGGACCGCGGAGACCACGCTCGGTCGGGTGATGTTCAACGAGCTGCTGCCGATGGCCTACCCCTTCGTCAACAAGCAGATGCACAAGAAGGTGCAGGCGGCGATCATCAACGATCTCGCCGAGCGCTACCCGATGATCGTCGTCGCGCAGACCGTCGACAAGCTCAAGGACGCCGGCTTCTACTGGGCCACCCGTTCGGGTGTCACGGTGTCCATGGCCGACGTGCTGGTGCCGCCGCAGAAGGAAGAGATCCTCGACCGCTACGAGAAGGAAGCGGACGGGATCGAGAAGAAGTACCAGCGCGGCGCGCTCAACCACGGTGAGCGCAACGAGGCCCTGGTCAAGATCTGGCAGGAGGCCACCGAGGAAGTCGGTAAGGCGCTCGAGGCGTTCTATCCGGACGACAACCCGATCATCACGATCGTGAAGTCCGGCGCCACGGGTAACTTCACCCAGACCCGCACGCTGGCCGGCATGAAGGGCCTGGTGACCAACCCGAAGGGTGAGTTCATCCCGCGGCCGATCAAGTCCTCGTTCCGCGAGGGTCTGACGGTGCTGGAGTACTTCATCAACACCCACGGCGCCCGTAAGGGTCTGGCGGACACCGCGCTGCGTACCGCGGACTCGGGTTACCTGACCCGTCGTCTGGTGGACGTGTCGCAGGACGTGATCGTCCGTGAGGCCGACTGTGGTACCGAGCGTGGCATCACGGTGACCATCGCCGAGAAGGACGCCAGCGGCACCCTGATTCGTGACCCGCACGTGGAGACCAGCGCGTATGCGCGCACCCTGGCCTCCGATGCGGTCGACGAGAAGGGCAACGTGATCGTCGAGCGCGGCCACGACCTGGGCGACCCGGCGATCGACGCGCTGCTGGCCGCGGGCATCACCACGGTCAAGGTGCGGTCGGTGCTGACCTGCACCACCGGCACCGGGGTGTGTGCGCACTGCTACGGCCGTTCGATGGCCACCGGCAAGCTGGTCGACATCGGCGAGGCCGTCGGCATCGTCGCCGCCCAGTCCATCGGTGAGCCCGGCACGCAGCTGACCATGCGTACCTTCCACCAGGGTGGTGTCACCGGCGGCACGGACATCGTCGGTGGTCTGCCCCGTGTGCAGGAGCTGTTCGAGGCGCGCGTTCCGCGTAACCGCGCCCCGATCGCCGACGTCACCGGGCGGGTCCGCCTCGAGGAGAGCGACAAGTTCTACAAGATCACGATCGTGCCGGACGACGGTGGCGAGGAAGTGGTCTACGACAAGCTCTCCCGTCGTCAGCGCCTGCGGGTGTTCAAGCACGAGGACGGTTCCGAGCGGCTGCTGGCCGACGGTGACCACGTCGAGGTCGGACAGCAGCTCATGGAGGGCTCGGCCGACCCGCACGAGGTGCTTCGTGTCATGGGTCCGCGCGAGGTGCAGGTGCACCTCGTCAGCGAGGTCCAGGACGTGTACCGGGCGCAGGGCGTGTCGATCCACGACAAGCACATCGAGGTGATCGTTCGCCAGATGCTGCGCCGCGTGACCATCATCGACTCGGGCGCCACGGAGTTCCTGCCCGGTTCGCTGACCGAGCGCAGCGAGTTCGAGTCCGAGAACCGTCGGGTGGTGACCGAGGGCGGCGAGCCCGCGGCCGGCCGCCCGGTGCTGATGGGCATCACCAAGGCGTCGTTGGCCACCGATTCGTGGCTGTCGGCGGCGTCCTTCCAGGAGACCACCCGGGTGCTCACCGATGCGGCGATCAACTGCCGCAGCGACAAGCTGATGGGCCTGAAGGAGAACGTGATCATCGGCAAGCTGATCCCGGCGGGTACGGGTATCGCCCGCTACCGCGACATCGCGGTGCAGCCGACCGAGGAAGCCCGCGCTGCGGCGTACACGATCCCGTCCTACGAGGATCAGTACTACAGCCCGGACTTCGGCCAGGCGACCGGCGCTGCGGTGCCGCTGGACGATTACGGATACTCGGACTACCGGTCCTAACTGAACAACGGAAAAGCCCCCGCCTCGGCGGGGGCTTTTTCGTTGCCGTGGTCTTCACGGGAATCGAACCCGGTCCGACGACCTGGCGACTTAGGCTGAGCGCACCTACCGCGCCGCCGAAAGGTCCTCCGTGTCCGCGATCGACGACCGACCCGTCGCGGAGGACGAGGGCGAGGGCGAGGACGCCGCGGCGGTACGGGAGCGGCGGCTGACGCTGCTGCGCCGGGCGGCCCTGGGCACGTGGTTCGCGGTGGTCGCCTTCCGCATCGCGACCACGGGCGTGGCGTTCAACCGCGAACTGCTGCTGCTCTACATCTGCACGGGGCTGGCCGCGGCCAGTATTGGCCGGCGCCGGGTGCTCTACGTGATCCGGGACTGGCTGCCGTTCGCGCTGGTGCTGGTGGTCTACGACCTGTCCCGGGGTGCGGCCGACCTGATCGGCCGGCCCACCCTCTGGCACTGGCAGGCCGACGCCGATCGCTGGCTGTTCTTCGGGGCGATGCCCACCGTGTGGTTGCAGGAGCGCCTCAAACAACCGCAGCCGCCGTGGTGGGAGGTGGTCATGAGTACCACCTACATGTCGTTCTTCATTCTGCCGTACGCGATCGCGGCGGTGCTGTGGTTGCGCAACCGCGACGAGTGGAAACGCTTCGCGCAGTTGTTCGTCGGGTTGTCCTTCGCGGCGCTGCTCATCTACGCGGTGCTGCCCGCGGCGCCCCCGTGGGCAGCGGCGCGGTGCACGGCCGCCGACGTCGCGTCGGGTCCGTCCAACCCGCGGTGCATGTTCTCCTCGGCCCGCGACGTGCCCGACGGCGGGATCCTGGGCGCGATGGGCACCAGCCAACCTGGTGCCCATGACTGGGTGGAACGCATCTCCACCCGCGGGTGGGCCAAGCTCAACCTGGACACCGCGCGCGCCCTGATCGACCAGGGGCAGGCCAACGTGAACCTGGTGGCCGCCATCCCGTCGCTGCACGCGGGGCTGAGCCTGGCGATCGCGATGTTCCTGTGGCACCGGGTGGGCCGGCGCTGGCGCCCGCTGTTGGCGGCCTACGTCCTCACCATGGCATTTACCCTGGTATACGCGGCCGAGCACTACGTGGTCGATCTGCTGCTGGGCTGGCTGCTGGCCATCGTCGCGATGGCGGCGCTGAACCGGCTGCGGCCGAGGGAGCCGGCGGCGGTCCCGGCCTAGTTTCATTACAGTTCGTGTGCGACCGTGTAGAAGATGTAATATCGGGTCATGTCGGATACGCACGTCGTCACCAACCAGGTGCCCCCGCTCGAACATCACAACCCCGCGTCCTCGCCGGTGCTCATCGAGGCGCTGCTGCGCGAGGGCGGCGAATGGGGCCTGGACGAGATCACCGAACTCGGCGCCCGCTCGGGCAGCCCCGAGGCCCAGCGCTGGGGCGACCTCGCCGATCGGAACCGCCCGCAACTGCACACCCACGACCGCTCCGGGCACCGCATCGATGAGGTCGAATACGACCCGGCCTACCACGAGCTGATGCGGACCGCCGTCGCCCACGGCCTGCACGCCGCCCCCTGGGCTGACGACCGTGCGGGCTCCCACGTGGTGCGCGCGGCCAAGACCTCGGTGTGGACGCCCGAACCCGGCCACATCTGCCCGATCTCGATGACCTACGCCGTGGTGCCCGCGCTGCGACACAACCCGGACCTGGCCGCCGTCTACGAGCCGCTGCTGACCAGCCGGGTCTACGACCCCGAGCTGAAGCTGCCCAGCACCAAGGCCGGTATCACCGCGGGCATGTCGATGACCGAGAAGCAGGGCGGCTCCGACGTGCGCGCCGGGACCACCGAGGCGCTGCCGTACGCCGACGGCAGCTACCGGCTGACCGGGCACAAGTGGTTCACCTCCGCGCCGATGTGCGACATCTTCCTGGTGCTCGCGCAGGCGCCGGGCGGGCTGTCCTGCTTCTTCCTGCCGCGGGTGCTGCCCGACGGCAGCCGCAACCGGATGAACTTGGTGCGCCTCAAGGACAAGCTCGGCAACCACGCCAACGCCTCCAGCGAGGTCGAGTACGAGGGGGCCACCGCCTGGCTGGTCGGGGAGGAGGGCCGCGGGGTTCCGACCATCATCGAGATGGTCAACCTGACCCGGCTGGACTGCACCCTGGGCAGCGCCACCAGCATGCGCTCCGGGCTGACCCGCGCCATGCACCACGCCGCGCACCGCAAGGCCTTCGGCGAATACCTGATCGACCAGCCGCTGATGCGCAATGTGTTGGCGGACATGGCCGTCGAGGCCGAGGCCGCCACCATGCTGGCGATGCGGATGGCCGGGGCCACCGACCGCGCGGTCCGCGGCGACGAGCGCGAGACGCTGTTGCGCCGCATCGGGCTGGCCGCCGCCAAGTACTGGGTGTGCAAGCGCGCCACCGGGCACGCCGCGGAGGCGATGGAATGCCTGGGCGGCAACGGCTACGTCGAGGACTCCGGCATGCCGCGGCTGTTCCGCGAGGCGCCGCTGATGGGGATCTGGGAGGGCTCCGGCAACATCAGCGCGCTGGATACGTTGCGCGCCATGGCGACCCGCCCCGAATCGGTCGAGGTGCTGTTCGACGAACTCGGTCAGGCCGCCGGCGCCGACCCCCGCCTCGACGCGCACGTCGACGGCCTCAAGCGCCACCTCGGGGATCCCGCGACCCTGGAGTACCGGGCCCGCCAGGTCACCGAGGACATCGCGCTGGGGTTGCAGGGCGCGCTGCTGATCCGCCACGGCCACCCCGCCGTCGCCGAGGCATTCGCCGCCACCCGACTGGGCGGGCAATGGGGCGGGGCCTACGGCACCATGCCGGCGGGCCTGGACCTCGCGCCGATTCTTGAACGCGCCCTGGTCAAGGGATGACCGGCGCGTGACGCAACTACGGCGGATGACGGCCCGCTCGGTGGTGCTGTCGGTGCTGCTCGGCGCGCACCCGGCGTGGGCCTCGGCGGCCGAACTGATCCGGCTCACCGCCGATTTCGGCATCCGCGAGCAGACGCTGCGGGTCGCGTTGACCCGCATGGTCAGCGCCGGTGACCTGGTCCGCTCGGCCGACGGCTACCGGCTCGCGGACCGCCTGCTGGCCCGGCAGGGGCGACAGGACGCCGCGCTGTCCCCGCGCACCCGGGACTGGTCGGGGGAGTGGACCACGCTGGTGATCACCAGCGTGGGCGTCGATCCGCGCTCGCGCGCGGAGCTGCGAAAGGCGCTGCAGGACCTGCGCTTCGGTGAGTTGCGCGAGGGTCTGTGGCTGCGGCCGGACAACCTGCGCACCGAACTGCCGCCGAGCGTCGCCGACCGCGTCCGGGTGCTGCGCAGCCGCGACGACGCGCCCCGCGAGTTGGCCGGCCAACTCTGGGATCTGCCGGCCTGGGCCGACGACGGCGCCCGGTTGCTCGACGAGATGGCCACCGCCCCCGGCGTCCCGAGGCGTTTCGTGATCGCCGCGGCCATGGTGCGCCACCTGCTCATCGACCCGGTGCTGCCGGAGGAACTGCTGCCGGCCGACTGGCCCGGGGCCGCGCTGCGGACGGCTTACCGCGGCTTCGCCGACGAACTGGCGGCGCGCCGCGACCCGGTCCACCCGCTGCAGGAGGCCACCCCGTGAGCGCGGGAGTGCGCGTCGAACGCGACGGAGCGGTGACCACCGTGATCATGAACCGGCCGGCGGCGCGCAACGCGGTCAACGGCCCGGCCGCCGCCGAACTGTTCGCCGCCTTCAAGGAGTTTGACGCCGACGACAGGGCGTCGGTGGCGGTGCTCTGGGGCGACGGCGGAACCTTCTGCGCCGGAGCCGATCTCAAGGCCTTCGGCACCCCGGACATGAACCGCACCGAACCGGACGGGCCCGGCCCGATGGGACCCACCCGGATGAACCTGTCCAAGCCGGTGATCGCCGCGGTGAGCGGCCACGCGGTGGCCGGCGGCCTCGAACTGGCGCTGTGGTGCGATCTGCGCATCGCCGAGGCCGACGCGGTGTTCGGGGTGTTCTGCCGGCGCTGGGGCGTGCCGCTGATCGACGGCGGCACGGTGCGGCTGCCGCGCATCGTCGGCCACGGCCGCGCCATGGACCTGATCCTGACCGGCCGCCGGATCGGGGCCGACGAATGCCTCGACTGGGGCCTGGCCTCGCGGCTGTGCGGCGAGGGCGAGGCACTTTCAGCCGCGCTCGAGCTCGCTCGCGAGATCGCGCGCTTTCCGCAAGGGTGCATGCGCGCCG
>JAEWRC010000031.1 GCA_023460175.1 Actinomycetes bacterium
GCTGGCCGCAGCCCAGAGCGCGGCCGGGGCCGAGCTCGCCCGCGGGGTGGCCACCCTCGCCGACCCGCACGCCGTGGCCGACCCGACGGGCGCAGAATTGGCCGCGTGGTCACTGGTGCACGGATTCGCGACGCTTTGGCTCAACAGTGCGGTGCCACCTGAATTCCGTGATGTCGATCCGGTCGTCTCGACCGAGCGGATCGCCAACATGCTATTCGACGGTTAGGTGGCCAACGCCAGGAAAACGGCTGGGCTCCAAGGTCATTCGTCGAGTCCGGGTCAACTCCTGCTACTCAGGTGACGGTCGATGACGAAACCCGCCAAACGCCTGCCCCGTTCGATTGGCACCGTGTCGACGCCGATGGCCAGCACGCTGAGCGTTCCGTCGTAGACGAGTGCAATATCGCATGCCGCACTGCCAGGATCACTGAGTCCGGCATCCTCGGCCAGAGCCGTGAGTCGAGTGATGACATAACGCTTGTGCGCGGCGGCTGCGCCGACGCCGGCGTGACCATCCGGCAGTTGGGCCGCGGCCGCCACGTGGGCACACCCGCGCTGCACCTCGGCCTGATGTGCCCATTCCTCGGTGGCGTCGAAGATCGCCAGCAGTCGGTCTACCGGCCTCTGTTCCGCGTTGATGTGCGACTCCCAAAGCGCGCGGAACCGTTGGTCGCGCTCGGAGAGATATGCGGCGATCAGACCGTCCTTACCGGCGAAGTTCTTGTAGAGCGATCCGATCGCAACGCCGGCCTTTGCGATGACGGCATCGACACCGGTGGCCGCAATTCCGTTGGCGTAGAACAGTTCATCAGCGGCACGCAGGAGTCGCGCCCGGGCGGGTTGCCGAATTGACATCACGATGACAGCATAGGTCAAGTGCAACGATCGTTCTACTCGCTCATCGCGTCGGGTTGTGCCCTGATCGCGTGTTGCTACGGGTTCGCCCGGTTCGGATACGGATTGTTCGCGCCGGTGCTCGCAGACGAGTTCGGCCTCAGCTCGACGACGGTCGGCGTTATCGCGGCCGGCGGCTATGTCGGCTACTGCGCCGCGATCAGCCTCAGCGCAATGCTGACCACGCGCCTCGGTCCGCGTGCTGTAGCGGTCGGCGCCGGCGTGGTCGCGACGCTGGGGATGACGATGATCGCCCTATCGCCGACGGCGGGGGTCCTCGCCGTCGGGGTCCTGGTCGCCGGAACCAGTACCGGTATCGCGTCACCGCCGCTGGCCGCGGCCATCTCGCAACGGATACTCGGCGCCGCCGGGGACCGCGCACAGACCATCGTCAACGCCGGCACCGGAATCGGGGTACTCGCCTCCGGCCCCATCGCTTTCGTCTTCTTCGACCACTGGCGGTTCGCCTGGGGCTGGTACGCCGTCATCGCCGCCGTCACGACGACGTGGGTGTTCTTCACCGTCGGCGGAACGGTGACCTCCACCGTGCGCACAGCGCCCGCCCGCCGCTGGCGAACAGGGAGCACCGGCCTGGTGGCGGCATCGCTGCTCACCGGTATCGGCAGCATCACGGTGTGGAGTTTCGGCCGGGGCGTGATCGGCACGGCTGGGGCCGCCGGCGACGCTATGGCGTCGATCGCATGGACGGTGCTGGGTGCCGCGGGCATCGCGGGCGCCCTCGGGGGCGACCTCACCACGCGCGTCGGCCCCCGGCGGGCTTGGATGGGCACAACTCTCGCCATGTCCGCGGCGACCATCGGCCTGGCACTCGCACCGTCAAACACGGTCGTGATCATGATGTCTGTAAGTGTTTTCGGTGCGGCCTACATCGGACTCACGGGGCTCCTGCTGCTATGGAGCACCCGGGTCTACCCTGATTCGACATCCCTCGGAGTTGGGTTGTCTTTCTTCATGATTGCGTTCGGTCAGGCCATGGGCGCAGCCCTTGCGGGAAGTTCGATCGACGCGTTTGGAACCACCACCACATTCGTCCTATTCGCGACGGCGGGAGCGACGGCGGCGGCGGTGCGTCCCGCTGCGCCCGCTGGCAACTGCCCCATGGCACCGACGGCGCGCGGCAGTCAGCACCTCAAGAAGGATCCATACATACCATCAAGACGAACCGGTCCGTCTTGACGCGAGACGGCCCGGTCCGTATTCTCACTCACTATCACGCTCGGAATCACGCGGGTCCTTTAACGCAACCGGGCGATTCGGCGCCATCCCGGCCGAACACAATGTCTAGGAGACTTTGACATGATCGCGTCCGACAATTGCGACGAGACCGACGACGAGTTGGCCGCTCGTTTCGAGCGTGACGTGATCCCTCTTCTGGACACCCTCTTTGCCGGGGCCATGCGAATGACCCTGCAGCGCGCCGATGCCGAAGACCTGGTGCTAGAGACCATGGTCAAGGCGTATGCCGGATTTCGGAGCTTCCAGCACGGAACAAATCTCATCGGGTGGCTCTTTCGCATCCAGGCCAACGCGCACAGCAGCAGCTGCTGCAAGCGGATGCGCAGGCCCACGGAGACCATCAGCGGCACGATCCATGACTGGGAGCTCGCCGCCAACGCCGAACATTCAGCGAGAGCACTGCGCTCCGCGGAAGTAGAGGTCTTGGAGTCGCTGCCTGACACCGACATCAGAAACGCCCTGGACGCACTACCTGAGGAGGTTCGGATGGCGGTGTACTACGCCGACGTCGAAGGACTTGCCTACCAGGAGGTTCGCGACATCATGGGCATCCCGCTGGGCACCGTCGTGTCACGAATCCAGTGCGGCCGATCCCAGCTGCGCGTCCTGTTGGCCGACCTCGCCGCGACCGCGGGTACCTCCGCCATAAGTCACTCGCGGCGACCACATCTGTTGGTACCCAACACACAAAACCACCAAAGGGGTTACGAATGAGCGTCGTACATCACCGGGCCGTCACTGTCGACGGCTACGAGATCTTCTATCGCGAAGCCGGACCAGCGGACGCTCCCGCGATCGTCCTGCTGCACGGCTTCCCGACCAGCTCGTTCATGTTCCGTGAACTCATCCCTTTGCTGGCCGGCGACTACCACGTAATCGCACCCGACCACCTCGGGTTCGGCCGCTCCGATGCTCCGGGTGCGGGAGAGTTCGACTACACCTTCGAGGCCCTCGCCCGGCTCACGTCCGGGCTGCTCGATCACCTCGGCCTGGAGCGCTATGCCCTGTATGTCCACGACTACGGCGCGCCCATAGGGTGGCGGCTCGCGCTCGAACATCCCGAACGGATCACCGCCGTTGTCACACAGAACGGCAACGGCTACGAGGACGGTTTCGTCGAATCGTTCTGGGAAGGCATCTGGGCATACGGCGCCAATCCCGGTCCCGACACCGAACCCGCCGTCCGGGTCGCGCTGAGCCTCGACGCCATCCGCTGGCAGTACGTGCACGGCGTATCCGACCCGAGCACAGTCAGCCCGGACACCTGGGAGCACGACTTCGCTCTTGTTTCCCGAGAGGGCAATGACGAAGTGCAATTGGCCTTGTTCCGCGACTACCGCAACAACCGCCCGCTGTACCCGCTGCTGCATGAATTCCTGCGCACCAATGAGGTTCCGGTACTCGCGGTGTGGGGTCGCAACGACGAAATCTTCGCCTCCGCGGGTGCGCAAGCCTTCGCCCGCGACGCCACAGACGCGGAGGTGCACCTGATCGATGGCGGGCACTTCCTGCTGGAGAGTCACCTCGACGTCGTTGCGGGCCATGTGCGCGGTTTCCTCGGCCGAGTGCTCTGCTGACTCAACCCCTGACCAACCCTGAGGAGCAACCAATGACGATGGCATCGGAATCGACCACCGGCATGCGGCTGGCAGCCATTTCGGAACTGCCCGACAACGCTCCCTTCGCCGTGAATGCCGCGGGTGTGGACCTGGTGCTCATCCGGCGCGGTGCGGA
>JAEWRC010000032.1 GCA_023460175.1 Actinomycetes bacterium
GCACCGGCCTGCAGCGCCGCCTCGACGCGGCGATCGACCGCGGCGGCGACAGCGCCCGCCGCGCGCACGCCGACCTCGACGCGGTCACCGCGCTGTTCGACGTCGCCGACCAGTACGTGTCGCGCACCGCCGGGGCGACGGTGGCCGGGCTGGCCGAGCACGTGTGGGCGCTGCAGCTGCCGACCCCGGCCGCCGAACCCGTCATGCCCGCCGAGGCCGTGGCGATCCTGAGCCCGCATCAGGCCCTCGACCGGGACTGGGACACCGTGGTCGTCGCGGGCCTGCAGGAGGGGTTGTGGCCCAACACGATCCCGCGCGGGGGCGTGCTGGGCACCCAGCGCCTGCTCGACGTACTGGCCGGCATCGGCGCCGAAGCCTCGGACCGCGCGCCGCTGATCGCCGACGAACGCCGGCTGCTGATCACCGCGGTCGGCCGGGCCCGGCGCCGGCTGGCCGTCACCGCGGTCGACGGCGCGGCCGCCGAGACCGACGACGGGCTGCGGGTACCCTCGCCGTTCTTCTACGACATCGCCCGCTTCGTCACCGGCGACGACCTCGCCGAGCGCGCCGTGCCCACGGTGGTCGCCCCGCCGGTGCTGTCGGCCCCGTCGGTGGTGGGCCGGCTGCGCGCGGTGGTCTGTGCGCCCGACGGCACCGTCTCCGACGAACAACGGTTCAGCGCCGCAACGCAACTGGCGCGGCTGGCCGAGGCCGGCGTGCCAGGCGCGGACCCGGCCGACTGGCAGCAGCTGCGGCCGGTCAGCACCGTCGAGCCGCTGTGGCGCCTCGACGAGGACGGGCAACGCGTCCCGGTCACCATGTCGCCGTCGACGCTGCAGCTGGTGCAGGACTGTCCGCTGCGGTGGCTGATGGAACGCCACGGCGGCGCCGATGCCCGCGAACTGCGCTCCGCGCTGGGCTCGGTGGTGCACGCGCTGATCGCGGAGCCCGGCGCCGACGAGGCCACCATGCTGGCCCGCCTCGACCAGGTCTGGGACCGGCTGCCCTTCGAATCGCAGTGGTTCGCCCGCAACGAGCTGGCCCGGCACCGCGCCATGATCGAGACGTTTGCCCGGTGGCGCGAGGACTCGCGCGCCGAGCTGACCGAGGTCGGCACCGAGGTCGACGTCGACGGCGTGCTGCCCGCCCCGGACCCGGCGCTGCCGGATGTCCGGGTCCGCGGGCGCATCGACCGTCTCGAACGCGACGCCGAGGACCGCCTGGTCATCGTCGACGTCAAGACCGGCAAGAGCCCGGTCAGCAAGGACGACGCGCAGAAGCATCCGCAGCTGGCGGCCTACCAGTTGGCCGTGGCCCAGGGGCTGGTGCCCGACGGTGCGGAGCCGGGCGGCGGCAAGCTCGTCTACCTCGGCAAGGTCGGCGCCTCCGGCGCGACACAGCGCGAACAGGATCCGCTGACCGCGCAGGCACGGCAGGATTGGCGCGACGAGGTGCACGCGGCCGCCGCCGACACCGCCGGCCCGCAGTTCCGGGCCCGGGTCAACAACGGCTGCGCGCACTGCCCGGTGCGGCCCAGCTGCCCCGCGCACCGCCGGACCGAGGAGAGTTCGTGATGCCCGCAGCGCTGCGGTACAGCCCCGCCGACCTGTCGGAGGCGCTCGGGCTGCATCCGCCCACCGACGAGCAGGCCGCGGTGATCGCCGCCCCGCCAGGCCCGCTGGTCGTCGTCGCCGGCGCCGGTGCCGGCAAGACTGAGACCATGGCGGCCCGGGTGGTGTGGTTGGTGGCCAACGGCTTTGCCACCCCCGACCAGGTCCTGGGCCTGACCTTCACCCGCAAGGCCGCCGGTCAGCTGCTGCGCCGGGTGCGCTCGAGGCTGGCGCGGCTGGCCGGGGTGGGCCTGACGCCCGGGGGCGCCACGGACCCGCACGGCACGGTCACGGTGAGCACCTACCACGCCTTCGCCGGCACGCTGCTGCGCGAACACGGCCTGCTGCTGCCCGTGGAGCCCGACACCCGGCTGCTCAGCGAAACCGAGCTGTGGCAGCTGGCCTTCGACGTGGTGAACCGCTATCCGGACGAGCTCGCGACCCCGAAGGCCCCGGCCGACATCACCCGCCTGGTGCTGCGGCTGTCCAATCAGCTGGCCGAGCATCTGGTCAGCACCGAACAACTGCGCGACACCCACCTCGAGCTCGAACGGCTGGTGCACACCCTGCCGCCGGGCCCGAATCAGCGCGACCGCGGCCCGAACCAGTGGCTGCTGAAGATGCTCGCGACGCAGACCGAACGCAGCGAGGTGGTCCCGCTCATCGACGCGCTGCACGAGCGGTTGCGCGCGGAGAAGGCGATGGACTTCGGCATGCAGATGGCCGCCGCGGCGCAGCTGGCCACCGACTGCCCCACGGTGGGCACCGAACTGCGGCAACGCTTTCGGGTGGTGCTGCTCGACGAATACCAGGACACCGGGCACGCGCAGCGCATCGCGCTCTCGGCGCTGTTCGGCGGCGGCGTCGACGACGGCCTGGCGCTGACCGCCGTCGGTGACCCGATCCAGTCCATCTACGGCTGGCGCGGCGCCTCGGCCACCAACCTGCCGCTGTTCACCACCGACTTCCCGCACGCCGACGGGACCCCGGCGCCCACCCTGGAACTGCGCACGAGCTGGCGCAACCCGCCGAGCACGCTGCAGGTCGCCAACGCGGTGTCGGCCGAGGCGCGGCGACGCTCGGTGGCCGTGCGCGAACTGCGCGCCCGTCCCAATGCGCCGACGGGCACCGTGGCCTGCGCGCTGCTGTCCGACGTGGCGGTCGAGCGGGACTGGGTCGCCGATCAGATCGCCGAGCGGTTCCGGGCCGCCCAGGAGGCCACCCAAGACG
>JAEWRC010000033.1 GCA_023460175.1 Actinomycetes bacterium
GGGGTGAACTGGCGGGGGGGCTGCGAGGCAGGCGGGGCCGAGCCCCCGGCGCCCACCGGCGGGCCCCCGCGGCCGGCTGAGCCGGCGCCGCCGGCGGTCGATGAGCGGGCCGAGGAAGAAAGCATGATGGCCGAGGCCGCGGCCGACGACTCCGCGGCCGGCCCGCGGCGCGACCCCGAAGAGGCCGCGCTGGAGCTACTGCAGACCGAGTTGGGCGCCCGCAAGATCGAGGGCTGACCCCCTTAGCGGATCTCGGCCAGCCGGTCCGCGAGCCACCCGAAGACCCGCTGCTCGAACAGGGCCGCGGCCCCGGCCTGGTCGTGCTCGCCGGCTCCCTCGGCGTTGGTGAACCTGAGGTACTCCTTGGGGGTGGTGATCGCGTCGTAGAGCGGCTGGGCGTCGTTACCGCGGCTGTCGCTCTCGGCGGTGCACAGCAGGGTCGGGCAGGCGATCTTCTCGGCGCGGCCCTCCAGGGTGTACGGCTGCAGTCCGCGGAGGTATTCGATCGGGGTGGCGAACCCATGCGTCAGCATCCCGCGGTTCAAGGCGAATGCCGCACTGGGGCTGGCGGCCATCTCGGCTTCCAGCGCCTTGTTCAGTTCGGCGGCGTCACCGGTGTGGAGTTGGTGCCGGTATTCCTGCGGGAGCAGGCCGGCCGCGCTCTTGGCGGGCGCGTACTGGGGCGCGTCGGCGATCAGGGCGGCGATCCGATGCTCTTCGGTCGCGGCCCGGGGCGCCAGGAAGCCACCCCAACTCCGGCCCATCAACACGATCCGCTGGGGGTCCACCTCGGGGCGGGACAACAGCCAGTCGATCTGCGGGGTGACGACGGCTTCCCAGTCCGGGCGGAAAACCAGACCCTGTTCGATCAGGGGCCCGCCCTGGCCGGGGCCGTCGACCAGCAGCACGGCGTAACCGCGGCGTAGGGCTGCCCGTCCACCGCTGAAATAGGACTCTTCCTTGGTGCCGTCGTAGCCACCCACCAGCACCATCGTGGGGAACGGCCCCGCGCCGTCCGGACGCAGGAAGTAGCCCTCCAATGCCGTTTGCGCATAGGGTATTTCGACAACTTCAGACGCGAAGTCGCCGAGTTCGAGGCCGCGCTGGAAGGCGTCGCGCTGCCGCCGGTAGGACTCGACCAACCCCGGGTCGGTCGGCGGTCGGAGCAGAAAGATCCCGGCCGTGCGGTAGTAGGTCGTGGCGCGGAAGTACCCCGAGTTGGCGCTGACCCGGTGGCCCGCGGCCCGGCTGGACTCCGCGTCGGCGTGGACCCGGTCCGCCAGCGCCGTCCACTCGGCACGCCAGGCGTCCTGGTCACCGGACGGGATACGCCTTGCGGTGACGAAGGATTCGCCGATGTCCGCGCCGCCGTTGGGCACGACGTCGAGGGCGCGCAGGAACTGCCCGTCGAATCCGGGATCCTCGAAGACCAGACCCGCCAGCCCGACGGGTGGCGCCAAAGTTTCCGAGGGCGACGGGGCCGGGGCGGGCTCCGCAGACTCCTCGGCCCCGGCCGCGCACGAGGTCAGGGCAGCGGCCCCGAGTCCTACGGCGGCCAGGCCAACACCGCTGGTCAGCATTGCTCGGCGACGTGAAATGGCGGCACTGACAGGGTGGTTGGCCGCGGGGGCTACGTCACCGCGCGGAGAGCGGTCCGTCATCCTTTCGATCTTGCCGTACCTGCTGGTCGGCCGTGCCGTTTTGCGCGGTCAGTGGCCCACCAGCTTCAGGCCGATCACACAGCCGACGATGCCGAGGATCAGCAGGACCTTGGCGATCGACGCGACCTCGGAGCCGGTGACCATGCCGTACGCCACGGTCAGCGAGGCGCCGATGCCCACCCAGACGGCGTAGCTGGTACCCGTCGGCAGGTCGCGCATCGCGATCGCCAGCCCGCCCATCGAGATGACCGCGCCGACAGCGAAGACCAGGGATGGAACCAGGCGGGTGAAGCCCTCGGACTTACCCAGCGCGACGGCCCAGACCGCCTCGAAGACCGCGGACACGACGAGAATCAACCAGGCCATGACACACCTCCGTGGCCCCGTCTTGTCGCTGTCCGGGTACGGCGGCCCCCTCGTCCGGTGTCAAGTGATGACGGCGTCAACGCTAACACCGAACCGACGCACGATGGTGGTGAGATTGCCCACCACCGCGCGTCAGCAGTCGTCCGCACCGACTGTGCTGCGGCCCAGTCGGATTCAGGCCTGCCACCACGGGCGCAGCGGCAGCCCGCCGTCGTTGCCGCGGCTGTCGAGCTTGACCGCCAGCACCTGGTGCAGCTGTACGACGTTGGTCTCGAAGCCCAGCCGGGAGCCGGCCATGTACAGGCCCCAGACTTTGGCGGTGGGCAGGCCGACCTCGGCGACGGCCTCATCCCAGTTGTCGACGAGGTTGCGGCACCAATCCCGCAGGGTCAGCGCGTAATTCATCCGCAGGTTCTCTTCGTGCAGCACTTCCAGGCCGCCGACGTCCTGCATCTCGGTGATGATGCGGCCGGACCCGGTGAGCTCGCCGTCCGGGAAGACGTAGCGGTCGATGAAGCCGCCGGCCGTTGCCCCGCTGCGGTTGTTCGGCCGGGTGATGCAGTGGTTGAGCAGCAGCGCTCCGGTGCGCATCTTGGACCGCAGGAACCCGAAGTAGGCGGGATAGTTGGCCACCCCGATGTGTTCGGTCATGCCGATCGAGGACACCGCGTCGAACTCGGTCTCGGTGATGTCGCGGTAGTCGCTGTGGCGGACCTCGGCCAGCTCCGACAGGCCCTCCTCGGCGATCTTCTGCTGTGCCCAGGCGGCCTGCTCGGCCGACAGCGTGGCCCCGATGGTCCGGACCCCGCGGCGCGCGGCGTAGCGCACCATGCCGCCCCAGCCGCAGCCCACGTCGAGCAGGCGATCGCCCTCCTTGAGCCGCAGCTTCTCGAACACCAGCCGGTACTTGTTCTCCTGGGCCTCCTCCAGCGTCGCGTCCGGGTCCGGATAGGCGGCGCAGGTGTAGGTCATCGACGACCCGAGTACCAGTTCGTAGAACTTGTTGGACACGTCGTAGTGGTGATGGATGACCTCGGCGTCACGAGACTTGCTGTGCCGCAACCCCTCCGCGATGCGGCGCCAACGCGGCAGGGCTTCCTGCGGCGGGGGTGCGATGGGCTTGAGCCGCTCCACCCCGATCGAGCGGATGATCTGGGCCAGCATCCGCGCCGAGGGGCGGCGGACGTTCACCTTCTGCGCGAGCGCTGCGAGCAACTCGTAGGGGTCACCCGGGTGCACGCCATAGGTCTCGAGGTCCCCGGAGACGTACGCGCGGGCCAGGCCCAGATCGCCGGGCGCGGTGGCCAGATAGGTGGTGCCGCGCGGGGTCAGCAGGTTCAGCCCCACCGGGGCGTCCTCGGGGCCGGCCGCACTGCCGTCGTAGGCGGTGAAGCGCAGCGGCAGACCTTCGCCGCCGGCGGCGAAGATCTCCAGGATCTCCGCCAGTTTCAGCTTCCCGCCAGTGGTGGGCTGATCCTTGAATGTCGTCATCGCCGCTGTACCGCCTTCGCATAGAGATCCAGGAGACGTGAGTCGGGGTCGTAGGTTTTCTTGACCGTCTTGTAGGCCTCCCCGCCGTAGAGTTCATCGAACTCCTCGGCGGAGTAGTACGCATCGGAGTACAGGGACTTGTGGCCGTCGAGTTCGGCGACCTTCTTCTCGATCAACCGGTTGGTGTGTCCCGGCTCCGGCCCGACCGGCACCGACGACCAGAAGCCGACGTTGAGGTACGTGCGGTCGGGCTGGATCGGATACAGCGGCCAGCGCTGCGGATCACGTAACTGCAACGGGCACAACCAGATCGGTTCGATCGGGACGGTGTCCAGGAACCATTGCAGGAAGTCCACGCTGCGCTCGAGGGGCACCTCGATGTCCTGCACCACGCGTTCGCGCGGCGGCCGGCCGTTGCGCTTCTCGATCCGGTCGGCGATGTCGAACCGCTGGTCGTAGCCGATGAGCTTCCAATAGAAGCTGCTGCGCCGCAGGCGTCGTGGCCAGAACCGCCGGATCCGCGGATGCTGTGCGCCGAACGCGCGGGAACACCAGAACCAGTCGGTGTCCCAACGCCAGAGGTAGTCGTGGATGGTCAGCCGGTCGTGCTTGCCGGTCCCGTCGGCGCCGTCGTGCTGGATCGAGCGGTAGTAGATCTGGCTGCCGGTGTAGTCGCTGACCGGGCCGGGGGTCTTGGTCCGCCGGCCCAGGCACAGGTAGGACTCGTCGGCGCTGAAGACCACCCCGTCGAGGTAGTCGACGGGGGTCCCGTCGTGCCCGCCGGTCTCGATGATGCGGTCCATCGCGTCGATCAACGTCGTCAGCGACCGGAATCGCAGGTGCTCAAGGGCGACGAAGGGCGCCACCTGCTCCAGCTCGATCCGCAGCCGCACCGAATATCCCAGCGTCCCGTAGGAGTTCGGGAAGCTGCGGAACAGGTCGCTGTGCTGCTGCGGACCGGCCGTCACCACCTCACCCGCGCCGGTCAGGATGTCCATCTCGAGCACCGATTCGTGCGGCAGACCGTTGCGGAACGACGTCGACTCGATCCCCATGCCGGTCACCGCACCGCCCAGGGTGATGGTCTTGAGCTGCGGCACCACCAGCGGCGCCAGGCCGTACGGCAGGGTCGCGGCCACCAGGTCCTCGTAGGTGCACATCCCGGCGACGTCGGCGGTGCGGGCCTCGGCGTCGACGGCGATCACGCCGGTCAGCCCGGAGACGTCCAGTCCGGGCGCGTCGGTGCGGGCGCGGGCGCGGAACAGGTTGGAGGTGGGCTTGGCCAACCGCACGGTGGCAGCCGGGGGGATCGCGTGGTAACTCGCGAGAAGGCGTTCGACGCCGCGGGTGTGAGCCGAGAGTGCGTCAGTTTCTGGAACAGACACAGATATACGCTAGTCAAAGAGCGCGGTCGATGCGACCGATCGGGGGGCGAGTCCCGCCGGACAACCACCACAATCGAGGAGTTTTTCGTCATGGGACAGGTCAGCGCGTCCAGCACGGTCCTGATCAACGCCGCCCCGGACGCGGTGCTCGCCGCCGTCGCCGACTACAACGAGGTGCGCCCGAAGATCCTGTCGCCGCACTACAGCGGCTACGAGGTGGTGCAGGGCGGCGTCGGCGCCGGCACCATCGTCAAGTGGAAGCTGCAGGCCACCAAGTCCCGCGTCCGCGACGTGCAGGCCAACGTCGACATCGCGGGCAAGACCGTCATCGAGAAGGACGCGAACTCGTCGATGATCACCAACTGGACCGTCGCCCCCGCGGGCACCGGCTCCACCGTCACGGTCAAGACATCGTGGCAGGGCGCCGGCGGTGTCAAGGGCATCTTCGAGGGGATCTTCGCCCCGCTGGGGCTGAAGAAGATCCAGGCCGAGGTCCTGGAGAACCTCAAGCAGGAGTTGGAGAGCTAACCGGCCGGCACCTGCCGCGGGCAGGGCTCGACCGGGATCCGCAGCGTCAGCTGGCCCTGCTCCTCGAAATCGAAGGTGACGTCCACCGCCAGACCCGCCTCCAGGTCCTCGTCCAGGCCGTCCACGGTCACGCGGAACGGGATGTCCGGGGCGGCCGGATCCCCGGGCTGCTCGATGGGCTGACCGGCGGCGATCCGGGTCTGCGGCGCGATCTCCAACGGCGGTGGCGGCTCGATGTTCACCGTGTCGGCGACGTCGGTCTCGACACCCAGCAGCGCCTCGGGCTCGACGGGCCGGTTGTTGGTCACCGCAAAGCGGATCTCGGCGGAATCGGTCACCGGCACCGCGCACGCGTCGGCCTCGGTGCGGGGCACCAGGTATGCGTTCTCGACGGTGGTCAGCTCGGTGTCGGACCCCGACCCCCGGTTCGACGAGCCGACGTCGGTGTCGCTTCCGCACCCGGTGGCGAGTAGTCCGACGGCCAGGCCGACGGCGAGCTGAGTGAAGGGCCGCATTGCGGCTGGTTACCCCGCGCGGGGCGGGGTCACACCTGTCGGTGGGGCAGGGTCAGGTCGCCGCCGGCTGGGTCGCCAGGTAGGCGACGATGCCGCGCACCACGGCGTTGGCGTACTTCTGCCGGCCCGAAGCCGTCGTGATCAGGCCCACGTCCGCCGGGTTCTTCATGTTGCCCAGCTCCACCAGGATCGAGGGGTACTGGGAGAGGTTGAGCCCGGCGATGTCGGAGCGCGGGTTGAGCCCGTCGGTGCCGATGTAGTTGGCGGCCGGGATGCCCGAGCCCACCAGCTGGTCCCGCATGGTCTGGGCCAGCCGGACCGCGGGCCCGGCCTGCGCCTGGTTCAGCGGCGGGTTGGAGTACAAGATGTGGAAGCCGCGGCCCGAGGCCGGGCCGCCGTCGGCGTGGATGGAGACGATCGCGTGCGGGCGCACCGAATTGGCCAGCGCGGCCCGCTGATCCACGCACGGGCCCGCGGAGCTGTCGTCGCCGCGCGACATCGCGGTGCGCACGCCGTGCCGCATGAGTTCGGCGCGGATGCGCAACGTGGTGTCCCAGGTAAAGCTGTGCTCGGGGTAGCCGTCGTTGGTGGCGCTGCCGCTGGCCTGGCAATCCTTGGTGCCGCCGCGGCCGGTGGGGACCTGCCGGCTGTTGTGCGCGGCCTCGTTGACCGCGTTGTGGCCCGGGTCGAGGAAGACGATCTTGCCGGCCACCGACGGCACGGCGTTGGCGACGGGGGCACCCTGCGGTGCGATGAGCGAGGACGCGAGGAGCACGACGGCGGCTAGGGGAGCCCCGACACGCAGGCAGGCAGGTACGTGCACTCGGCCAAGGTAGCCCGGCGCCGTCTACCCTTGAAGACACGAGAGCGTGAAAACGCCGATGCGAAACCAAGTCGAGACTCGGCTGCAACCAACGCGTAAGGGGACTAGTCATGCAACCCAGTGAAGGCGCACCTGACATGTCGGCGCTGCTGGCGCAGGCCCAGCAGATGCAGCAGCAGTTGATGGAGGCCCAGCAGCAACTCGCGAACACCGAGGTGCACGGCCAGGCCGGCGGCGGACTGGTGCAGGTGACGGTGAAGGGCAGCGGCGAGGTGGTCGGCATCGCGATCGATCCGAAGGTGATCGACCCGGAGGACCCCGAGACGCTGCAGGACCTGATCGTCGGCGCCCTGGCGGATGCGTCCACGCAGGCCACGATCCTGGCGCAGTCCCGGCTGGGTCCGCTGGCCAACGGCATGGGCAACGCCATGGGAATGCCGGGATTCTGACCTTGGCCCACCACTGTTGGGCCCACCATGTTTGAGGGTCCGGTCCAAGACCTGATCGACGAGCTGGGCAAGCTGCCGGGGATCGGCCCGAAGAGCGCGCAGCGGATCGCGTTCCACCTGTTGTCGGTGGAGCCGCCGGATATCGACCGGCTCACCGCGGCGCTGGGCCGGGTGCGCGACGGCGTGACGTTCTGCGAGGTGTGCGGCAACGTCTCCGATGAGCAACGCTGCCGGATCTGCGCCGACCCCCGCCGCGACGGCACGCTGGTGTGCGTCGTGGAGGAACCCAAGGACGTCCAGGCCGTCGAGCGCACCCGCGAGTTCCGCGGCCGCTACCACGTCCTGGGTGGCGCGCTGGATCCGCTGTCCGGGATCGGTCCCGAGCAGCTGCGAATCCGCGAGTTGCTCAACAGGATTGGGGAACGGGTGGACGGCGTGGACATCGCCGAGGTGATCATCGCCACCGATCCCAACACCGAGGGCGAGGCCACTGCGACGTACCTGGTGCGGATGCTGCGCGACATTCCCGGCCTCAGCGTCACGCGGATCGCCTCGGGCCTGCCGATGGGCGGCGACCTCGAGTTCGCCGACGAGCTGACCCTGGGCCGCGCGTTGGCGGGCCGCCGCGCGATGGCCTGACAGCCTAGGCGCGGCGCGGGGCCGCCAACCGCTCGCGGCGCAGCAACGCCACCTCGGGCAACTCCAGCGGCGCCAGCGGGCCCACCACCTTGGCCAGCAGGTGATCGGCCAACTCCGGATTGCGGGCCAGGCAGCAGCCGTGCAGGTAGGTGGCCACCACGTTGCCCTGAACCGCGCCGTCGTGGCCGTCGCCCACGCGGTTACCGTCGCCCTTGGTGACCTTCGACAGCGGCCGCGCTGCGGATCCCAGAACCGTTCCGCCGCGGTGGTTCTCGAAGCCGGTCAGCGGTTGGGTCAACCCGTCGAGCAGCGGCTCGCCGGTCACCTCCCCGATGCTGCGGACCTCCTGCGGGGACGTGGTGACGTCCAGCATCCCCACCCCCTCGACGCGTTCGCCGGCCGAGGTTTCGTACCAGTGGCCCAGCACCTGGATGGCCGCGCAGATGGCCAGCACCGGCGCCCCGCGCTCGGCGGCGCGCTGCAACCCCGGATAGCGGAGCAGATGCTTGGTGGCCAGCCGCTGCGCGTAATCCTCGGCGCCGCCGAGCGCGTAGAGGTCCAGCGACTCGGGCACCGGATCCGACAGCGTGATCTCGACGATCTCCGCGTCGATGCCGCGCAACTGCAGTCGTTGCCGCAGCACCACCGCGTTGCCACTGTCGCCGTAGGTGCCCATCACGTCGGGCAGCACCAGCCCGATCCGCACGGTCATGCCAGCCCCCGGTTCAGTTGCAGGAACGCGGTGTAGTTGGCGACCACCTCGACGTGGCCGGTCGGGCAGGACGCGATGGCGGCGACGGTGTCGTGCACCAGCGTGTGCTCCACCCCCGCGTAGCCGAGCCGGACCGCCAGGTCGGTGCCGCGCTCCCCGGCGGCCACCACGGGTGCCGTCGAGTCGACGAAGTGCTCGAAGTCGACGTCCCACAGCCACGACAGGTCCTCGCCGTCGGGCACCTGACCGTTGACCGCGATCACCACGCCCGTCGCCGACGGGTCCACCATCGACAACGCCTCCTGCCAGCCGGCCGGGTTCTTGGCCAGCAGGATCCGCGCGGTGTGTGCGCCCACCCGCACCG
>JAEWRC010000034.1 GCA_023460175.1 Actinomycetes bacterium
GGCGCCCGACGACGATTAAGCTCGGGACTGCAAAGGGCTCGGCCGCAGCGCGGCCAGAATCGTGTTCGGAGAGAATCAGTGCAGGTCACCAGCGTCGGTCACGCCGGCTTCCGGATCGACACCACCGCAGGCAGCATCCTGTGCGACCCGTGGGTCAACCCGGCGTACTTCGGTTCGTGGTTCGTCTTCCCCGACAACAGCGAACTGGACTGGGACGCGCTCGGTGACTGCGACTACCTCTACGTGTCGCACCTGCACAAGGACCACTTCGACCCGGAGCACCTACGCGCGCACGTCAACAAAAACGCCGTGGTGCTGCTGCCGGACTTCCCGGTGCCCGACCTCAAGCGCGAGCTGCAGAAGCTGGGCTTCCACCGCTTCGTCGAGACCACCGACTCCACCAAGCACACGGTGAGCGGACCCAAGGGTGACCTCGACATCATGATCATCGCGCTGCGCGCCCCCGCCGACGGACCGATCGGCGACTCCGGCCTGGTGGTCTCCGACGGCACCACGACGGTGTTCAACATGAACGACGCCCGCCCCATCGACCTGGACATGGTGGCGGCCGAGTTCGGCCACGTCGACGTGCACATGCTCCAGTACTCGGGCGCCATCTGGTACCCGATGGTCTACGACATGCCGGCCCGCGCGAAGGAGGCCTTCGGCAGCCAGAAGCGCCAGCGCCAGATGGACCGCTGCCGCCAGTACATCGCCCAGGTGGGGGCGACGTGGGTGATCCCGTCGGCCGGCCCGCCGTGCTTCCTCGACTCGGCCCTGCGCGATCTCAACGACGACCACGGCGATCCGGCCAACATCTTCCCCGACCAGGTGGTCTTCCTGGACCAGATGCGCCGCCACGGCCACGACGGCGGGCTGCTGATGGTGCCGGGCACGGTGGCGAACTTCACCGGCTCCCAGCTCGATTCGCTGACCCAGCCGCTGCCCGAGGACCAGGTCGAGGCCATCTTCACCACAGGCAAGGCCGACTACATCGAGGCCTACGCCCAGCGGATGGCGCCCGTGCTGGCCGCCGAGAAGGCGCGCTGGGCCCCGGCCGCCGGCGAGCCCCTGCTGGAGCCGCTGCGCGACCTGTTCGAGCCCATCATGCTGCAGACCGACCAGATCTGTGACGGCATCGGTTACCCGGTCGAGTTGCGGCTGACCTCGCGCGACCACAACGAGACCGTGGTCCTGGATTTCCCCAAACGCACTGTGCGGGAACCCATTCCGGATGAGAAGTTCCGCTATGGATTCGAGATCGGCACCGAGTTGGTGCGCACCGTGGTGCGCGACCGGGAGCCGGACTGGGTCAACACGATCTTTCTGTCCACCCGCTTCAAGGCCTGGCGCGTGGGCGGGTACAACGAATACCTCTACACCTTCTTCAAGTGCCTGACCGATGAGCGCATCGCCTACGCCGACGGCTGGTTCGCCGAGGCGCACGACGATTCGGCCTCGATCGTCCTGGACGGCTGGGAGATCCAGCGCCGCTGCCCACACCTGAAGGCCGACCTGTCGAAGTTCGGTGTCGTCGAGGGTGACACGCTGACCTGCAACCTGCACGGCTGGCAGTGGAACCTCACCAATGGCCGCTGCCTGACCTCCAAGGGCCACGAACTTCGGACCGCCAAGCTGTGAGCGCCCCACCGCGGCAGTACTACGACGACGGCATGGTCCAGCTGGACCGGCACGCGATCACGCTGCGCCGGTACCACTTCCCGTCGGGCACCTCGAAGGTGATCCCGGTCGACTCGATCCGCAGCTACCGGGCCGAACCGCTGGGCTATTTCACCCAGCGGTTCCGGATCTGGGGCAGTTCGGATCTGGACCTGCGCCGCTGGCTGCCGCTGGACATCGGGCGGCCGCTGCGATCAATCCTGGTGACCCTTGACCTCGGCGCCCGGCAGCACCCCGCGTTCACGCCGGCGCGGCCCGAGGAATTCCTGGCCAAGCTCGACGAGGTGCTCGAGCGGTAGTCGCTAGCGCGGCGAAACCGTCTGGTGCAGTTCGGAAGCCGCATCCGCGGCGGTGTCGTACACCCGGACCACGGCCTGGTCCTCACCCTGCAGGTAGGTCGAGGCGCCCAGTTCGGTGTAGCGGGTGGCGCCGATGCCGATCAGCACGTGCTCCGGATGCCCGGAGGCCACCATCAACGCACCCACGTCCTCCAGGGGGGTGTCCGGCGAACCCTTCTGGTTGGCCAACCGCTCGACGACCCAGTCCAGCAGCACCTCGCCGTAGTAGGAGTAGCCCAGCAGCGGGCTGTCCACGCCGTAGGCGTGCTCCTGACCGTCGGCGCCCCGCAGGAAGCAGGCCAACCGCAGCGTGGCGGTCGGGCCATCCGGCGTGAGGTCACTGATCTCGAAGAACTGGGCGGCAACACCTTTGGAGGCCGGGCCCCAGTTCTTCTTGTGGCTGATCTTCGCCGCGCCGGGGCGCCGGATCGAGCAGTCGTTGAACGCGCCGAGCGCGAACGGTTCCAGCGAGGCGACGGTGTCGCCGTTCCACTTCACCCGGCAGGCCAGGCCCACCTCGGGTTCGATCTGCAAGTTCAGCGGCCCGTCCACCTCCGGCGGCAGCAGGATCTGGTCCGACGACAGCGGGTACTCGCCCAGGAAGGTGTCGCTACCCGGTGCGTACCACGGGAATATCCCCTTCGGCGCGGTGCCCTCGGAGACGACGCTGACGAAGTCGGCGGCCTCCCCGGCCTGCTCCAGGTGACCCGCGAAGTTACCGGCCACCCCGAAGCCGAACCACTTGCGCATCTCGTCGAAATCCAGGCTGATCACGGTTCGAGTACCTCCGTACCGACGTAGGGCACCAGCGCCGGCGGCACCCGAACGCTGCCGTCGGGTTGCTGGTGATTCTCCAGGATGGCGACCAGCCACCGGGTGGTCGCCAGGGTTCCGTTGAGCGTCGCGGCGATCTGCGGCTTGCCGTTGTCGTCGCGGTACCGGGTGGACAGCCGCCGCGCCTGGAACGTCGTGCAGTTCGAGGTGGAGGTCAGTTCCCGGTAGGCCTGCTGGGTGGGCACCCACGCCTCGCAGTCGTACTTGCGCGCCGCCGAGGAACCCAGGTCGCCGGCGGCGACGTCGATCACCCGATAGGGAACATCGATGTGCGCCAACATCTCTCGCTGCCAACCCAGCAGCCGCTGATGCTCGTCGGCCGCGTCCTCGGGCCGGCAGTAGACGAAGGCCTCGACCTTGTCGAACTGGTGCACGCGGATGATGCCGCGGGTGTCCTTGCCGTAGCTGCCGGCCTCCCGCCGGAAGCACGACGACCACCCCGCATACCGCAGCGGGCCGGCGGACAGGTCCAGGATCTCGTCGGCGTGGTAGCCGGCCAGCGGCACCTCGGAGGTCCCCACCAGGTACAGGTCGTCGGACTCGACGCGGTAGATCTCGTCGGCGTGGGAGCCCAGAAAGCCTGTGCCGCCCATGATCTCGGGGCGCACCAGCACCGGCGGGATCATCAGGGTGAAGCCGTTCTCGGTTGCCACCCGCACCGCCAGCTGCAACAGCCCCAGCTGCAGCAGCGCCCCGCGGCCGGTCAGGAAGTAGAACCGGGAGCCGGACACCTTGGCGCCGCGCTCCATGTCGATCAGCCCCAGCGACTCACCGAGTTCGAGGTGGTCCTTGGGCTCGGTGATGACCGGCGGCTCCCCGACGGTCTCGAGGACCTCGAAATCGTCCTCGCCGCCGGCCGGGACGCCGTCGATGATGACGTTGGGCACGGCCAGGTGCGCCGCGTCGAACGCCTGCCCGGCCTCGGCCTGAGCGGCCTCGGCGGCCTTCACCTGGGCGGCGAGTTCCTTGGCCCGGGCCAGCACGGCCGGGCGGTCCTCGGCACTGGCCGCACCGACCTGTTTGCTGACCGCCTTCTGCTCGGCGCGCAGGTTGTCCGCGGCGGAGACGGCCGCGCGGCGGGCGGTGTCGGCGGACAGCAGCGCGTCCACGAGCGCCGGGTCTTCACCACGGCTGCGCTGCGACCGGCGAACGGCGTCGGGGTCGTCCCGGAGCATCTTCAGGTCGATCACGCCCGTCAACACTACTTTTGTCGCCGACGGGCGGCAGCGCGAGGTCGCCCCTAGGCCGGCGGGCCCCGCCGGACACAACCCCATAACTTCACTTCTGGAACAGTTGTCACAGTCCCTGATGGGCCTGTCACAATGAGTCTGATGTCCGAAGTACCTGAGCAGGACGACGGGGCAAAACCGGTCGACCCGATCGACGAAGACGCCGCCGACGATCCCACCGACGGCGAACCCGTCGAGGAGATCGATGCGGAGGCGCCCGACCTCGACCCTGCCGACGAAACCGCAGCCGCCGAGGCTGCCGAGCCCGACCAGCCCGAACCGCGCCGTGAGCGGTTCGGGTGGATGCGCACCCTGCACGCCCGCTCGACCCGCCGGGTACTGGTACTGACAGCACTGGGCGCCCTGCTGTTCGCCGGCCTCGTCACGGCCCTGCCGGTCGGCAGCAACCGCGGCGGGCTCACCAGCTACCTCGAGACCAACCCGGTGCCCGCCACCGGCACCCGCGGCACCGAGGCGTTCAACAACGCCAAGACCGGCGACTGCCTGAACTGGCCCGAGGGCGTGCCCGACGAGGCCACGGTGGTGGACTGCGCCGAGGAACACCGCTTCGAGGTCGCCGAGTCCGTCGACATGCGAACCTTCCCCGGCTCGGAGTACGGCCCGGACGCCGCACCGCCCTCGCCGGCGCGCATCCAGCAGATCAGCCAGGAGCAGTGCCAGGCCGCGGTGCGGCAGTACCTGGGCCACCGCTACGACCCGAACAGCCGCTTCACCACCAGCATGCTGTGGTCGGGCGACAAGGCGTGGAGCAAGCACGGCGAGCGCCGCATGCTCTGCGGCCTGCAGCTGCCCGGACCCGACGGCGGCCAGCTGGCCTTCCAGGGCAAGGTCGCCGAGGTCGACCAGTCGAAGGTGTGGCCGGCCGGAACGTGCCTGGGCATCGACCCGACCAGCAACCAGCCCACCGACATCCCGGTGGACTGCGCCTCGCCGCACGCCATGGAGGTCACCGGCTCGGTGAACCTCGGCGAGCGCTTCCCGGACGGGCTGCCCCCGGAGGACGAGCAGGACGAGTTCATCAAGGACACCTGCACCCGGCTGACCGATGAGTACCTGGCGCCGCTGCAGCTGCGCACCACCACGCTGACCCTGATCTACAGCACCATCTCGCTGCCCAGCTGGTCGGCCGGCAGCCGGCAGGTGGCCTGCAGCATCGGCGCGACGCTGGGCAACGGCGGCTGGGCCACCCTGGTCAACGACGCCAAGGGTCCGCTGCTGATCAACGGCCAGCCGCCGGTCCCGCCGCCGGACATCCCGCAGGAGCGCCTCAACCTCCCGCCGATCCCGACGCCGGGATCCTCCAGCGGCCAGAACTTCGGCTCGTCGCAGTCCTCGGGCTCGTCGGGGTCGGGCTCGGGATCCGGTTCGTCGGGTTCGTCGGGCTCGTCCGCGGGGTCGTCCTCGCAGGGCCAGCATCTGCCGCAGCAGGCGACCGCCACCCAGGCACAGACCCAGGCCCCCGAACCCGAGCCGCAGGCCGAGCCCGGACCGCCGCCCCCGCCGGACGCACCGCCGCCTCCGCCAGACGC
>JAEWRC010000035.1 GCA_023460175.1 Actinomycetes bacterium
TCGAGCGCATCGAGGCCGCAACCCGCCCGGTGATCATCGTCGGAGCCGGCGCGAAATTCGACATGCCGGCCATCGTTGCGTTCGCCGAGCGCTTGCAGGCCCCGGTGCTGACCACCTTCAAGGCCAAAGGCCAGCTCTCTGATGCGCATCCGTTGGCCTGCGGCGCACTAGGCCGGTCGGGCACCCCGGTCGCGTCCTGGATGATGAACAAGGCCGACCTGCTGGTGGTGTTCGGCGCGTCGTTCTCGAATCACACCGGCATATCGCCGTACAAGCCCATCATCCAGGTCGATACCGACCCGCTGGCGCTGGGCAGGTTCAACCCGGTGGCGGTTCCGGTGCTCGGCGATGTGGGGGTGACGGCGTCGGCGCTGGTGCAAAGTCTGCGCACGCATCCCGCGCTGGTAGATCAACGCCCGGAGGTCGCTGACCGATGGTCGGTGTGGCGGACAGAAAAAGCTCGCAGGGCTGCGAAACACCCCAGCGGGCGGATCGCTGCCGCGACGGTCTTTGCCGAACTCAGCCGCCTGGCTCCGGCCAACGCTGTGCTCGCCGTCGACGTGGGCAACCATGCTTACTCGTTCGGGCGATACTTCGAGACCAAAGACCAACAGGCTGTGTTGATGTCGGGCTACTTGGGCTCCATCGGATTCGGCTTCCCCGCTGCGATGGGTGCTTGGGCTGCCGCCCCCGACCGCCCCATTATCGCGGTCACCGGCGACGGCGGCTTCGGTCAGTATCTCGCCGACTTCACCACGGCGGTCAAGTACGGCATGAACATCACCCACATCCTGCTCAACAACGGTGAACTCGGCAAGATCACCCAGGAGCAACGCAGCTCGGAATATGAGGTGTGGCAGACCTCGCTACACAACCCCGATTTCGCCGCGTATGCGCGGAACTGCGGCGCATACGGCAAACAAGTCAGCCGCGCTGCCGATCTGAACTCGGCTATCGCAGAAGCGCTCACCCACACCGGGCCGGCGCTGGTCGAGATCCTGACCGACGCGCGGTCCAACTGAGAGAGGCTGGATTTCGCCCCTGCGGGTGGCCACCCTCGCCGGCCCGCACGCCGTGGCCGACCCGACGGGCGCAGAATTGGCCGAATGGTCACTGGTGCACGGATTCGCGACAGTCGTTATCCTCGCGGTGATCAGGCGAACACCCCTCACCGCACTCCCTCGAACGCGAGCTTCAGCAGTGCGTCGATGTGCTTGCGTTCGAGCGGCATCGCGTGCAACATCCGGTATTCGATGACTCCGTAGAGGACGTCGCGCAGCGTGTGCACGTCGGCGTCGGCGCGGATTTCGCCGCGTTCCTGAGCCAGGGCAGCGCGCGCGCTGAACCCTTTGATGTTGGGTTCGACGACTTGCTCGTAGACGGCGTCCAACAGGTCGGGATCGGATTGACCCGCCGTGATCACACCGCGGTATGCGGCTCCGAAACCCGTGGTCGTGACCAACTCCAAGATGCCGATCAACTGGGTCCGCAGGTCGGCGACGATGTCACCGGTGTCGGGGAACACGACGACGGGATTCAGGGACCGGGTGGCAGCTTCGAGTACCACCGCACCCTTCGACGGCCACCACCGGTAGATGGTCTGCTTGCCGCAGCCCGCCCGTCTGGCGATGGCCTCGATCGAAACGTTGTCGTAGCCGAGCTCGCTGATCAGGGCGATGGACGCGTCCAGGATGGCCTGCCGCGACTGCTCGTTGCGCCGGCCGGGATCGGGAGGGTTCGCGGACATGCCAGCACACTAGCGAGGGACACGGCCTAAGACAACACGAGACGGTCCGTATTGACACGAGACGAGCCGGGCCGTACCGTCATTGCCATCGCCCCCAGCGGCGGTGGTTGACCCTCAGTACCTGGTGTGTTGCTCACCCGAAGGAGAACTCCCATGCCCAAAACCGGTCTCGATGGACTGCTGCGCCCGCAGGACAGCGTTGTCGTGCTGATCGACCACCAGCCGTTTCAATTCGCCAACCTGAACAGTCACGAACCCGCCCTGATCGCCAACAACGTCGTGGGTCTGGCGAAAGGCGCGAAAGCCTTTGGTGTGCCGACGATTCTGACCACGGTGCTCGAGGAGCGCGGCGGCTACCTGATCAAGGCGCTGCAGGATGTCTTTCCCGATCAAAAGCCGATCGACCGGACGTTCATCAACACCTGGGAGGACGAGAACGTCGTCGACGTTGTGAAGGCCACCGGTCGCAAGCAACTCATCCTGGCGGCCCTGTGGACCGAGGTGTGTCTGGCGATGCCGACGATCCAGGCGCTTGCCGAGGGGTATGACGTCTTCATCGTCACCGACGCCTCCGGCGGCGTATCGGCCGAATCGCACGATATGGCGGTGCGTCGCATGGTCGCAGCCGGTGCGGTGCCGATCACCTGGTTGGCGGTGTTGTCCGAGTGGCAGCGTGATTGGGCGCGTGAAGAAACTGCGGCCGGCTTCACCGAGGTCATCGTCGAGCATGCCGGCGGCACCGGTATCGCGTTCGCTTGGGAGATGCAACTTCTCAACGGCCGGGTCGGCGCGGGACTCTGACGTGGCCGCCACCATCGTCGACGCTGTCGTGCAGAATATGGAGGTTCGCATGTCTTTGACAGGTAAGACTGCACTCGTCACCGGAGCAACATCGGGCATCGGCCTTGCCGCGGCGCGCGCGCTCGCCCAGGACGGCGCCTACGTTTTCCTGGTGGGGCGTCGCGAAGACGCCCTCGAAGAAGTTGTCGCCGGTATCGGCTCCGGGCAGGCCGGTTTCATTCGCGCCGACGTGACACGGCAGGCCGATCTCGACCGCGTGGCGTCCACCGTCGAGGCGACGGGACGCGGGCTCGACATAGTGTTCGCCAATGCGGGCATCGCCGAGGTCGCACCGCTGGGGGATATCAGCTGGGAGCACTTCACCACCACGTTCAACACCAACGTCGGCGGCATCATCTTCACCGTGCAGGCGGCCCTTCCGCTGCTGAACGAAGGCGCCTCGGTCATCCTGTGCGGTTCCAGCGGCGATGTGAAGGCGAATCCCGGCACGAGCGTCTACGCCGCTTCCAAGACCGCGATCCGGTCCTTGGCCCGCAGCTGGGCCGCGGAACTGGTCGACCGCAAGATCCGCGTCAACGTCGTCGCTCCCGGACTCACGGAGACTCCGGGATTGAAGGAACTCTTCACCGGCGCCGACGACGGCCTCGCAGCGTTGACCGCCTCGATGCCCATGAAGCGCCTAGCCCGGCCGGCGGAGGTCGGTAGCGTGGTCGCGTTCTTGGCCTCCGACGGCAGCACTTTCATGACCGGCTCAGAGATCTACGTCGACGGCGGCGGCAGCCAGTTCTGATCCTGGGAATACCCGACCACCGAACGGACTATCCAATGCTGTCAAGGCTTTTCACGTCTACAAGGCAGAAGCATACCGGCTCACGTACATTCGTCGGACTCGCGGTTCTGGCCTTGACCCTCGCGATGACGGCCTGCACGTCAGACACATCAGCGGTGTCGTCCTCACCCGGCCTGGATCGGTTCTACTCTCAGGAGATGGCCTGGGAGTCCTGCCGGAGCTACGCCAATACCGCGATCGAGAGCGCGGTCTTCGCCCAGGCGCCGACCATGGAGTGCGGACGCATGGAAGTGCCGCTGGATTACCAGGTTCCGGAAGGAAAGACCGCGCGCCTGGCGGTTGCGCGAGTACCCGCCCGCGGTCAGCCCATCGGCTCGTTGGTGATCAATCCCGGCGGGCCCGGCGGTTCCGGGTTGTTCGCGACTGCGGCGACTGCGATGTCGCTTCCGGAGGCCCGGCTGACCGACAACTTTGACCTCGTCGGGTTCGACCCGCGCGGCGTGGGCAGCACGGACCCTGCCATTGATTGCTTCACCGACGCCGAGGCCGACCGTGGCGAGTTCCTGTTGAGCACGCAGGGCACCGCGGTGCAATGGACCGAACAGGACACGACGGAGATCCTCGATCGGTGTGCCGAGCGCTCGGGCGGCCTCGACGTGTTGGCCAGCGTGGGCACCCGCGATTCGGCGCGTGACATCGACGTACTGCGGGCCGTCCTCGGCGACGAGCAGCTCACCTTCTTGGGGCAGAGTTACGGGACGCGACTGGGTGCCGTCTACGCCGAACAGTTCCCGCAGAACGTGCGCGCGATGCTGCTCGACGGCGCCATCGACCCGAACCAGGGCACCGTCGAGCGCCGGGTCGCGGCGTATGCCGGGTTCCAGCGCTCGTTCGAGCAGATGGCCGAATTCTGCGCCGAGCAGGCCGACTGTCCGCTGGGCGACGACCCGTCCCAGGCCATCGGGGCGTTCCACCGGATAGTCCGTCCCCTCTACGGGCAGCCCGTCCCAGCATTGAGCTCCGAGCTGGGGTTCGACGAGGCGATCGGCGGGGTGATCGCGGGTCTCTACACCGAAGCGGCCTGGGCCCGAATCATCACCGGGTTGGCGCAGCTACAACGGGGACGCGGCGACGAACTGTTGCAGCTCAACTATGACTTCTCGCTCCGCGATGCCGAGGGTCGCTGGCCCAATTTCGCCGAGGCGCTCTACGCCATCAATTGCATGGACGAGGAACGCCTCAGCCCGGAGCAGGGGAGTGCGTTGCGCGCGAGCATCTTCGACGCCGCGCCTTTCATGGATCCCGGAGTTGCTCTCACCGGCGCCCGTGACGGCTGCGAACACTGGCCGACCGAGCCGACGCTGGGGATCCCGTATGCGGGCGACATCGCGGGACTGCCGCCCACCCTGGTCGTGTCGATAACCGGCGATCCCACCACACCGCACACCGGCGGTGTCAAGCTGGCAGAAACTCTCGACAGTTCCTTGCTCACCGTGGAGGGGGAGGGGCACACCATAGTCATGGCGGGAACCAACCAGTGCGTCAACGAGATCGCCGCTGACTACCTGATCGACCTCGCGTTGCCGCCGACCGGTACATCCTGCGAGCTGTGACGACCCCGCCGACCCTGCTAGATCCGAGGAGCAACTCAATGACGATGGCATCGGAATCGACCACCGGCATGCGGCTGGCAGCCATTTCGGAACTGCCCGACAACGCTCCCTTCGCCGTGAATGCCGCGGGTGTGGACCTGGTGCTCATCCGGCGCGGTGCGGA
>JAEWRC010000036.1 GCA_023460175.1 Actinomycetes bacterium
GCGGTGGACCTTGTGGTCCACCGCCGTTCTGCTTTTCCGGGCGGGCCCGGGATTGGCCGGACCCCGCCGCTCGGCGTGCGGTGATGTGATTCACTACGTTGCGGACGGGGCGGCCATCACTACGACAAGGGGCGCACAAAGGTGAGTACGACGGTGAGTAGGACGGCGGTGGGTACCACCATGTGGACAGCGATCACGCGCGTGCTGTGCGCGGCGGTCCTGGCGGTGGCGCTGTGGGGTGTGGGCACCGTGCAGGGCACGCCCGGCACCGCGCACGCCGAGGGCGTCGAGTACCTGCAGGTGCCGTCGGCGGCGATGGGCCGCGACATCCCCGTGGCGTTCCAGGCCGGTGGCCCGCACGCGGTCTTCCTGCTCGACGCGTTCAACGCCGCCCCCGACGTCTCCAACTGGGTGACCGTCGGCAACGGCATGAACGCCCTGGCGGGCAAGGGCGTCTCGGTCGCCGCGCCGGCCGGCGGCGCGTTCAGCCTCTACACCAACTGGGAGCAGGACGGCAGCAAGCAGTGGGAGACGTTCCTGAGCACGGAACTGCCCGACTGGCTGGCCGCCAACAAGGGCCTGTCGCCCACCGGCCACGGCATCGTCGGCGCCGCGCAGGGCGGCACCGCCGCGGTGACGCTGGCCGCGTTCTACCCGAACCGGTTCCGCTACGCGGGCTCGCTGTCGGGCTTCATGAACCCGTCCAACACGTTCCTCAACGGCGCCATCCAGGAGGGTATGATGCGCTTCGGCGGCGCGGACGCCAACCGGATGTGGGGCCCGGCCCAGCTGGGCCGCTGGAAGTGGCACGACCCCACCGTGCACTCGCAGTTGCTGATCGACAACAACACCCGGCTGTGGGTCTACTCCCCGCAGACGCTGACCGCCAGCGACCCCGCGGCGATGATCGGCTACGCCGATCAGGCCCAGGGCAGCAACCGGTCGTTCTACTCGGCCTACCGCGCCAACGGCGGCTCCAACGGGCACTTCGACTTCCCGACCAGTGGCGACCACGGCTGGGGTTCGTGGGCCCCGCAGCTGGGCGCGATGTCCAACGACATTGCCGCAGCAATCGGTTAGTAGTTAGCCGAACGCCCGCCGGCCGGCAGGCCCGCGGGCGTCCGGGCAGGTTCTCGGTAGCCGGTAACGTGGAGTCGTGTTGCAGCGGACCAGGTGGTTTCTCCCAGGGCGGGCGCCCTGGACGACGGCATCGTCGGCGTTGATCGCCGCGACCGCCGCCGCCACGGTGTGTGCTTGCTCACCCGGCGAGACCGTGATGACGTCCTCGGTGGCCCCGCAGGATCCCGGCGTCGGTTCGGTGAGCCAGCCGCACGCCGGCACCCTCGCCACCACCGACGAACAGCAGGAGTTCCTCGCGGCGCTGACGAAGGCCGGCATACACCCGTCGAGTGAGCTGATGGCGCTGTCGATAGGCTCCTACATCTGTCAGGCACATGGTGCGGGGCAAAGCGATCAGGCGGTACGCGATTTCGTGCTGCCGCTGATCCGCGGCGACCTGCGCGACGCGCAACCCGACGTTGCGGCTACGGCGATGACCAATCAGGTCGACGCCGTGACGTCTGCCTACATGCGCATCGCAACCGACCGACTCTGCTAGCAGGAGAACATGGCTCGCACAACGAAGGCCGCCCGTCGCCGTCGGCACCGCATCCTCGGCCTGATCGCCGCCGCGGCCGTCGCTGTCGTCATCGCGCTGGTCGTCGCCGTGATCGTGATCATCGTCCGGCGCCCGGAGGCCCCGCCGACCGCGGTGCCGCCCTCGGCCGTCCCGCCGACGTCGGTGGCGCCGGATCGCAAGCCCCGGCCCGAGTTCCAGGACGCCAGCTGCCCGGACGTGCAGGCGCTGGTGATCCCGGGGACCTGGGAGTCCTCGCGAATCGACGACCCGCTGAACCCGACGCAGTTCCCGATGTCGCTGATGCTGCAGGTCAGCCGGCCGCTGCAGGAGCAGTTCAGCCCCGAGCGGGTGCAGGTGTTCACGGTTCCCTACACCGCGCAGTTCCACAACCCGTTCTCCAACGACGGGCAGATGTCGTACAACGACAGCCGCGCCGAGGGCACCCGGGCCGCGGTCAAGGCGATGACGGACATGAACGAGCGCTGCCCGCTGACGAGCTATGTGCTGATGGGCTTCTCGCAGGGCGCGGTGATTGCCGGTGACCTCGCCAGCGACATCGGCAACGGCCGCGGGCCGGTCGACGAGGACCTGGTGCTCGGTGCGACGTTGATCGCCGACGGCCGCCGCGAGATGGGGGTCGGCAAGGAGATCGGCCCCAACGCCCCCGGCCACGGCGCCGAGGTCACCCTGCACGAGGTGCCGATGCTGGCCACGCTGGGCCTGGCGATGACCGGGCCGCGCCCCGGCGGTTTCGGCGCGCTCAACGACCGCACCAACCAGATCTGCGCGGCCGGGGACCTGATCTGCGCGGCGCCCGACGGCGCGTTCAGCATCACCAACCTGCCGCGGACGCTGGAGACGCTGGCCGGCGGGGCCGGTCAGCCGGTGCACGCGTTGTACGCCACCCCGCAGTTCTGGAGCCTGGATGGGCAGCCGGCCACGGAATGGACGCTGAACTGGGCCCGGGGCCTGATCGAGAACGCCCCGCACCCCAAGCACGGCTAGCGGCGGGTCACGAGACGGTCTCGGCCCCGTGGGGGAATTTGTCGTCAGCCCTACTGGCCCGTAACATTAAGAACAGACTAAGACTGCGCGGCGGTGATCCCATGCCACGGAGCGATCCGGCGGTGACCTCAGGGCGTCTGTACGATCTGTGAGGTTTGGGGGTCAGTGCCACGCGGTGCGGCCCAGCTCGCCGGTGCGTCATCGTCAGATGACGCCGCGGCTGACCCCGTAGCAGTGTTCGACAGGAGAAATTTATGGCGTTCCACAACCCCTTCATCAAGGACGGGCGGATCGTCTTCCCCGAAAACTCGAGCATCGTCAAGCACGTCGAGAAGTGGGCCAAGGTACGCGGTGACAGTCTGGCGTACCGCTTCCTGGATTTCTCCACCGAACGCGACGGGGTCGCCCGCGACCTGACCTGGGCCGAGTTCAGCGCCCGCAACAAGGCGGTGGCCGCGCGGCTGCAGCAGGTCACCGAGCCCGGCGACCGGGTCGCGATCCTGTGCCCGCAGAACCTGGACTACCTGGTGGCGTTCTTCGGCGCGCTCTACGGCGGGCGCATCGCGGTGCCCCTGTTCGACCCGTCCGAGCCCGGCCACGTCGGCCGCCTGCATGCCGTCGTCGACGACTGCGAACCGACGGCCATCCTGACCACCACCGACGCCGCCGAGGGCGTGCGCAAGTTCTTCCGCAGCCGGCCCGCCAAGGAGCGCCCCCGCGTCATCGCGGTCGACGCCATCCCCGACGAGGTCGCCGCCACCTGGGTGCAGCCGCCCGAGCCGGATGTGACCACGATCGCCTACCTGCAGTACACCTCGGGTTCCACTCGCATCCCCACCGGCGTCCAGATCACCCACCTGAACCTGGCCACCAACGTGCTGCAGGTGGTCGAGGGACTCGACGGCGACGACGGCGACCGCGGCCTGTCCTGGTTGCCGTTCTTCCACGACATGGGTCTGATCACGGCGTTGATCGCGCCGATGCTCGGCTATCGCTTCACCTTCATGACCCCGGCCGCGTTCGTCCGGCGCCCCGAGCGTTGGATCCGCGAGCTGGGGCGCAAGCCCGACGACACCGCCGGCACCATCTCGGTGGCCCCGAACTTCGCGTTCGACCACGCGGCCGCGCGCGGCGTGCCCAAGGAGGGCTCGGAGCCGCTGGACCTGTCCAACGTCAAGGCCATCCTCAACGGCAGCGAGCCCATCTCCGCGGCCACCGTGCGCCGCTTCAACGAGGCCTTCAGCCCGTTCGGTTTCGACCCCAAGGCCATCAAGCCGTCCTACGGCCTGGCTGAGGCCACGCTGTTCGTCTCGACCACCCCCAGCGCCGACCTGCCCCGGATCATCTCCGTCGACCGCGACGAGCTGAACTCCGGGCGGTTCGTCGAGGTGCCCGACGATTCACCCAAGGCCGTCGCGCAGGCCGGCGCCGGCAAGGTCGGCATCGGGGAGTGGGCCGTCATCGTCGATGCGGAGACCGCCACCGAGCTGCCCGACGGCCAGATCGGCGAGATCTGGATCAGCGGCCAGAACATGGGCACGGGGTACTGGAACAAGCCCGAGGAGACCCGGGAGACCTTCCAGAACATCCTGAAGTCGCGGACCAACCCGTCGCACGCCGAGGGCGCCGACGACGATGCCACCTGGGTGCGTACCGGCGATTACGGCGCCTACTACGACGGCGAACTGTTCATCACGGGCCGGGTCAAGGACCTCGTCATCATCGACGGGCGCAACCACTACCCGCAGGACCTGGAGTACTCGGCGCAGGAGGCCAGCAAGGCGCTGCGCACCGGCTACGTCGCGGCCTTCTCGGTGCCGGCCAACCAGCTGCCCGACGAGGTCTTCGACAATGCCCACTCGGGGCTCAAGCGCGATGCCGACGACAGCTCCGAGCAGCTGGTGATCGTCGCGGAGCGCGCGCCGGGCGCGCACAAGCTCGAGATCGGGCCGATCACCGACGACATCCGCGCCGCGATCGCGGTCCGGCACGGCGTGACGGTGCGCGATGTGCTGCTCACGGCCGCGGGTGCCATCCCGCGCACCTCGAGCGGCAAGATCGGCCGCCGGGCGTGCCGCGCCGCGTACCTGGACGGAACCCTGCGTTCGGGCAAGGTGGCCAACGCCTTCCCGGACGCGTTGGACTAACAACCGAGGCGAACCAGAACGCGAGCTGAGCTGGGACGCATCCGCCGGGGAGACTCTCCGCCGATAGAAGATGTGAGGCCTTCGATGTCTGAAGACAACGCAAATCCCAACCAGTCGGATCCCGACAACCTCGAGGATCCGGCCGCCGCCGTCCCCGCGGGCACGGAGATGACCGTGCCCGAGATGCGGACCTGGCTGCGGAACTGGGTCGCCAAGGCCACCGGGCAGTCGGCGGAGACCATCAACGAGTCCGCCCCCATGGTCGAGCTCGGGCTCTCCTCGCGCGACGCGGTGGCGATGGCCTCCGACATCGAGGACCTGACCGGCACGACGCTGACCGCCACCGTGGCGTTCCGGCACCCCACCATCGAGGCGCTGGCCCAGGTGATCGTCGAGGGCGAACCCGAGGACGAGGCCGGCGCCGGCGAGGACGAGGACTGGTCGCGGCCCGCCGAGATCGACCCGGACACCGCCGACATCGCGATCATCGGGGTGGCCACCCGGCTGCCCGGCGACATGAACACCCCCGACGAGTTGTGGCGCGGCCGGCGCGCGGGCCGCGACGCCATCACCGACCTCCCGGAGGGCCGGTGGTCGGAGTTCCTCGACGAGCCGCGCGTGGCCGAGCGGGTCGCCCGGGCGCGCACCCGCGGCGGCTACGTGACCGACATCAAGGGCTTCGACGCCGAGTTCTTCGCGCTGTCGAAGATGGAAGCCGACAACATCGACCCGCAGCAGCGGATGGCGCTCGAGCTGACCTGGGAAGCCTTGGAGCACGCCCGGATTCCGGCGTCGAGCCTGCGCGGCGGGCCCGTCGGAGTGTTCGTCGGCAGCTCCAACAACGACTACATGTTCCTCGCGGTCGCCGATCCCACCACCGCGCACCCGTACGCGATCACCGGCAACGCCAGTTCGATCACCGCCAACCGGGTGTCCTACTTCTACGACTTCCGCGGCCCGTCGATGACCATCGACACCGCCTGCTCCAGCTCGCTGGTTGCCATCCACGAGGGCGTGAAAGCGTTGCGCGCCAAGGAAGCCGACGTGGTGCTCGCCGGCGGCGTCAACGCCATGGTCACCCCGATCGTGACGATCGGGTTCGACGAGGTCGGCGGAGTGCTCGCCCCGGACGGCCGGATCAAGTCCTTCTCCGCCAACGCCGACGGCTACGCCCGTTCCGAGGGCGCCGGCATGCTCGTGCTCAAGCGGGTCGCCGACGCGCGCCGCGACGGCGACGAGATCCTGGCCGTCATCGCGGGCAGCGCGGTCAACCACGACGGCCGCTCCAACGGCCTGCTGGCGCCGAACCCCGACGCGCAGGCCGAGGTGCTCCGCAAGGCCTACAAGGACGCCGGCGTCGATCCGCGCACCGTCGACTACATCGAGGCGCACGGCACCGGCACCATCCTGGGCGACCCGATCGAGGCCGACGCGCTGGGCCGGGTGGTCGGCAAGGGCCGCCCCGCCGATCAGCCCGCGCTGCTGGGTGCGGTGAAATCCAATATCGGACACCTGGAGTCGGCCGCGGGCGTGGCCAGCATGGCCAAGATGACGCTGGCGATCCACCACGACAAGATCCCGCCGTCGATCAACTACGTCGGCCCCAACCCCTACATCGACTTCGAGAAGGAACGGCTCAAGGTCGCCGACGCCGTCACCGAGTGGCCGCGCTACAGCGGGCACAAGATCGCCGGCGTTTCGGGCTTCGGCTTCGGCGGCGCCAACGCGCACGTCGTGGTCCGCGAGGTGCTGCCGTCGGATCTGGTTGAACCCGAACCGGTTTCGGAAGCACAGCCGGACAAGACCGCCGATTCCGATGCGGACGCGGTGTATGTCGGTGGCGTCCGGATGGACGAGTACGGCGAATTCATCTCCGACGACGACTCGAACCTCGGCGACGACGCCTTCTACGGTCGCGACACCGACGACGACCACGAGCTGCCGGGGCTGACCGACGAGGCGCTGCGCCTGCTGGAGGTGGCCCGCGAGGAGCAGTCCGCCGCCGAGGCCGACGAGCCCGTCAAACCCATTGTCCCGTTGGCGGTCTCGGCATTCCTGACCTCGCGCAAGCGCGCGTCGGCCACCGAGCTCGCCGACTGGCTCGACAGCGAGGAGGGGCGGGCCACCCCGCTCGAGGCCATCGGCCGCTCCCTGTCGCGGCGCAACCACGGCCGCTCCCGCGCGGTGATCCTGGCCCACGACCACGACGAGGCGATCAAGGGTCTGCGCGCCCTTGCCGACGGCAAGCAGAGCCCGCTGGTGCTCGCGGCCGACGGCCCGGTCACCAACGGCCCGGTGTGGGTGCTGGCCGGTTTCGGTGCCCAGCACCGCAAGATGGGCAAGAGCCTGTACCTGCGCAACGAGACCTTCGCCGTGTGGATCGACAAGGTCGACGCCCTGGTGCAGGACGAGCTGGGGTACTCGGTCGTCGAGCTCATCCTCGACGACTCGCAGGACTACGGCATCGAGACCACGCAGGTGGTCATCTTCGCCATCCAGGTGGCGCTCGGCGAGCTGCTCAAGCACCACGGCGCGAAACCCACTGCGCTGGTGGGCCAGTCGCTGGGCGAGGCCGCCGCGGCGTACTTCTCCGGCGGGCTGAGCCTGGCCGATGCGACCCGCACCATCTGTTCGCGTTCGCACCTGATGGGCGAGGGCGAGGCGATGCTGTTCGGCGAATACATCCGGCTGATGGCGCTGGTGGAGTACTCCGCCGACGAGATCAAGACGGTGTTCTCCGACTTCCCGGACCTCGAGGTGTGCGTCTACGCGGCGCCGACCCAGACGGTCATCGGCGGCCCGCCCGAGCAGGTGGACGCGATCATCGCGCGCGCCGAGTCGGAGGGGAAGTTCGCCCGCAAGTTCCAGACCAAGGGCGCCAGCCACACCCAGCAGATGGATCCGCTGCTCGGTGAGCTGGCCGCGGAGCTGGTCGGCATCGAGCCGCAGCCGCTGCAGACCGCGTACTTCTCCACCGTGCACGAGGGGCAGTTGATCCGGGCCGGCGCCGAGCCGATCCACGATGTCGAGTACTGGAAGAAGGGGCTGCGCCACAGCGTCTACTTCACCCACGGCGTCCGCAACGCCGTCGACAACGGCCACACCACGTTCCTGGAGTTGGCGCCGAACCCGGTGGCGCTCATGCAGGTCGGCCTGACCACCGCGGCCGCCGGGCTGCACGACGCCCAGCTGATCCCGACGCTGGCGCGCAAGCAGGACGAGGTCGACTCGATGACCGTGGCGATGGCGAACCTGTTCGTCCACGGTCACGACCTGGACTTCCGCACGCTGTTCCCGCTCCCGTCGGAGCGCCCGGTGGATCCGGCGATCGACTACGCGAACATCCCGCTGACCCGGTTCCGCCGCAAGCCGCACTGGCTCGAGGCGCGCTTCACGGGCGACAGCTCGCTGATCATGCCGGGTAACCATGTCGCCACCCCGGACGGGCGACACATCTGGGAGTTCGCGCCGAAGGGTGCGGCCGATCTGGCCGGTCTGGTGAAAGCCGCTGCCGCGCAGGTGCTCCCGGACGCCACGCTGACCGCCGCCGAGCAGCGCGCCATCCCCGCCGAGGGCTCCCGCCTGGTCACCACCCTGACCCGGCACCCCGGCGGTGCCACCGTGCAGGTGCACGCGCGCATCGACGAGTCCTTCACGCTGGTCTACGACGCCGTCGTCAGCCGCGCCGGTCAGGCCGGCACGCTGCCGGCCGCGGCCGCCGCCGGCGCCGTCGTCGCGCAGCCGGCCGGCACCGAACTGGCGGCCGGCCAGGTCGAGCAACCGCAGCTCGCCGGCGGACCCGGCGACGTCGTCGAGGCCGAGATCCTCAGCGACAACCTGACCCAGGGCGCGAACCTGGGCGCCGGCTTCGCCAAGTGGACCCCGGACTCCGGCGAGAGCGTCGGGGACCGGTTGGCCGCGATCGTCGGCGGTGCCATGGGTTACGAGCCCGAGGATCTGCCGCGCGAGGTCCCGCTGATCGAGCTGGGGCTGGATTCGCTGATGGCGGTGCGCATCAAGAACCGCGTCGAGTACGACTTCGACCTGCCGCCGATCCAGCTGCAGGCCGTCCGCGATGCGAACCTGTACAACGTCGAGCAGCTGATCATCTACGCGATCGAGAACCGCGACGAGGTGGCCCAGCTGCACGAGTTCCAGC
>JAEWRC010000037.1 GCA_023460175.1 Actinomycetes bacterium
GGGGGCGGGCCCCGCCCCGCCCCGCGCCTATGATGGGCGACCGTGGCGATCGTCGAGGAGCTGGCCCGCGCCCGGCTCCTGGCGTTGGCCGCAGATGAGACGGCCGCGCACCAGCTTCTGATCTCGCTGATGCCCCGGATCGAGCAGGCCGACCGCGACGACTACGCCCTCGAGGTGTTTGCCCAGCTGGGTGAGATGTACCTGGTGCGCAGCGGCTACGACGGTGTGGTGGAGAGCATTCGGCGCATCGAGGACTGCCTGGGGGTCTACACCGAGATCCGGGGTGGCGCCAGCTCGGAGGCCGTCGGCCAGGTCACGATGACCGATACCGAGATCGACCACATGCTCTGCCGCTACGCCCGACGCGCGCAGTTCCTGCGGGCCGGGCTGGCCGCGGCCCACGGCGACCACGACGAGGCTGCCGCCCATCTCGACACCCTGGTTGAAAACGACGGCGGGCCAACCGAACTCGTCGACGAGCACCGGCGCCTGGTCGCGTACGCGCGGGTCCTGGTCGCCACCGGGCTGTGCGACGATGACCTGTACGCGCGGTCGGCACCGCTGTGGGACGCGGTGGTCGACTCCCTGGCGCAGATCGGTCCGGTCGGTGTGGACGCCGAGGACGACCACGTGTTCGTCGCCGGCGCCCTGGGTTACGGCCGGTTCTGCGTGGAGTGCGGTCGGCTGGACGAGGCGCAACCCTGGCTGCGTCGGGCCGAGGCCCGCGCCGATGCCCGGGGCTGGTCCCTGCCCCGCGCGCGTACCCAGTTGGAGCGCGCCGCCGCATGTTGGTCGGCCGCCGAGTACGCCGGGACCCAGGACCTGGTCACCGAGGCCTACCCGGTGATCGCCGAGCACGCCCGGGCCCACGACGTGTCCAGGAGTTGGTTGTACTTCGGACTGATCCGGTTGGGCATCGGCCGACTGCAGGAGGCCGACGAGTGCTGGGCACACGCGGAACGACACTGGCGCGAGCTGGGCAAGCCCCTGCACATCCACCGAATACTGCTGCAGCGCAGCTGGCTTTCGTTGTTCCGCGGCGCCTTCGAGGAAGCCACCGCGCTGGTGGCCGAGGCGCGAGACCTGCTCGACTCCTCGCCCCGACACAGCTGGTTGCAGTACGCGAGGCTGGACGCGCACCTGGGCAGCATTCTGCGGGGTCAGGCCCTGGCCGAGATGGGTTTCGACGGGCTGGGCCGCCCGGAGCAGAGCTGGCAGGAGGTCGAGGCCCGGCATGCCGCCGGGCAGGGCGTGTTCAACTGCCGGCCCGGCAGCCCGAAGTACCTGCGCGGGATGGCCATCCTGGAACGCGCCGCCGATCTCAAGGTGCCCGCCGCGCTCGCGGTGGATTCGGTCCGCTACACGATCGCCGACGCCGGCGCCCGGATGCGCTGGGCCAGTAGTGTTTCCGCCCCGATGCTGGCCGGCGCGTTCGCGGTCGCGTGGGAGTGGGACAACACCGAGCTGGTGTGCGAGCTGGTCGAATACCACAGCGCCCGGGGGACCTTCAGCGCCGAGCCGGTGGTACAGACGGCGGGGGACTGGGCCGAGACGGCGACCGCCGAACTGGCTGCGGCGGGCCTGCGCGGGCGAGCCCGCCCGGCTGCTCTACGTCGGGCACGCCAGCGCCGCCGAGGGCGAGGTGGGACACGCCGACCGGGCCGCCCTGCACCTGGCGGAGGACTGCGCGCTGACCGCGGCCGACATCATGGCCGCCGACCTACGAGTCCCGCCGCGGGTCGCGCTGCTGGCCTGTGGCTCCGGGGGCGACTATCGCTTCGACGAGGCCACCGGGTTGGTGGCGGCGATGGTGCTGGGCGGTGCGCAGCTGGTGACGGCGACACTGTGGCCGCTGCCGACCACCGCCGGCTACCGCCGATTCTCCTCCGGTCCAACGGATCCCACCTTCGACCCGATGTCGGAAGCCGTCATCGGGGTGGACCTGGCCCACCGCGAGGACGAGGCGGGTCGCGCGGTCAACCGTTGGCAGCGGGCCCAGATGCGGCGCTGGCGCGACGGCGACGCCACGGCGAGCCCCGTGTACTGGGCGGCGCTGGCCACCTTCGCCGTCGACGGTGCCCGCTGACGCGGGCCGTTGCTCCTCAGCCCGGGGAGACGCACACCGCCACGGTGTTCTCGTCCCCGGGCCGGTAATAGGTGTCGATCATGGTGCCCGGGGCCACCTTTGCGACCGCGGAGGCCGGGATCAACGTCCGCTGTCGCACCGGGAACTGCCCGCCGCCGCGGCGCAGGACCATCAGGTCGAGTTCCACCTCGCGGTGATCCTCCCGCGCGCCGCCGGTGACACGCATCCCGGTGACGATCCCGCGCGACCGCGTGCCGGTGCGGATCAGCGCTAGCTGTGCCCCCGTCAGCAGACCCTTGCGAACCAGCATCTGATCGAACTCGACCACCAGTTCGGCCAGCGTGACCAGGCGCTCGTCGGCCTCGTCGTTCCGACACCCGGCAGCAGCCCGGCGGCACATCCGCCAGGCGGTGCCCAGGGCGCCGCCGCAGCACAGCCCCACGAAGATGAGCAGCACGGCATCGGTCATGACCGCAAGGGTCCCGCCGCCGGAGGGCTACCGAACCCAACTTCGGCGCCTCTATCCTGGTTGCGATGAGCATCGGGTCCGACACCGCGGGGACCGCGGCCGCCCAGGGTTCTGGTCCGGACTCGGCCCAGCCGCGCCGCGCCGTGATCGACCGGGCCTGGCGGGCACTGGGACCCGAGGTCGAGGTGCTCAGCGGCAACGACGGCGGTCCGCTGCGCCGGACGGTCAAGCGCATCCTCGATCCGCTGGTGCTCAGGTTGCGCAGCAACACCCAGTATTCGTCGGCCGTGCTGGCACCGGAGGTCGCCGCCGCGCTGCACGACGAGGTGCTGCGCAACGGGCCGCACCTGCGCGCCGCGGCGGCCTGGTTCGTCCTGCTCAAACAGCAGCGCCGGCGGCTGGGCATCACCACCGGTAACGCCCAGGAGCTCTATTTCCCGGTGTGTTTCGAGCTGGCGGTGACCCGCGGCGCCCCGGCGGACGACGGCACGCAGGTCGCCGCAGGAGTACTGCAGGACCTGCACGAGGGCCGTGACCGCACCGCCATCGAGGCGCTCGACCGACACGTGGCCGACGCGCAGGTGATCGACCGGCTGGGCCGGCAACTGCAGCGCAGCTGGCGCGACGTTGCGCCGTCCGACGCCATCACCGATCCGTTCTTCGCCGGCCTGGCCACGGTGCTCGGCCCCGCCGACAGTCACCGCGCCGAGGTGGCCCGGCAGCGGGTGTGGTCGGCGCTGGTGGCCGACGCCACGCCGTACAACCTGGGCGCCGCGGCGCGCCGAGCGGACGTCGGGCTGCCCTGGTCGATCGTCGAGATCGGCCTCAGTTCAGCCGCACCGCAACGTCCTCCGGCCGTCGGTGGCCAGCCGGCGGGGGGCCGGCCGCTGGACCGCAGCGTGTTGGACCGGGTGCGGTCCACGCTGCGCCGGGCCCTGGACCGCGACGAACTGCCCGACGTTCCGCTGCTGTGCGTCGAGGAGGTGGACCGCGCCTGTGCGCCATGGGGCCTGCTGGCCGAGGACAAGCAGGCCGCCCTGCTCACCGGCATCGAGGTGGCCACCGGCCTGCACCCGCTGGACGAAACAGCCTCGCCGCGTTACCAGTTGGCCGCGCGGATCCAGGCCCGGCTGGCCAAGGAGGCCTACGTCCTGCACGCGCGCCGCTACCTCGCGGCCGGCGCGGCCGTGCATCCGCGCCAGCAGCAGGTGATCGACGATCTCGCGGCGTTCTGCCGGCCCTACCTGAGCCGATTGTGGGCCCGGCTGCACGGTCGTGACGTCTGGCAGGAGTCCTGCGGCGACGTCGACGACCTGCGCTCGCTGCTCGAGGGGGTGGCCCGGTCCGTGAGCCTCGACCATCGGCAGCGGATCAAGACGATGCTGGAAGTGGCGGTGCCGCAGTGAAGTTCGACAGCCACGGCGGTCTTTGGGGCACCGGCGCGAGCACGGCGCCGGTGCCGGTGGTGGCGGTGCTGGAGGTCAGCGGTGCGGTACTGAGCTGGCAGGTCGACGCCGACCCGGCCGATCCGCCCTCGATCACCTTCACCGATCCGGAACGGGCGGACTGGTTGTGGCGGGTGCTCGGCGAGGCCGGCCACGTCGCCCTGCTCGACGCGCTGCGCCACCGGGAACCGGGCCCGCGGATCGAACTCGGTGATGTGGCGGTGCGGCCCGGCAGCACGGCCGCCCTGCGCCGGCTGGCCGTCGGGCACTGGCTGCGGCGCTGGTGGCCGGCCAGCGAGCGGGACGGCATCGCGGCGCTGGACCGTGCGCTGCTGGACGCCGAGATCGCGCTGCTGACCGCCGCCGCCGACGAATTCTTCACCGACGACACCCTGGATTCCGATGTGGTGCAGTTGCTCGCGCCGCGGGTGGCCGAGCTCAATACGATTGCCCGACAGGGTGATCCGCGGGTGCAGGCGTTGGTGGGGGACTGCCGCGAGTTGGCCGCTGACAGCGGCGTCGATTGGCCCGACACCGCGGCGGCACCGGTGCGGCGCGAGGACTACGCGCTGGCCGCCGGGCACGGCGTCCGGCCGCCGGCCGGCGCGGCGATCGCCGACGGCACCGCCAGTGTCGGCTGGAGCGCGGTGCCACCCGCGGTG
>JAEWRC010000038.1 GCA_023460175.1 Actinomycetes bacterium
AGCGCGATGCCGACGAACGACAGCGCGATCACCGTCAGGGTCAGGGTGCGGTGCGGCGTCAGGCGTTTGATCAGGCGCACCGCGGCGCCCCGGAAGTCGCGGGAACGCTGCGGGGGTCCCTGGGCCATGGCGCGCATCCCGCCGCGCAGCGGCCCGCTCACCGACCCTCCCCGGACCCGGCGTGCACCGACTGCGAGTCGGCGATCTCGGTGTAGGTGGGACATTCGGCGAGCAGCCGCTCGTGGGTGCCGATCCCGACCACCCGGCCGTCGTCGAGCACCAGCACCTGATCGGCGGCGACGATCGTGGAGATCCGCTGCGCCACAACGACGACGGTGGCCTCCGGAGAAACCTCCCGCAGGTTGGCCCGCACCCGGGCGTCGGTGTGCACGTCGAGCGCGGAGAACGCGTCGTCGAACAGGTAGATGGCGGGCCGGCGGATGACGGCCCGGGCGATGGCCAACCGCTGCCGCTGGCCGCCGGAGAAGTTGATGCCGCCCTGGGCCACCCGCATCTGCAGGCCGTCCTTGTGCGCGGCGACGAACCCGTCGGCGCAGGCCACCCGCAGCGCCTCCCACATGTCGTCCTCGGTGGCGTCGGAGCGACCGTAGCGCAGGTTGGCGGCCACCGTGCCGGAGAACAGATAGCCGCGTTGCGGCACCACCCCGAACGACGACCACAGCCGTTCGGTGCGGTAGTCGCGCACGTCGACCTCGTCGAGCAGCACCGCGCCCCCGCTGGCGTCGTACATCCGGCACAGCAGCGAGATCAGGGTGGACTTGCCCGACCCGGTGCTGCCGACGACAGCGGTGGTGGTGCCCGGGTGCGCGGTGAACGAAACATCGTGCAGCACCGGTTGTTCGGCGCCGGGGTATTGGAACGACACCCGGTCGGCGCGCAGTACCGGGACGCCGGCGGCGGCCGGTTCGACCGGGTGCGGCGGGTCGGCCACGGCCGGGGTGGTGGCGAGCACCTCGCCGATCCGCTCGGCGCACACCGAGGCCCGCGGCAGCGCCGCGAGGAAGATCGTGGCCATCAGCACGGCCATCAGGATCTGCATGAAGTAGGACAGGAATGCGATCAGCGCGCCCACCTGCATCTGGCCGCCGTCGATGCGCAGTCCGCCGAACCAGATCACCGCGACGCTCGAGATGTTGATGGTCAGCGTCGTCACCGGCAGCATCAGCGCCTGCCAGCGGCCGGCCTCCACCGCGGTATCCGACAGCGTCTGGTTGGCGACGGCAAAGCGGTGGTGTTCGAACGGCTCCCGGGCGAAGGCCCGGATCACCCGGATGCCGGCCAGCTGCTCGCGCATCACCCGGTTGATCCCGTCGATCAACTCCTGCATCCGGCGGTAGATGGGCAGCAGGTGGCTGATGATCCAGTAGTTCGCCAGGCCCAGCACCGGGATGCTGACGATCAACAGCCACGCCAGCCCCGGGTCCAGGTGGATCGCCATGAACACCCCGCCCACGCACATGATCGGCGCGGTCACCAGCACCGTGAACGTCATCTGCACCAGCATCTGGATCTGCTGGACGTCGTTGGTGGTCCGGGTGATCAGCGACGGCGCGCCGAACCGGCCGGTCTCGTGCTCGGAGAACGTGGTGACGTGGTGGAACATCGCGGCGCGCAGGTCGCGGCCGAAGCTCATCCCGGTGCGGGAGCCGAAGTACACCGCCCCGACCGCGCAGCACACCTGCAGCGCGGTGACGGCCAGCATGACCGCGCCGAGCCGGACGATGGTGTCGGTGTCGCCGACAGCCACCCCGTCGTCGATGATGGCGGCGTTGACGGTCGGCAGATACAGCGACGCCAGCGTGCTGATCACCTGCAACGTCATCACGGCGGCCACCAGCGGCCGGTACGGCCGGACATACTGTCGCAGCAGCGCCCGGAGCATCCCGTAACTGTTGCACACCACCGGCGCCGGCTCGGTGTGGTGGCCGCCTCCGGGTCCCGCCCGGCGCGAGGACCCCGAACGACGCGCCAAAACGCCAGGTCAGTGGGCGTGTCGATGGTTCACCGACGGCCCTGCCGCTACAGTGCATGGGGTGAGTGGGAGAACGTGGGCGGCGGTCGCCCTGGCGACGGGTATGGCACTGCTGGCCGGATGCTCGAGCGAGGACACCAGTGATCCGCAGGCCGGCGGCGATGCGCCACCGGCGAGCGTCGACGCGCAGCACGGTCCGGTGTTCCCCGAATGCGGCGGCATCAGCGACGAGACCGTCAGCCAGCTCACCCAGGTCGCGGGCCTGGTCAACACCGCCACCAACTCGGTGGGGTGCCAGTGGCTGGCCGGCGGCAGCATCGTCGGGCCGCACTTCTCGTTCACGTCGTTCCGCGGCAGCCCGATCGGGCGCGAACGCAAGACCCAGGAACTCTCTCGCGACAGCGTGGAGGACATCACCATCGAGGGCTACGACGGATTCATCGCGATCGCCCGCGACCTGCTCACCGGCACCGACACGCTCTGCGAGGTGGGCATCCAGTTCGACGACGACTTCATCGAATGGTCGGTGTCGTACGCCGCCCAGCCCTTCCCGGATCCGTGCGAGGTGGCCACGGAGCTGACCCGCCAATCGATCGTGAACGCGGAGAAATGAGCGATTCGGTGCGACACCTTTCTGACTTCGGCGCGCGTCGACGCCGCATCGGTGCCGGCGTGGCCGCCGCCGCGGCGCTGGCGATCCTGACCGGCTGCTCGTCGACGGTCGACGGCACCGCGGTCAAGGCCGGCGCGGGGCCGCGCAACAACGAGTCCGCGGAGACCTACCCGAACCTGCTCAAGGAATGCGACGTGTTGACCAGCGACGTGCTGGCCGAGACCGTGGGCGCCGAGCCCGACGCCATCCAGAGCACCTTCGTCGGGGCGGTCTGCCGCTGGCAGGCCAACAGCCAGACCGGTCTGGTGGACATCACCCGGTTCTGGTTCGAGACCGGCAGCCTGGACAACGAGCGCCGGGTCGCCGAGGAGATGAACTATCAGATCGAGGACCGGCGGGTGGCCGGTGTCGCCTCGATCGTCATGCAGACCGAGAACGGCTGCGGCGTGGCCAGTGACGCGGCCGGCGTGGTCGGCTGGTGGGTCAATCCGCAGGCCCCCGGGGTCGACGCGTGCGGGCAGGCCATCAAGCTGATGGAGCTCACGCTCGCCACCAGCTCCTAAGCGCGTCAGCGCGGGATGTGGAAGGCGGTCAGCGCAGCGCTGCCCAGTTCCACCGATGACCACGGTCCGTCGATGCGCAGCACCGCCATCGCCGAGGTCGGATACTTCGTCGAGATGTGCTCGGCGGCAGTGGCGTTGGTGCCCGGTGCGCCGGCCAGCCCCAGGGCCAGCGCCGACATCGTCGGTTCGTGACCGATCACCAGCAGGGTCCGCACGTCGAAGTCGAAGATCTGCTCGACGGCGTTGATCTGCTCGATCACCGCGCCCGGCATGGCCCCGTAGATGCGGTCGGTGATGTGCACGGGCACCTCGAGGCCGGTCCGCTGCAGGGTCTGGCGGGTTCTGGTGGCCGACGAGCACAGGACCGCCTGCACCGGCGGGTCCACCGGCGCGCCGTTGCGCAGCCAGTCCCCGGCCAGGCCGGCCTCGCGTTCACCGCGCGGTGCCAGCGGCCGGTCGTGGTCGGCGACCCCGTCGGGATAGGCGGACTTGGCGTGGCGCAGGAGCACCAGGGTTCGTCGTTGCTCGCTCACACCGGCCACGTTAGGCCAACTTGTCGGTGTGCGGTCATACACTCGCCACGACCGGGCTCGAACAGCCGTCGAGGACAAGAACAGAAGGGTGGGGGACGTCGTGCGATTCGTGCACACCGCCGACTGGCAGCTGGGGATGACCCGGCACTTCCTGGAAGGTGAGGCGCAGCCCCGCTATTCGGCGGCCCGGCGGGAGGCGGTGGCCGGACTGCGGACGCTGGCCGACGAGCACGGCGCGGAGTTCGTCGTCGTCGCCGGTGACGTGTTCGAGCACAACCACCTCGACCCGGAGGTCATCGGCAAGTCGCTGGAGGCGATGCGGGCCATCGGCATCCCGGTGTACCTGCTGCCCGGCAACCACGACCCGCTGGACGCCTCGTCGGTGTACACCAGCGCCTTGTTCACCGAGCAGTGCCCGGACAACGTCGTGGTGTTGGACCGCGCCGGGACGCACCGGGTGCGCGACGGGCTGGAGATCGTCGCGGCGCCGTGGCGGTCCAAGCACCCCACCACCGATCTGGTCGCCGAGGTGCTGGCGGAGCTGCCTGCCGACGGGACCACCCGGATCCTGGTCGCCCACGGCGGCGTCGACGTGCTGGACCCGGACCCCACCCGGGTGTCGCTGATCCGGCTGGATGGGGTGCAGGACGCCCTCGACCGCGGCGCGATCCACTACGTGGCGCTGGGGGACAAGCACTCTCGCACCTGCGTGGGTGACTCGGGCCGGGTCTGGTACTCGGGTTCGCCGGAGGTCACCAACTACGACGACATCGAACCTGACCCCGGTCATGTGCTGGTCGTCGACGTCGACGAGGCCGACCCCGCGCGCCCGGTCACCGTCGACGCCCGCCGGGTCGGGCGGTGGCGCTTTGTGACGCTGCGGTTCGACATCAACGACCGCCGCGATATCGCCGACCTCGACACGAACCTGGACCAGCTGCCAGACAAGGAACGCACGGTGGTGCGGTTGGTGTTGACCGGCACGCTGAGCGTCACCGACCGGGCCGAACTGGACCTGCGCCTGGACCGCCATGCCACTCTGTTCGCCTGGCTCGGGCTGTGGGAGCGGTACTGCGATATCGCGGTGGTGCCCGCCGACGCGGAGTTCTCCGATATCGGCATCGGCGGTTTCGCGGCCACCGCGGTGGCAGAGTTGATGGACACCGCCCGCGGCGCCGACGCCGCCGAGGCCGAGGATGCGCAGGGCGCCCTGGCGTTGTTGTTGCGACTGTCCGGCTCGCTGGCGACGCCGAAAAGCGGTGCGGCATGAGACTGCATCGACTCGTCCTGACCAACTACCGCGGCATCGCGCACCGCGAGATCGAGTTCGCCGAGCAGGGCGTGACGGTGGTGTGCGGGGCCAACGAGATCGGCAAGTCCTCGATGATCGAGGCGCTCGACCTGCTGTTGGAGTCCAAGGACCGCTCCACCAAGAAGGACGTCAAGCAGGTCAAGCCCACCCACGCCGACGTCGGTGCCGAGGTCACCGCCGAGATCAGCACGGGCCCATACCGTTTCGTGTACCGCAAGCGGTTCCACAAGAAATGCGAGACCGAGTTGAGCATCCTCGCGCCGGCGCGCGAACAGCTCACCGGTGACGACGCCCATCAGCGGGTCCGGGGCATGCTCGACGAGACCGTCGACACCGGCCTGTGGCAGGCCCAACGCGTCCTGCAGGCCGCGTCGACCTCGGCGGTGGACCTGTCGGGCTGCGACGCGTTGTCCCGGGCATTGGACGTGGCCGCCGGTGACGCCGCCGACGGCCTGTCGGCCGGGCTGTCCGGGACCGAGCCGATGCTGATCGAGAAGATCGACGCCGAGTACGCCCGCTACTTCACCGCGACCGGACGGGCCACCGGTGAATGGGCGGCGGCCATCGCGGCCACCAAGGCCGCCGAGGAGGAGGTGGCCCGACGCGCCGCCGAGGTCGCCGAGGTCGAGGAACGGGTGCGCGCGCACGCCACGATGTCCGAGGATCTCGAAGCTTTGACCGGACAGCAAGCCGGCGTAGCGGCGCGGCTGCGGGAGGCACAGACCGCGGCCGAGGCGGTGGCGGCGCTGACCGCCGAGG
>JAEWRC010000039.1 GCA_023460175.1 Actinomycetes bacterium
GACCCGGCCGGGGCCGCCGCGCGGCTGACGCGGCGGGCGCCGGTGCGGCCCGACCCGCAGGCGCTGCTGGGCACCGCCTTTCACGACTGGGTGCAGCGGTTCTACGGCGCGGACCGGCTGTTCGACCTCGACGACATCCCCGGCGCCGTCGACGGCGGGCACGGCACCACCGACGCCGAGGCGCTCGCGGATCTGCAGGCCGCGTTCATGGCCTCGCCGTGGGCCGCGCGCACCCCGGTCGACATCGAGGTGCCGTTCGAGATGATGATCGGCGACCGGGTGGTCCGCGGCCGCATCGACGCGATCTTCGCCGACGCCGACGGCGGTTTCACCGTGGTGGACTGGAAGACCGGGGCCGCGCCGGCCGATCCGCAGGCCGGCCGCGCGGCGGCCATCCAGCTGGCCGTCTACCGGATGGCCTGGGCGGCGCTGCACGGCTGCCCGGAAGAGGCGGTGCGCGGTGCGTTCCACTATGTGCGCACCGGGCAGACGGTCGCGCCGCAGGACCTGCCCGCGGCCGAGGAACTTGCCGAGTTGCTGGCCGCCGAGGAGCCGAGCGTCAGGACAGCCGACGGACCTTGAGCGCCTCGGTGATCATCGGGACCTGCAGCGGCAGCCGCGCGATCGCGCCCAGGCGCATCGGCCACGGCTTGCCCCACCACAGCCGCACCATGTTCACGTTGCCGGGGAACACGGCCACGAACAGCGCCACCGCCGCGGTCGCACCCAGGCGCCGGGTGCGCGGGGCCGCCAACAACCCGGCGGTCACCAACTCGGCCACCCCCGAGGCGTAGGTGTAGGCGCGGGGACTGCCGGGCAGCTCGGCGGGAATGATCGAGTCGAACGGCTTCGGCGCCACGAAGTGCAACACTCCGACCCCGCCCAGCAGCGCGGCCAGTCGGTGAGCCGAACGTTGGCCGGCGCGACGCGCGTCGACGGTGGCGGATGCGGACGCGGGATCGGTCGAGGTCATGATTACATGATGACGTGCGACGGCGAAGTCATGACGGGTTCGAGCCGATGACCGAGCGCCGTGGGTGAGAGCAGGCTGCGCAGGCGGATGCGCCGCCTCGACGAGGCGCTGACCGCCAAGCCGGACGCGGCCCTCGTCGACCACCTGCGGATCCCGGAGCGGTTCGTCTCTCCGGCGCGCAAGATCGGCCGCCGCGTCCTCTACGCGCTGGGAGCGCTGTTCGCGGCGGTGCTCATCGTCTACGTCGACCGCCACGGCTACCGCGATGTGCAGGGCGACGAGCTGTCCTTCCTGGATTGCCTGTACTACGCCACGGTGTCGCTGTCGACCACCGGCTACGGCGACATCACCCCGTACACGCCGTCGGCCCGGCTGATCAACGTCCTGGTGATCACGCCGTTGCGGATCGCCTTCCTGATCGTGCTCATCGGTACCACCGTGGAGACCCTGACCGCGGCCTCGCGGCAGGCCCTGAAGATTCAGCGCTGGAGGAACACCGTGCGCAACCACAACGTCGTCATCGGGTACGGCACCAAGGGCAAGACCGCCGTCACCGCGATGATCGCCGACGGCATCCCGCCCGCCGAGATCGTCGTCGTCGACACCGACCAGGCGTCGCTCGAGCGTGCCAACGCCGCCGGGCTGGTCACCGTCCGCGGCGACGCCAACCGCTCCGATGTGCTGCGCCTGGCCGGCGCCCAGCACGCCAAGTCGATCATCGTGGCCCCCAACAGCGACCCCACCGCGGTGATGGTCACGCTGACCGCCCGCGAACTCGCGCCCAACGCGAAGATCATCGCGGCCATCCGGGAGTCCGAGAACCAGCACCTGCTCAAGCAGTCCGGCGCGGACTCGGTGGTGGTGTCCTCGGAGACCGCCGGACGGCTGCTGGGCATCGCGACGAGCACCCCGAGCGTGGTGGAACTCATCGAGGACCTGCTGACCCCCGACGAGGGTTTCGTCATCGTCGAGCGCGACGTGGAGCGCAGCGAGGTCGGCGGCTCGCCCAAGCATCTGGTCGACATCGTGCTGGGCGTGGTGCGCAACGGCGTGCTCAAGCGGGTCGACGATCCCGAGGTCGATTCGCTCGAGGAAGGAGATCGGGTGCTCTACGTGCACAGCGGGGGTGAGGACCGTGACTGAGTTCCAGCTGCGCAACACCCCACTGTTGTCCCGGGTGGGGGCCGACCGCTCCGATCTCCTGCGTACCGACATCGACGCGGCCATCGCCGGCTGGGCCGAGGCCGCGGTCCTTCGGGTCGACGGCCGCGGCCAGGTGCTGATCGCCGACGGCACGGTGGTGCTGGGGGACACCGCCCCGTTGGGCGACACCCCGCCGCACGACGCGGTGTTCCTGGGGCGGCTCGAGGACGGCCGGCACGTGTGGGCCATCCGCGCCCCGCTGGCGCCGCCCGAGGACGGGGCCGACGCGCAGGTCCTCGACATCCGCCGCACCGGGGTGCTGTTCGACGATGTCAGCGCGCACCTGGTGTCCTCGGCGACCGCGTTGCTCAATTGGCATGACGCGGCAAGGTTTTCGTCGGTCGACGGCGCGCCCACCCGGCCGAGCAAGGGTGGCTGGTCCCGGGTGAACCCGGTGACCGGCCACGAGGAGTTCCCGCGCATCGACCCGGCCGTCATCTGCCTGGTGCACGACGACGCCGACCGGGTGGTGCTGGCCCGGCAGCGCAATTGGCCCGACCGGATGTTCTCGCTGCTGGCCGGGTTCGTCGAGGCCGGCGAGTCGTTCGAGACCTGCGTGACGCGCGAGATCACCGAGGAGGTCGGCCTGGCGGTGCGTGAGGTGCGGTATCTGGGCAGCCAGCCCTGGCCGTTCCCGCGCTCGCTGATGGTTGGCTTCCACGCGGTCGCCGACCCCGACCAGCCGTTCAGCTTCAACGACGGCGAGATCGCCGAGGCCGCGTGGTTCACCCGTGATGAGGTCCGCGCGGCCCTGGGTGTGGGGGACTGGAGCAGCGCGGCGGCCTCGGCGTCGAAACTGCTGCTGCCGGGCTCGATCTCGATCGCCCGGGAAATCATCGAGTCCTGGGCCGAACGCGACTAACGCCTTTTTTCAGCGCGAGCGCGCCACCCCCAGCGCGCCCCACCCCCTTTGTGCGAGCGTGCGTGGCCCCGGCCGACACGCCGACGCTTTTTCGGGTTTTGCGCCCGTTCGCTACCCGGCGAGCTTGGCCTTGACCTCGCCGATGCTGGGGTTGGTCAACGTCGAGCCGTCGGCGAACTTCAGCGTGGGCACGGTCTGGTTGCCGCCGTTGGCCGACGCGACGAACTCGGCGGCCGCCGGATCGTCCTCGATGTCGACCTCGGTGTAGGCGATGCCCTCGGCCTTGAACGCGGTCTTGAGCCTGCGGCAATACCCGCACCACGTGGTCGAGTACATGATCAAGGGTGTTTCGCTAGCGGTCATGTCACCATCTTGTCAGCAGCGCCTGCCAAGATGAACGGCATGCCAACCGACGGACTCGACGACGAACAGCGCGAAGCCGTGCTGGCCGCCCGCGGTCCGGTGTGCGTGCTCGCCGGCGCGGGAACGGGAAAGACCCGCACCATCACCCATCGCATCGCACACCTGGTCACCGCCGGACAGGTGGCGGCCGGCCAGATCCTCGCGGTCACCTTTACCTCCCGGGCCGCCGGGGAGATGCGCGTGCGGTTGCGCGGCATCGAGGCCGCCGACCCCGACGCCCCGCGGGTCGGATCGGTGCAGGCCCTGACCTTCCACGCCGCGGCGCGCCGTCAGCTGTCCTACTTCTGGCCGCGGGTGGTCGGCAACACCAGCTGGCAGCTGCTCGACAGCAAGTTCTCGGTCGTCGCGCAGGCCGCCAACCGGGCCAGGGTCCAGGCCAGCACCGACGACGTCCGCGACCTCGCCGGCGAGATCGAGTGGGCCAAGGCCTCGCTGATCACCCCGGAGCAATACCCGGCCGCGGTCGCCGAGAACACCCGCGACATCCCGATGGACGCCGAGCGGGTGGCCGCGGTCTACGCCGGCTACGAGAGCCTCAAGGCCCGCGGCGAGGTCACGCTGCTGGACTTCGACGACCTGCTGCTGCACACCGCCGCGGCCATCGAGAACGACGTCGGGGTGGCCGAGGAGTTCCGGGACCGCTACCGCTGCTTTGTGGTCGACGAGTTCCAGGACGTCACCCCGCTGCAGCACCGGGTGCTGACGGCCTGGCTGGGCGGCCGCGACGACCTCACCGTCGTCGGCGACGCCAACCAGACCATCTACTCGTTCACCGGCGCCTCCCCGCGCTACCTGCTGGATTTCTCCCGGACGTTCCCCGACGCCACCGTCGTGCGCCTCGAGCGTGACTACCGCTCCACCCCGCAGGTCGTCTCGCTGGCCAACCGGGTGATCAAGGCGGCGCGCGGCCGCGTCGCGGGCAGCAAGCTGCACCTGGTGGGGCAGCGGCCGCCGGGCCCGGAGCCGACGTTTTCGGAGTATCCGGACGAGATCGCCGAGGCCACGGCCGTGGCCAAGGCGATCGGCGCCCTGATCGAGGCGGGCACCCCGGCGGCCGAGATCGCGGTGCTCTACCGGATCAACGCCCAGTCCGAGGCCTACGAGGAGGCGCTGACCGAGGCCGGCATCGCCTTCCAGGTGCGCGGCGGCGAGGGGTTCTTCAGCCGCCAGGAGATCCGGCAGGCGCTGGTGGCGTTGCAGCGCGCCGCCGAGCGCAGCCCCGAGGTCGACGGCACCGCCCTGCCGGCCGCGGTGCGCGCCCTGCTGGAGCCGCTGGGTCTGACCGCCGAGGCGCCGACGGGCACCAAGGCTCGCGAGCGCTGGGAGGCGCTCGACGCGCTGGCGCAACTGGTCGACGACGAGGTCTCCGAGCGGCCCGGGCTGGACCTGCCGGCGCTGGTCGCCGAGCTGCGGGTGCGCGCCGACGCCCGCCACCCACCGGTGGTCCAGGGCGTGACGCTGGCGTCGCTGCACGCGGCCAAGGGGCTCGAGTGGGACGCGGTGTTCCTCGTCGGGCTCACCGACGGCACGCTGCCCATCTCGCACGCGCTGGCGCACGGCCCCGACAGCGAGGCCGTGGAGGAGGAGCGGCGGCTGCTCTACGTTGGAATCACCCGCGCCCGAGTGCATTTGGCCCTCAGCTGGGCCTTGTCGCGGACCCCGGGCGGTCGGCAGTCCCGCAAGCCGTCGCGGTTCCTGAGCGGCATCGCCCCGCAGACCAGCAACCCGGCGCCGGCCGGTAACTCGCGTCGGTCCCGGTCGGCGAACAAGCGCTGCCGGGTCTGCAACGGCGCGCTGAGCACCCCGGCGGCGCTGATCCTCGGGCGCTGCGAGACGTGTGCCTCCGACATCGACACCGACCTGCTGACCCGGCTCAAGGAGTGGCGGCTGCGCACCGCGCAGGAACTCAAGGTGCCGGCGTTCGTGGTGTTCAGCGACAACACCCTGATCGCCATCGCCGAGACCCGCCCCACCGACGACGCCGCGCTGGTGGCCATCTCCGGTATCGGCGCGCGCAAGCTCGAACAGTTCGGGCCCGATGTGCTCGAACTCGTCCACGGCAGCTGAAACCGCAGGTCAAAAAATTGCTTGGCGAATTCCGCGGCGGAGGTCTAACCTCTGAAGCGCACATTCACGCACGTGAGCACGAGCCCAGGAAGGAGGCCCCAACGATGATTAGCACCGCAGCTGGCGTCGGCGTAGCCGAGGTCGCCGTCGTGCGCATCGCCCGGGCCTCCCGAGCTGCCGCCGCCCACCAGTGGGCCGCCGCGCCGCACGCCAAGCGTCGTCCCGCCGCCGCGACCGTCGCGTCCGTGAATCGGGGTTTCCGCTAGAGAAACCCGCGAAATCCGCCTTAGTGGCCACGGACCCGACGTCACCCGGATCCGTGGCCACAGTTTTTTCGCCGGCTTACCCGCGAAACCTGGCCCCGGATCTCATGGAACTGAAAGCCAAGAGACCAGGAAGCAGGTGAAGGACATGTCAGCCCTGACAGTCCCTGAGGAGAAACTGCCGGTGCTGCCGTGCCATGTCGGAGACCCCGACCTGTGGTTCGCCGAGAACCCGACCGATCTCGAGCGCGCCAAGGTGCTGTGCGTGGACTGCCCGATCCGTCGGCAGTGCCTGTCCGCGGCGCTGGAACGCGCCGAGCCCTGGGGGGTGTGGGGAGGCGAGATCGTCGAGCGCGGAACCATCGTGGCGCGCAAGCGCCCCCGCGGCCGGCCCCGCAAGGAGACCGTCGCCGCCTAGCGGCCCGCCGGCCTGAGCGGGCACCGGACGCCGCCAGAGCGCCGGACCCCGCCAGAGCACCGGACCCCGCCAGAGCACCGGACCCCGCCAGAGTTGGCTTGTTATACGGGTTTCGCCCGAAATGGGTATAACAAGGCAACTCTCGGCGAGGGATTACCGCGGGGGCCGCGGCCAGAGTTGGCTTGTTGCACTGGTTTCGCCCGAAACGGGTGCAACAAGGCAACTCTCGGCTGGGACGGCCGCGACGGCGAGGGTCGGCGGGACGGCCGAGACCGCGGGCCCGGCGCGGGACGCTACGGCGCGCTCGGCGAGCGACGCCGCGGGCCTACACCGCGTCGGGGTCGGAGAACCCGGGCACCATCTCGTCGGCGATGCGCCGGGTGGGCACGTGCGCGTCGAGCTGACACGAGATCGCCACCACCGAGGCCATCACCCGCAGCGGGATCGCCAGCTTGGCCGGGATGTCCATCTGCCGGGCGGTCCTGATTTGCCCTGCGGCACGGTCGAATTCGACGTTGGTCATCTTCTGCAGCCACCGGCGGCGGTAGTGGAAGACCGGGACCTCCAGCGGCTCGACGTACTGGCGCAGCATGTCGTCGATGTCGCGGGTGGAGACGTCTTCACCCTTCTGGATGAAGCCGACCTTCTCCATGGTGGGCAGCAGCTTCTCGTAGTTCTTGTCCACCGCGTAGCGCAGCATCTGGCCGAGTTCCACCGGCCAGCCGCCGGGCATCGGGGCCACCGCGCCGAAGTCGATGACGCCCATCTTGTCGTCGGGCAGCAGCATGAAGTTGCCCGGATGCGCGTCGCCGTGCACCATCTCGAGCCGGCGCGGGGCGTCGTCGCAGAACTCGAAGAGCCGGGTGGCCATCAGGTCGCGCTGCTCCTGGGTGCCGTCGCGGATGATCTGCGACAGCGGGATGCCCTCGATCCACTCGGCGATCACCACCTTGGGCGCGCTGGCCACCACGTGCGGGATGACGAACTTCTCGTCGCCGTCGTAGGCCTTGGCGAACGCCCGCTGGTTGTCGGCCTCCAGGCGGTAGTCCAGCTCCATCTCGGTGCGGTCGATCAACTCGTCGACCACGCCCTGCACGTCGGCACCCGGCGCCAACTGCTTGAAGACCCCGACCAGCCGCTTCATGGTCTTCAGATCGGCGCGCAGGGCCTCGTCGGCCCCCGGGTACTGGATCTTGACGGCGACGTCGCGGCCGTCCTTCCAGACAGCCTTGTGGACCTGCCCGATGCTGGCCGAGGCCACGGGGGAGTCGTCGAAGGAGGTGAAGCGCTCGCGCCACTTGGTGCCCAGCTGGGCGTCCAGCACGCGATGGACCTTGTCGGCCGGCAGCGGCGGGGCGTCCTTCTGCAGTTTGGTCAGCGCTTCGCGGTAGGGCTTGCCAAACTGCTCGGGCACGGCGGCCTCGAGCACCGACAGGGCCTGGCCGACCTTCATGGCACCGCCTTTGAGTTCACCCAGAACGGTGAACAACTGGTGGGCGGCCTTCTCCACCAGTTCCGCGTTGACCTCGTCTTTTGACTTCCCGGTCAGCCGCTTGCCGAAGCCCAGCGCCGCGCGACCCGCCATTCCGCCGGCAAGTCCCGCGATCTTCGCATTCCGCGCCATACCACCGCGCTTGATTTCTGCCACGTGACCATCATCCACCACCGCGGCCACTGCTTCCGCACCGATGTGGCAACACGCGTTTTCAACATGGGCAGCGCGGGTGCCTCGGCCAGCGCCGCGAGACGATCGAACCGGCCCCCACATCGAACTCCAGCGTCGTCGACAGCGTCTGCGGCGCGGCCGGCGCCGGCGCGCTGGAGCCGGCGCTGCGTACGCCGTCGATCACGGTCAGTACCTGGCCCAGCGCCAGCGCCGCGGTGGCCAGCACGGTGCAGGGGTCGGCCACCCCGACGGTGTCGCGCAGCTGGGCGGCCAGCGCCGGCCACGCGGCGTCCCGGTCGCTGCGGTGCAGGTCCGCGCACGTCAGGCAGCTGGTGACGCCGGGGATCACCAGCGGGCCCACCAGGCCGGTGCCGTCGCGCACCCGGACCAGCAGGTGGGGGACACCGGCGGCGTGCAGGTCGCGCACCAGGCGCGGGTCGGCCACCAGGTAATCGGCGAGCACCACCAGATCGGTGCGCTCGGAGCGCATCACGGCGTGCGGTTGGCTGCTGCGGCTGACCCGGACCCCGGTGCCGCCGAGGACCTCGACGAGGCGATCGGTCAGCGGGCCCTGGCCGTGCACCCGGATGGCGGTGGCGCGGCCGGTGCGCGCGACCGCGCCCGGGCGGGCCACCCCGGCGCGCACCAGCGCCGAGACCAACTCGGTGAATTCGGCCGCGTCCACCGCGCCGTGGCGGCAGGCGTCGCGATACAACCGGTCCACGTCGGTGCTGCTGCGCATGGCCTGCAGGACATCGGCCAGCGCCGACGCGGAAAGTCCGGTCGGCGGGCGCACCAGCACCGCCCGTCGCGGATCCCAGCCGATCTGGACGACGCCGTCGGGTCGGAGCAGCACCGGCATCGCCGGATCGAGGCTGAACAGCTGTGCCATCCGCCGACTGTGGCACGCAGGCCCGGGTCTGCGGGCTCAGCGATCCACAGGCTCAGCTGGATTCGGTGCCGTCCTCAGGATCGTCCTTGGCGTCGTCCTTGAACTGCTTCTCCAGATCGGCCAGCGCGCTGTCGATACCGCTGGTGTCCCCGCCGATCACCCGGTCGATGAACGCCGCCGGATCGTCGAGGTCCTCCGACGACGGCAGCAGGTCGGGGTGCTGCCAGACCGCGTCGCGGGCGTCCATGCCGGCGGCCTCGGTCAGGCGCTGCCACAGCGCGGCGGCCTCACGCAGCTTGCGCGGGCGCAGTTCGAGGCCCACCAGCGTCGCGAAGGTCTGCTCGGCCGGCCCGCCGCTGGCGCGACGACGGCGCAGCGTTTCGCTCAAAGCGGACGTGCCGGGGATCCGCTCGCCGAGCGCATCGGAGACCACGGTCTGCACCCAGCCCTCGATCAGGGCCAGCAGCGTCTCGAGGCGTTCGAGGGCCGCGGTCTGGCCGGGGGTGGCCTTGGGTTCGAAGATGCCCTGGTTGAGCAGCTGCTCCATGGCGGCCGGGTCGGCCATCGAGGCGGGGTTGAAGCCCTGCGCCAGTTCCTCGATGCCGCTCATGTCGATCTCGATGCCCTGGGCGTAGGCCTCGACCGCGGACAGCAGCTGCGCCGAGAGCCACGGCACGTGGCTGAACAGCCGGTGGTGGGCGGCCTCGCGGGCGGCCAGGAACATCATGGTCTCGCTGCGGGGCTGCTCAAGGCCGGCCGAGAACTCCTCGACGGCCTGGGGCAGCAGCGCCGCGGTGCCCTTGGGGCCCAGCGGCAGGCCGATGTCGGTGGAGGTCAGCACCTCCTTGGACAGCTTGCCCAGCGCCTGGCCCAGCTGCGAACCGAACGCCATGCCGCCCATCTGGGAGATCATCGACAGCAGCGGGCCGGCCATCGCCTTGGCCTCCTCGGGCAGCGCCGAGGTCCACACCGACGAAATCTGTTGGGCCACCGGATCGCACAGCCGCTTCCAGGTGTCCAGCGTGTGGTCGATCCAGTCGGTGGGCGACCACGCCGAGGTGGTGGTGGTGCCGGCGGGCAGGGCGGTGGACCCGTCGAGCCAGGTCTCGGCCAGCCGGACCGCGTCGGCGATCGCGTTGGCGGTGCCCGCCGGGATGGGGGCCACGAAGCCGATGGACTGCGAGGCCAGTTGCCGCGCCAGGTCGTAGTTCACCGGGCCGGAGCCGCCGCCGGCCATCGAGCTGCCGGCGCCGGAGAACATCTGGCCCAGCCGGGTGAAGATCTGTCCGAGATCACCCATGTCGCCGGCACCGAAACCGAACGGGTCCGACGGACCGCCGGAGTCCTTCTTGTTTTTGTCGCGATCGGGATCGTCACCGTGGGAGAACCCGAAGGGCAGGTCGGCCATACCCCAACGGTACTCACCGCCACGGCGGATCGTGCGCTTGGCGGTCACGCTCTGGGTGAACCCCCGCGTCTAGTCTTGGCGGCGTGAACAGGCGGATTCTGACGTTGTTGGTGGCGCTCGTGCCGATCCTTGCCTTCGGAGTGCTGCTGGCGGCCGTCACGGTGCCGTTCGTGTCGCTGGGGCCGGGCCCGATCTTCAACACCCTCGGCGACTTCGACGGCAAACCCGTCATCGAGATCGAGGGCACCGACGTCGAGCCCACCGCCGGCGAGCTGAACATGACCACGGTGTCCCAGCGTGACGGCCTGACGCTGGGCCAGGCGATGACGCTGTGGCTGTCGGGGAGTGAGCAGCTGCTGCCGCGCGATCTGGTGTATCCGCCGGACAAGAGCCGCGACGACATCGACAAGGCCAACCAGGCGGAGTTCAAGAGCTCCGAGGACAGCGCCGAGTACGCCGCGCTGTCCTTCCTCGATTACCCGCGGGCGGTCACCGTCGAGACCGTCAGCGACGACGGGCCGGCCAAGGACAAGCTGCGCGACGGCGACGCCATCGACGCCGTCAATGGCACCCCGGTCGCCGACGTGGCCGCCTTCACCGGGCTGCTCGAGCACACCAAGCCCGGCGACGACATCGTCGTCGACTTCCGCCGCAAGAACGAGGCGCCCGGGACCGTCACCATCACCCTGGGCTCCAACGAGGACCGCGACTACGGCTACGTCGGCGTCGGTGTGCGCGACGCCCCGTGGGCGCCGTTCACCATCGACTTCAACCTGGCCAACATCGGCGGGCCGTCGGCGGGGCTGATGTTCAGCCTGGCCGTCGTCGACAAGCTGACCCCCGGGGAGCTCAACGACGGTCGCAACGTCGCGGGGTCGGGGACCATCGACGGGGACGGCAAGGTCGGCAGCATCGGCGGTATCACCCACAAGCTGGCCGCCGCGCGCGAGGCCGGGGCCACGGTGTTCCTGGTGCCCGCCGACAACTGCGCCGAGGCCGTCTCGGCCAAACAGGACGGCATGGAATTGGTCAAGGTCGAGACCCTCGATTCGGCCGTCGAGGCGCTGAACACGGTTTCAGCTGGTGGCGAACCCCCGCGGTGCTAGAACACTCGACGGCCGGTCGTCGGACCGGCATGCGTACAGTTGGCGACAACTAATCAGCTCTGACCGGGAGTTCACTCGTGGGTATGCGGCCCGCCGCAAAGATGCCGAGCCTTACTCGGCGTAGTCGATTTCTGATCGCGATCGCAGTGGTGGCCGTCGTGCTGCTGCTGATCGGGCCGCGGTTCATCGACACGTACATCGACTGGCTGTGGTTCGGCGAGTTGGGCTATCGCTCGGTGTTCACCACCGTGCTGTTCACCCGGATCGCGGTGTTCCTGGTGGCAGCGCTGCTGGTCGGCGTCGTGGTGTTCCTCGGCCTGTTCCTGGCCTATCGCACTCGGCCGGTGTTCGTGCCGACCAGCGGGCCCAACGACCCGGTGGCGCGCTACCGCACGACGGTGCTCTCGCAGCTGCGGGCCATCGGCATCGGTGTTCCGGTCCTGATCGGTCTGCTCGCCGGTCTTGTCGCGCAGAGCTATTGGGTGCGGGTGCAGCTGTTCCTGCACGGCGGTGAGTTCGGCGTCACCGATCCGCAGTTCGGCATGGACCTCGGGTTCTACGCCTTCGAGCTGCCGTTCCTGCGGCTGGTGCTGTCCTATCTGTTCGTCGCCGTCGTGTTGGCGTTGATCGCCAACCTGGTCGGCCACTACATCTTCGGCGGCATCCGACTGGCCGGCCGCGAGGGTGCGGTCACCCGGGCCGCGCGCATCCAGCTGGTGACCCTCGTCGGCCTCCTGGTGCTGCTCAAGGCGGTGGCCTACTGGCTGGACCGCTACGAGCTGCTCAGCAACACCCGCGCCGGCAAGCCGTTCACCGGCGCCGGCTACACCGACATCAACGCCGTGATGCCCGCCAAGCTGATCCTGGTGGCCATCGCCGTCATCTGCGCCGTCGCGGTGTTCTCCGCGCTGGTGCTGCGCGATCTGCGCATCCCGGCGATCGGCCTGGTGCTGCTGCTGCTGTCCTCGGTGGTGGTCGGTGCCGGCTGGCCGCTGGTGGTCGAGCAGTTCAGCGTCAAGCCCAACGCCGCGCAGAAGGAAGCCGAATACATCAGCCGCAGCATCACCGCCACGCGGGATGCCTACGGCCTGACCGACGACAAGGTGACCTACCGCGACTACAGCGGTGACGCCCCCACCTCGGCGCAGCAGGTGGCCGCCGACAGCGCGACCATCTCCAACATCCGCGTGCTGGACCCGCGCATCGTCAGCCCGGCGTTCACGCAGTTCCAGCAGGCCAAGAACTTCTACGCGTTCCCCGAAGAGCTGTCGATGGACCGCTACCGGATGCCCAACGGCGACGTGCGCGAATTCGTCGTGGCCGCCCGCGAACTCGACCCGGCCCGGTTGATCGACAACCAGCGCGACTGGATCAACCGGCACAGCGTCTACACCCACGGCAACGGGTTCATCGCCTCGCCGGCCAACACCGTGCGCGGGATTGCCAACGACCCCAACCAGAACGGCGGCTACCCGGAGTTCCTGGCCAGCGTGGTCGGCGCCAACGGCAGCGTGACCACGCCCGGACCGGCCCCGCTCGAGCAGCCCCGGATCTACTACGGGCCCATCATCGCCTCGGCACCCGCGGACTACGCCATCGTCGGCAGCAATGGTGCCGATCGCGAGTACGACTACGAGACCAACACCGAGACCCGCAACTACACCTACACCGGTTCCGGTGGTGTCCCGATCGGAAACTGGCTGGCGCGCTCGCTGTTCGCCGCCAAGTTCGCCGAGCGGAACTTCTTGTTCTCCAACGTGATCGGCGAGGAGAGCAAGATCCTGTTCAACCGGGATCCCGCCGAGCGGGTGCAGGCGGTGGCGCCCTGGCTGACCACCGACTCGATGCTGTACCCGGCGATCGTCGACGGTCGGATCAAGTGGATCATCGACGGCTACACCACGCTGGACAACTACCCGTACTCGGAGCTCACCGTGCTCTCCAGCGCGACGGCGGACTCCACCACCCCGAGTGTCAACAACCGGTTGGTGCCCGACAAGCAGGTGTCCTACATCCGAAACTCGGTGAAGGCCACCGTCGATGCCTACGACGGCACCGTGACGCTGTACGCCCACGACGAGTCCGATCCGGTGCTGCAGGCCTGGATGAAGGTGTTCCCCGACACCATTCAGCCCAAGAGCGAGATCAGTGACTCGCTGGCGCAGCACTTCCGGTACCCGGAGGATCTGTTCAAGGTCCAGCGCTCGCTGCTGGCCCGCTACCACGTCGACGATCCGGTGACGTTCTTCTCGACGTCGGACTTCTGGAACGTGCCGCAGGACCCGATCCGCCAGGGCACCTTCCAGCCGCCGTACTACATCGTGGCGAACAGCCTTGCCGAGGGCGACAATTCGGCGGCGTTCCAGCTGACGAGTGCGATGAACCAGCTCAACCGCGAGTATCTGGCTTCGTTCATCAGCGCCAACTCCGATCCGGAGAACTACGGTCAGCTCACCGTGCTGACGGTGCCCGGGCAGGTGCGAGGTCCGTCGCTGGCGCACGGCGCCATCAATACCGACACCTCGGTCAGTGAGCACCTCGGCCAGATCGGTCGAGACGGGCAGAACCGCATCCAGTGGGGCAACATGCTCACGCTGCCGGTGGGCCACGGCGGCCTGCTGTACGTGCAGCCGGTGTATGCCTCGCCGGGGCGCGCCGATGCCGCATCGACCTATCCGCGGTTGATCCGGGTCGCAATGATGTACGGCGACAAGGTCGGTTACGCGCCGACGGTGCGCCAGGCCCTGGACCAGATCTTCGGCGCCGGTGCCGGTGCGACCGCGGTCGGGCCCGCACCCATGAGCCCGACGCCCAACGGTCAGGCGGCTGAGGCGACACCGCCGGCCGAGGGC
>JAEWRC010000040.1 GCA_023460175.1 Actinomycetes bacterium
CTCCAGGACCGCGCGCAGCGCGCCGGGCTTGTGCGCGTAGTCCACCAGCGCCAGGAAATCCTGACCGCGGTCGATCGGTTCGAGCCGCCCGGGCACGGTCGCCCGGATCAGCCCGGGCGCGGCCTGCTCGGGGGCGACGCCGACGGCGTCGAGCACCGCCAGGGCGACCAGGGCGTTGCCGATGTTGTAGCGGCCGGGCAGCCGGATGCCGATCCGGTGGTGCACCCCGGCGGGGTCGACGGCGGTGAACTCCTGGGTGCCGTCGCCGCGCACCGTGACGTCCTCGACGGACCAGTCGGCGGGGCCCAGCGCGCTGACGGTCACCGGGTCCACGGCGCGGGCCGCCATCGCGCGGCCGGCCTCGTCGTCGACGCAGACCACGGCGCGGCGCGCGCGCAGGCCCGACCCCCGCGCGAACAGCCGGGCCTTGGCCTCGAAGTAGTCCGCCATGGTCGGGTGGAAGTCGAGGTGGTCGCGGGACAGGTTGGTGAACCCGGCGACGGCGTAGTCCACACCGTCGACCCGACCCAGCGCCAGGGCGTGGCTGGAGACCTCCATGACCGCGGTGTCCACGCCGCGCTCGACCATCAGCGCCAGCAGGGCCTGCACCGCGGGGGCCTCGGGGGTGGTCAGCGCGCTGGGGACCTCGGTGCCGTCGATCCGGACCCCGACCGTGCCGATCAGACCGGCGCGGTGCTCGGCGGCCCGCAGGCCGGCCTCCACCAGATACGACGTGGTGGTCTTGCCGGAGGTGCCGGTGAGGCCGATGACGGCCAACCGCTGCGAGGGCCGGCCGTAAACCTGGGCCGCCAGCGGACCGAGCACGGAGCGCGGATCGTCGTGCAGCAACACCGGCGCCGGCGGCGCGGACGAGAGCGCCTCGAGCCCGGCCGGGTCGGTGAGCACGGCCACCGCCCCGGCTGCCACCGCGTCGGCGGCGTATTTGGCGCCGTGGGCCCGCGATCCGGGCAGCGCGGCGAACAGGTCTCCGGGCCGGGCGTCCTGGCCGCGCAGCGTCACCCCGGTGACCGTCACGGTCCCCGGATCCGCTGCGGGGCCGACGATGCGGGCGCCGACGGTCTCGGCCAGCCGGTCCAGCGGGATGCCGGAGATACGGCTGGGACGCGGGTCAGTCACCACCGTCACCTCCGTCCCCGCGCGACACCGCCTGAGGTTGTCCCGACCAGCCTGACACCCTACCGAGGGCCGCGCGAAAGCCTCGCGAAAGGCCGACTACGTCGCCTGCAGCAGCAGCGGGGGCCCCGGATCCGGCGACAGTGGCACGTTCTGGCGCTGCATCAGCCAGGACGCGATGTTGTGGAACAGCGGTGCGGCCGAGGAACCCGGCGAGCCGTCCGAGGCCCGGTGCGGGGCGTCCATCATCACGCCGATCACGTAGCGCGGATCGTCCACGGGGATCATCCCGGCGAAGGTGATCCAGTAGACGTCGCTGTAGTAGCAGCCGCACGCCGGGTTGATCTTCTGCGCGGTGCCGGTCTTGCCGGAGACCTGGTAGCCGTCGATGGCGGCCTGCGGGGCGGTGCCCTGCTGGTAGCCCATCGGATCCCGTTGCACGACGGCGCGGAACATGTCGCGCACGGTCCGCGCGGTCTGCGCCGAGACCACCCGCACGCCCTCGGGGCGCTCCTCCTCGGTGCGGGTGCCGTCGTCGGCGATGGTGGCCTTGATGATCCGCGGCGGGATCCGCACGCCGTCGTTGGCGATCGTCTGGTACATGGCCGTCATCTGCAGCAGTGTCATCGAAAGGCCCTGTCCGATGGGCAGGTTGGAGAACGTGCTGCCGGACCACTGCTCCATCGGCGGGACCAGGCCGGCGCTCTCGCCGGGCAGCCCGACGTTGGTGCGCTGGCCGAGACCGAACTTGCGCAGCATCTCGAAGTAGCGCTCCTGGCCGATCCGCTGGGCCAGCATCAAAGTACCGACGTTCGAGGACTTCCCGAAGATGCCGGTGGTGGTATAGGGCATCACGCCGTGCTTCCAGGCGTCGCCCACCGTGACCCCGCCCATGTTGATCGACCCGGGGACCTGCAGCACCTCGTCGGGGTTGGTGAGCCCGTGCTCGATGGCGGTGGCGGCGGTGACGATCTTGTTGACCGAGCCGGGCTCGAACGGCGAGGAGACCGAGGGATTGCCCATCTCACGGTTGCCCTGCCGGCCGATGTCTTGCGACGGGTCGAACGTGTTGTCGTTCGACATCGCCAGCACCTCACCGGTTTTGGCGTCCAGGACCATGGCCGAGACGTTGTTGGCGCCGGAGGCGTCCTTGGCCATCTGCACCTGCTGCTGGACGTGGAACTGGATGTCGTCGTCGATGGTCAACTGCAGGGTGGACCCGTCCACGGCGCTGTGCATGTTGCGGTAGCTGCCGGGGATCACCACGCCGTCGGAACCGCGGTCGTAGGTGATCGAGCCGTCGGTGCCGGCCAGCACCGAGTCGAAGGAGTCCTCCAGGCCGAGCAGGCCGTGGCCGTCCCAGTCAATGCCGCCGATCATGTTGGCCGCCAGCGATCCACCCGGATACTGGCGCAGGTCCTGGCGCTCCGAACCGACCTCGGGGTACTCCTCGGAGATCGCCGAGGCGACGGCCGGGTCGACAGCGCGGGCGAGGTAGACGAAGGTCTCGTCGCTCTTGAGCTTCTTGAGCACGGTCGCGGCGTCGGGGCGGTTGTCCAGCCGGGCGGCCACCTCCCGCGCGATGTCGCGCAGGCGCTCGTTGGGATCGGGTGCCTCCGAGGACTTCTCCCGGGCCTCGGCGAGCTGTTCGCGGATCCTGACCGGCTGGAACGTCAGCGCGCGCGCCTCGATGGTGAAGGCCAGCTTGTCGAAGTTGCGGTCGACGATGGCGCCGCGCATGGCCGGCTGCACGTCGGTGACCTTCAGCTGGCCGGCGGCCTGGGCCCGCAGGCCGGCCGCGCGGGGCACCTGCAGGCTGAACAGCTGCGCGGCCGCGACGATCAGCACGAGGGCGATCGCCGCCATGCCGACGCGCTGGCGGAAGACGAACGAAGCGGTGCCGGAGTCGGTTTCGGTCGCCGGGCGGG
>JAEWRC010000041.1 GCA_023460175.1 Actinomycetes bacterium
GTTGTTGCCGGTTGCCCAAGGCGTGTCGGTGTATGCCGCGCTGAAGCGGGGGGCCGACGTGACCTGTGATGGGCGGTCCCGGGGGCAGGTGATGGCCGACACTCTGGTGGAGCGGGTGACCGGTCAGTCGGCTGAGGTGCCCACTCCGATCGCGGTGAACCTGGTCATCTCCGATGAGTCGCTGCTGGCCGGCGATGAGCATCCGGGGCGGGTGGCCGGCTACGGGCCGGTGCCGGCCGGGGTGGCGCGGCAGTTGGTGCGCGGGGCGGTCGAGGATGAGCGGTCGCGGGCGATGTTGCGGCGGCTGTACAAGCATCCGGTGTCGGGGGCGCTGGTGGCGATGGAGTCGCGGGCGCGGATCTTCCCGAAGGGGTTGGCGCAGTTCATCCGGGTGCGGGATGACACTTGTCGGATGCCGTATTGCGATGCCCCGATCCGGCACACCGATCACGTCGCTCCGGCTGCGGGCGGCGGGGCCACTTCGGGGGTCAATGGGCAGGGCCTGTGTGCGGGGTGCAATTACGCCAAGGAGGCCGGCGGGTGGAAGGCCGCGGCCACGGTGGACGACCAGGGGCGGCACGCCACCGAGTTCATCACCCCGACCGGGGCGCGGCATCACTGCACCGCGCCGCCGCTGCCCGGCCCGAAAACGGTCGACATCAGCGAGATCGAAACCCACATCGCCATCGAGATCGTGGGTCACGCCGCCTGATCCCCGGCGCCGCTAAGCGGGGACGTTGAGCAGCTCAGCTGCCGGGCAACTCGGCGAGCTGGGTGAGACGCACGCTGTTGCCCGAGGGATCGCGGAAGCCGGCATCGAGGCCATACGGCGTCTCGATGGGCTCCTGGGTGAATTCCACGCCGCGGGCGCTGAGTTCGCGGTGGGTCGCACGGCAGTCCTCGGTGGTGAGGAAGACCGTGCCGGCGAATCCCTTGGCCACCAGGTCCATGAGTTGGCGTTCGGTGGCGTCGTCCATCATCGGCGGGCCGGGGACGGCCATCAGGACGATGGTGACGTCGTCCTGGCCGGGTGGGCCCACGGTCAGCCAGCGGAACCCCTCCATCTCGGGGAGCGAAACGTCCTGGCGCACTTCCATTCCGACCTTCTCGGTCCAGAACTTGCAGGCGACGTTCTGATCGTGGACCCAGAGCTGGGTGCTTGCGATTTTCATCATGGCCGAAACCTACGGCGCGCGCCCGGCCCTCGTCTTCTCCTGCTGTGCTGTCTTGCGGGTGTGCTGGACCACGATGCAGTTGGGCACCCGGGCGTACGCCGCGGCGGCGGGCATGCTCGCGCGGTACGCGGCCGGCGGTCGGCCGTACACCCGGGCGAAGGTGGTGGTGAAGGACCCGACGCTGGACAAGCCCACCATCGCGCAGATGTCGGCCACCGAACGGTCGGTGTAGCGCAGCAGTGCCGCGGCGCGTTCCAGCCGCCGCGACTGCAGGTAGGCGCTCGGCGATTCGCCGAAGGTGCGGGTGAACATGCGGCTGAAGTGCGCCCGCGACAACCCGGCGGCCGCGGCCAGGTCGGTCACCGTGATGGGGTCGGCGTACCGGGCGTCGACGAAGTCCTTGGCGCGCATCAGATAGCGCGCGGGCGGCAACATTTTCCCAGTATGACCCATCCATCGGGTACCTTATGAGCGCGAACGAGTTGGCTGGGCGGCCGCGGACCTCAGAGCGATCTGGGGCTCGAGGAAAGTCCGGACTTCACAGAGCAGGGTGATTGCTAACGGCAATCCGAGGTGACTCGCGGGAAAGTGCCACAGAAAACAGACCGCCAGCGATGGTAAGGGTGAAACGGTGCGGTAAGAGCGCACCAGCGCTCCGGGTGACCGGAGCGGCTAGGCAAACCCCACCCGAAGCAAGGCCAAGAGGCCGTGCCCGGCACGGCTGCGCAGGCGCTTGAGGGCTGCTCGCCCGAGCCTGCGGGTAGGCCGCTCGAGGTACCCGGCGACGGTGTGCCCAGATGGATGGTCGCCGCCGAACACCCGGAAACGGGGGCTCGGAACAGAATCCGGCTTACAGGCCAACTCGTTCGCCCACGCTGGGACGTCTAACTGGGACGTCTACCTAAGACATGGCCTTGGCCAAGGCCTTCAGCGCGTCATCGAGCTGCTCGCGGCAACGCTCGGCCAGGTCGTCCTCGCGCTGATAGAGCAGCCCGTAGGTGAAGGTGTCCTCGCCGGCGGTGTGGGCGGCCTCGGCCTGCTGGCTCAGGTGATTGCGGCTGACCACGGCGTCCTGATGGTCACCTAGCAGCGACTGGATGGACTTGGCGGCCTCGGACACCTTGCGCTTGCCGGTGGCCGCGGCGGTGTAGCGCAACCGCTTGGCGCCCTTGCGGATTCGGTGCAGCGCCTCGTCGCGGTCGTGGGCGGCGTCCTCGGCGGCGGCCCGGGCGTTCTTCGCGGCCTTGCGAACCCGCTTGTAGGCGGCGTCGAGGCTGACGGGTTTGGGTTCGGTCTCCGTGGCGGGCGCCGGGGTGTGGGCGAGCTCGTCGAGCGCGTCGAGCAGCCGGAAGTAGCGCGGTGTGCGCATGGCCTTCAACGACCGCCGCAGCCCGGTGTCGTAGCGCCGCTGCGCCCCGTCGACCAGCCGCTCGCGCACCGGCCCGCGGATCAACTGCGCCGGCAACTCATCGAGGGCCTCGGCGTACTTGGCGGCCAGCACCTCCGCGTCGCGGGCCACCCCGAGCACGGCGGCCAACTGCCGCAGTTCGTCGAGCACCCAGGCGTCGCCGGTCAGGCCGAAGGACTCCTCGGATTCCTTGAGCAGGCTGCGCAGCTTGCGGATGGTCACGCGCATCTGGTGCACGGAGTCGAAGGTGTCCGAGCGCACCGCACGATCCCAGAGCACCAGTTCCCGGTTGTGTTCGATGACGGCGCGGTGCACCGGGTCGGTGGGTTCGGCGGCCGAGCGCCGGTCGGCGGGGGAGTCCAGGACGCGCGCCAGCTTGGAGCCGTGCGCCGCCGGCGCGGCACCCGCGTCGAGCAACCGGTTGCCGAGCCGGTCCAGCAGCAGCCGATCGTCGGACTCCACCAGTTCGAGTTCCCACTCGCGCCATTGTTGTTCGTTCTCGCCGGCCGTGGCGGTCACGTGGTCGTCGCAGAATTCGGCCAGCACCAAGCCGTCGGCGCCCCGCAGGCGCTGGACGTGCCGGGTCGTCTCGATCCGCGCCACCGGCGCCAGCGGGCGGTCCCGCACGATGGCCAGCACGACGTCGCGCAACTCGTCGGGAACTTCCTCGGATTCCAGCGGCGCCAGCACCTCGGTGCGGGAGTCCGGCCCGGCCGGCAGCTTCAGATGCCAGCCCGCGTCCTCACCGCCGGTGCGCCGGCGCAGGGTGATCTTGTGGGCGGCCAGATCCAGGTCGGGTGTGTCGAAGTAGACAGCGTCGAGCGATTGTGAGGGGGACCGCTCGACGTGGGTGACGGACGTCAGCCCGTCGAACGACGGGGCGACGGCTTCGCCAGAGACCTCATATTTGCGTTCGATTTCGGTGTAGCGGTTGGTTTTGGACTTCTGAGCTGCCGTTTTGGCCGTCATGTCACCTTCGATCGCCAGCGATGGACCTTGTTTCCAGGATGCCACACGCGCACCAGCGGCACCCGCGGAGCGCGGGGCGCTGAACTCGGCCGATCCGGTCGGTGGGTCCCGTCGAGACCCAATTGAAATGAGGCAAAGGCCTACAAACCTCAGAGATCTCTTAGAATTGGCCTCATGAACATCGGGTCGAACACGCTACGCGTCGAGGATTACCTCGATGGGGAGGGCAACATCGCCCTCCCGGCGGGTGCGACGTTGACGTCGTACCTGGAAAGCAACATCGCCGCGCTCGGCGACGAGGTCTCCTACCGCTTCCTGGACTACACCCACGACCGCGACGGGACCGCCCTCGAGCTCACCTGGTCGCAGCTGGGCTCGCGGCTGCGCGCCGTGGGGGCGCGGCTGCAGCAGATCAGCGCGCCCGGCGACCGGGTGGCGGTGCTGGCACCGCAGGGCATCGACTACGTCGTCGCCTTCTTCGCCGCCGTCGCGGCGGGCAACATCGCGGTGCCGCTGTTCGCCCCGGAACTGCCGGGTCATACCGAGCGGCTCGATGCCGTACTCACCGACGCCGAGCCGACGGTGGTCCTGACCACCACCGCGGCCGCCGAGTCGGTGCAGAAGTTCCTCCGCACCCGCCCGCGCCACCAGCGTCCCCGGGTGGTCGCCGTCGACGCCATCCCGGACACGGTGGGCGAGCTGTTCACCCCGGCCGACGTGGCTGTCGACGACGTCGCCTACCTGCAGTACACCTCGGGATCGACGCGCACCCCGGCCGGCGTGGAGATCACCCACCGCGGCGTGTGCACCAACGTGCTGCAGATGATCATGTCGGTGGGCCTGGACCACAACATCCGCAGCGTCAGCTGGCTGCCGCTCTACCACGACATGGGCCTGCTGATGATCATGTTCCCGGCGCTGTGCGGCGGGCAGATCACGCTGATGTCGCCGCTGGCGTTCGTGCGCCGGCCGGGCCGCTGGATCGCCGAACTCGGCGAGCAGGGCAAGTACGGTCCGACGTTCGCGGCGGCGCCGAACTTCGCCTTCGAACTCGCCGCCACCCGCGGCCTGCCCGCCGCGGGCCAGCACCTCGACCTGAGCAACGTCGCCGGCCTGATCAACGGGTCGGAGCCGGTGAGCATGGCCTCCATCGAGAAGTTCACCGCGGCCTTCGCGCCGTATGGGCTGCCCGCCACCGCGGTCAAGCCGTCCTACGGCATGGCCGAGGCCACGCTGTTCGTCTCGACCGTCGGCCCGGAGGCCGCCCCGAGCGCGGTCTACCTCGACCGCGACGAACTCGGTGCCGGCCGTGCCGTACGGGTGGCCCCCGATTCGCCGAATGCCGTGGCGCAGGTGTCCTGCGGCGCGGTGGCCCGCAGCCAGTGGGCCGTGATCGCCGACCCGGAGATCGACGCCGAACTACCCGACGGGCGCGTGGGCGAGATCTGGCTGCAGGGCGACAACATCGGCCGCGGCTACTGGCGTCGCCCCGAGGAGTCCGAGCTGACCTTCGGCAACAAGCTGCAGACGCGGCTGACCTCCGGCAGCCACGCCGAGGGCACCGCCTACGGCGAAACCTGGCTGCGCACCGGCGATCTCGGCGTCTACCTGGACGGGCAGCTCTACATCACCGGCCGGATCAAGGATCTGGTGATCGTCGACGGACGCAACCACTACCCGCAGGACATCGAGGCCACGGTCGCTGCGGCCTCCGGCGCCATCCGGACCGGTTACGTGGCGGCGTTCTCGGTGCCCGCCGAAGATTCTGCCGGCGAACAACTGGTGGTCATCGCCGAGCGCGCCGCCGGCGCCGGCAAGGCCGATCCGGAGCCGGTGCTGGCCGCGGTCCGCGCCGCCGTGTCGCGCACCCACGCGGTGCCGGTGGCCGATGTGCGGCTGGTGGCCGCGGGGACCATCCCGCGCACCACGAGCGGCAAGCTGGCCCGCCGGGCCTGCCGGGCCGACTACCTGGCCGGCCGGATCTGAGGGGGACCCGACCGAGGGTCGCACGGCAGGGGTTAACGTCACCGGCATGTCTACCGAGTCGCATGCCTACGAGACCCTGCTGTTCGAGCAGGACGGCCCCGTCGTCCGCATCACGCTGAACCGGCCCGACGCGGCCAACGGCATGAACGACGCGATGACCCGCGAGCTGGCCGATGCCGCCACCCGCTGCGAGGCGCCGGGCGTCAAGGTCGTGGTTCTCACCGGTGCCGGCCGGTTCTTCTGCGCCGGAGGCGATCTCAAGGCCATGGCGAGTTCGCCGCTGGGGCCGGGCCCCTTCGTCAAGGGGATCGCCGACGATCTGCACCGGGCGATGTCGAAGTTCGCCCGGATGGACGCCGTGCTGATCACCGCGGTCAACGGCACCGCCGCCGGGGCCGGCTTCTCGCTGGCCGCCAGCGGAGACCTGGTGGTCGCCTCGGCCTCGGCGTCGTTCACGATGGCCTACACCCGCGCCGGCCTGAGCCCGGACGGCGCCGCGTCCTACACCCTGCCCCGCCTGATCGGCGTGCGCCGCACCGGCGACCTCATGCTCACCAACCGCAAGCTGTCCGCGGCCGAGGCCGAGCAGTGGGGCCTGGTCAACTACGTGGTGGCCGACGACGAGTTCACCGCGCGCGTCGACGCCCTGGCCAACGAAATCGCCTCGGGCGCGGCCGGTTCGGCCGCCGCGGTCAAGACGCTGCTGCTGGCGACGTTCGACAACGACATCGAGACCCAGATGGATCTCGAGGCGCGGTTGATCTCCGCGAACGCCGACAGCGCCGACGGCAGCGAGGGGATCGACGCGTTCCTGAACAAGCGCGCCCCCAAGTACGCCTGACCCGCGCTGTCACGAATCGCGGCTCTGTTCGGTCTTAGTTGACGACTGCCCGGCCATCGGGGTCGGGCAGCGTGGACGAGAGGGTGCCGAACATGAAGATCGTCGTAATCGGAGGGACCGGCCTGATCGGTTCCCAAGTGGTGCGGTTGCTCACCGAACGCGGCGAGCAGGCCGTGGCGGCCGCACCCAGCACCGGGGTCGACACCATCACAGGCACGGGTCTGGCGGAAGTCCTTTCGGGCGCCGACGTCGTGGTCGACGTGTCCAACTCGCCGTCCTTCGACCGGGACGCCGCCGTGGCATTCTTCCGCACCTCCACCGGCAATCTGTTGGCCGCGGAGCAGGCGGCCGGCATCGGCCACCACGTGGCGCTGTCGGTGGTTGGCACCGGCGAATTGGCTGCCGAGAGCGGCTATTTCGCCGCCAAGCAGCTGCAGGAACAGCTGATCGCCGAATCGGGTGTGCCGTATTCCATCGTGCACGCCACCCAGTTCTACGAATTCATCACGGGGATCATCGATGCGGCCACCGACGGTGACGCCGTGCGGCTGGCGCCGGTGGACTTTCAGCCGATCGCCTCGGCCGACGTCGCCGAGGCGGTGGCCGACGCCGCGCTCGCGGCCCCGCGCAACGGCGTGCTCGAAGTCGCCGGCCCACAACGGTTCCGACTCGACGAACTCGCACGCACCACCTTGGCGGCGCGCCGGGCCCCCCGCACGGTCCAAACGGATCCGACGGCCCGCTACTGGGGCGCTGCACTGAAGACCGACACCCTGACCCCGGGCGCCGACGCGACGTTGTTCGGGACCAGGCTGGCCGCTTGGCAGCTCACCACCGCACAGCCCGGATAGTCAGGCGTCGAGCCACGCCGCGAGGCGGGTGCCGAACACCCTCGCGCCGTCGCCGGGAATCAGCGTGCGCTCGCTGACGTCGATGCCCCAGTACTTCGCGTCGGCGTCGCGCAGCACCGCGCGCCGGTCACCGCGCGCGGTGAACAGCGCGCGGATCAGATCGTCGAGCGCGAACCGCTGCGGACCCGCGATCTCGATGCCGCCGTCGACGGGATCTCCGAGCGCGATGCCGGCCAGCGCCTCGGCGACGTCGACGGCGGCCATCGGCTGGATCAACGCCGGGGGGAGTCGGACGGTATCCGCCGCGGTCCCCGCATCGGCGATGGCGGGCAGGAACTCGAAGAACTGCGTCGCACGGACCAGGGAGTAGGGGATGGGGCCGGTGCCGATCAACTCCTCCTGCATCAGCTTCGCCTGGAAGTAGCCGCTCTGCGGGGCCAGGCGCTCGGTGCCGACGACCGACAGGGCGACGTGATGGGTGACGCCGGTGAGTCGCTCGGCGGTCAGCAGGTTCGTGGTGGAGGTGCGGAAGAACTCCGTGGCCGCGGCGTCGTCGAAACTCGGCGAGTTCGATACGTCGACCACCACGTCGGCGCCGGTCAGTGCCTCGGTCAGCCCCTTGCCGGTCACGGAGTTGACCCCGGTGCGCGGGGATGCGGCGACGGCCCGATGGCCCCGGCCGGTCAGAACATCCACCAGCTTCGAACCCACCAGGCCGGTGCCGCCGATGACGACGATGCGCATGCCGGTCTCCTTTCGCGAATCGAGCAGTCACAGTTACGACCGGCCGCGACGGCACTCTGTGACGTCGCAATCCCGCTGTCACAACGCGGGGCGGTGGCCGGTCGGATAGGCGAAGCGACAACAACTTCCGCGCTACCGAAGGAGCCAAGATGCGAGAGGCGACGGCCACCGCCGCGGCGGGGCACTTCGAGACCGACGTGCTGCCGTACCGCGCCGCGCTGCTGCGCGCCGCGCGCCGGTTGACCCGCACCGAAGCCGACGCCGAGGACCTGCTGCAGGACACGCTGTTGCGCGCCTACGCGGGCTTCGACGGCTTCCAGGCCGGCACCAACCTGAACGCGTGGTTGTTCCGAATCCTGCACAACCAGTGGGTCAGTGCGTTCCGGCACCGGCAACGTCGGCCCGCCGAAGTGTCCTTCGATGCGCTGACCGAACACGACCTCGCCCGGGCCGCGGCGACCCGACCCGCGTCCGCTCACTCGGCCGAGGCCGCGGTGCTCGCCACTCTGCCGGGACCCGAACTCGAAGCGGCGCTGGGCGCCCTCTCGGAGGACTTCCGGACGGCGGTCTACTACGCCGAGGTGGCGGGCTACACCTACCTCGAGGTCGCCGCCCTGATGGGCACCCCGGTGGGCACCGCGATGTCGCGGGTCTCCCGGGCCCGGCAGCGCCTGCGTGAGCAACTCACGGCCGCCTGAACCGACGAAGGAGAAATCTCATGGAGCCACTGCACGGCCGCGCGGCCCTGGTCACCGGCGGCACCGCCGGCATCGGTCTGGCGTGTGCGCAACTGTTGGCCCGGGCCGGCGCCCGGGTGATCGTCTCGGGACGCGATCAACGCCGCGGCCAAGAGGCCCTGGCCGGCATCGGCGAGCACGCCCGGTTCGCGCAGGCCGACCTCGCCGATATCGACTCGGTGCGAAACCTGGTGCGCGACAGCGGCGATATCGACATCCTGGTGAACAACGCCGCCAGCTTCCCGGCGGCGTTGACCGTCGACCAACGCGTCGACGCCTTCGAGCAGACCTTCGACACCAACGTGCTGGGCACCTACTTCCTGACCGCCGGGCTGGCCGCCGGGATGCTCGACCGCGGGTCGGGCAGCATCGTCAACATCACCAGCATGGTCGCCGGCAAGGGTGTCCCGGGCGCGTCGACCTACAGCGCCTCCAAGGCCGCGGTGGAAGCACTGACCCGCACCTGGGCCGTCGAATTCGGCGGCCGTGGCGTCCGGGTCAACTGCGTGGCGCCGGGCCCCACCGACACCGAAGGCGTGGTGGCCCAATGGGGCGCGGTCAACGACGAATTGGGCAGAGCGCTGCCGCTGGGCCGCACCGCCGATCCGGCGGAGATCGCCGCGGCCGTCGTGTTCCTGGCCGGTCCGGACGCCAGCTTCATCACCGGCACCACCCTGCACGTCGACGGCGGTGGCTCGGCGACCTGAGACGAAATCGTCCGCCGCTCGCTAATATTTGCGGGTAATCCGTCCCCGACAGCGGACGCGGTGAGGCCCATGACACGCGAGGATCGGGCATCGCTGCTGCGCGGGCGCGACGGGGAGCGCGCCGAGTTGCAGACCCTGGTGGCCGACGTCGGCTCCGGCTGCGGACAGGCGCTGGTGCTGCGCGGCGAGGCCGGGATCGGCAAGAGTGCACTGCTCGACTTCGTGTCGGAGTGCGCCGGTTCGGCCGGCTTTCGGATCGCGCAGGTGGCGGGTGTGCAGTCCGATATGGAACTGGCCTTCGCGGGTCTGCACCAACTGTGCGCGCCGTTGCTGGACCACACCGCCGAACTGCCCGAACCGCAGCGCGAAGCCCTGGCGGTGGCCTTCGGTCGCGGCGTGGGTCCGGCACCCGACCGATTCCTGGTCGGGTTGGCGGTCCTGAGCCTGCTGGCCAGCGCCGCCGAGCAGCAGCCCGTGCTCTGTGTCGTCGACGACGCGCAGTGGTTGGATCAGGTGTCGGTGCAGACGCTGGGTTTCGTGGCCCGGCGGCTGCTGGCCGAACCGGTCGGCGTGGTGTTCGCGGTGCGCGACGGCGGGCCCGCGGTGCTGACCGGGCTGGCCGAATTGCGCCTCGACGGTCTGTCCGACAGCGACGCGCGCGCCTTGCTGGACGCGGTGGTGCTGGGGCGGCTCGACGAACGCGTGCGCGACCGCATCGTGGCCGAGACGCGCGGCAATCCGCTGGCCGTGCTGGAGGTGCCGCGCAACTTCTCCCCGGCGGAACTGGCCGGGGGGTTCGGCAGCGCCGGGGCGCGGCCGTCGGCGGGACAGCTCGAGGAGAGCTTCGTCCGTCGAATTCGGTTGCTGCCGGCCGACACTCAACGGCTGGTGTTGACGGCGGCGGCCGAACCCGTCGGCGATACGGCGCTGTTCCAGCGCGCGGCAGCACACCTCGGTATCCCCGTCGAGGCGCTCGGTCCCGCCGAGGCCGCCGGGGTCATCGAGTTCGGCGCGCGCATGCGGTTCCATCATCCGCTGGTCCGATCGGCCGCCTATGCCGCGGCGGATCTGGTGGACCGCAGGGCAATCCACCGCGCGCTGGCCCTGGCCACGGACCCGCAGGCCGACCCCGACCGGCGGGCGTGGCACGCCGCCAACGCCACCGCGGGCACCGATGACGCGGTGGCCGCCCAACTCGAGGCCTCCGCCGGTCGGGCCCAGAGTCGGGGCGGGGTGGCCGCGGCCGCCGCGTTCCTGGAG
>JAEWRC010000042.1 GCA_023460175.1 Actinomycetes bacterium
GTTGTTGCCGGTTGCCCAAGGCGTGTCGGTGTATGCCGCGCTGAAGCGGGGGGCCGACGTGACCTGTGATGGGCGGTCCCGGGGGCAGGTGATGGCCGACACTCTGGTGGAGCGGGTGACCGGTCAGCCGGCTGAGGTGCCCACTCCGATCGCGGTCAACCTGGTCATCTCCGATGAGTCGCTGCTGGCCGGCGATGAGCACCCCGCGCGGGTGGCCGGCTACGGGCCGGTGCCGGCCGGGGTGGCGCGGCAGTTGGTGCGCGGGGCGGTCGAGGATGAGCGGTCCCGGGCGATGTTGCGGCGGCTGTACAAGCATCCGGTTTCAGGGGCGCTGGTGGCGATGGAGTCGCGGGCCCGGATCTTCCCGAAGGGGTTGGCCGAGTTCATCGAGTTGCGCGACGACACTTGTCGGATGCCGTATTGCGATGCCCCGATCCGCCACACCGACCATGTCGCTCCGGCCGCGGGCGGCGGGGCGACTTCGGGGGTCAATGGGCAGGGCCTGTGCGAGGCGTGCAATTACGCCAAGGAGGCCGGCGGGTGGAAGGCCGCGGCCGCGGTGGACGACCAGGGGCGGCACGCCACCGAGTTCATCACCCCGACCGGGGCGCGGCATCACTGCACCGCGCCGCCGTTGCCCGGCCCGAAAACGGTCGACATCAGCGAGATCGAAACCCACATCGCCATCGAGATCGTGGGTCACGCCGCCTGATTCCGGGTATGCCCATCGGCAGCGATGGGAGAAATCATGAACACCAACGACACGCCGGCACGTCCTCGCGGAGGCCGGTTCCACATCGCCCGTAGCCGCGGGGCGGCGAGCGGGCTGCTGCTGGTCCTGCTGGGTATCTGGGGAGCGCTGATCCCGTTCGTGGGGCCCTACTTCAACTTCGCCTACTCCCCGGACCGGGCGTGGGTCTGGACCGAGGCCCGCGGCTGGCTCGAGGTGCTGCCCGGCGCGGTGGCCGTGGTCGGCGGCCTGATGCTGCTGATGACGCGAAACCGCGCCACCGCCATGCTGGGTGCCTGGCTGGCCGTGGCCGCCGGGGTGTGGTTCATCGTGGGCCGCGCTTTCGCCTCGACGCTCAACGTCGGTGAGATCGGGGTTCCGGCCGCGGCGACACCAGCCAAGACCGTGGCGCTGGAGCTGGCCTATTTCTCGGCGCTGGGCGCGTTCATCGTGTTCCTGGGCGCCGCGGCGGTGGGCCGGCTCTCGGTGCGCACCGTGCGGGATCTCGAATACGCCGAGCGCCGCGTCACTGTGGACCACCGCGGTGTGGACCACGACGAGGTGGACCACGGGGCCCCCGTGGTGGCCGCCCACGACGAACCGCACCGGGTGGGGGAGCGCAACGGCGAGGCGGTGCCCGAGCCGACCACCGTTCGCCGGACCCGGCCCAGCTTCAAGGAGCGGGTGTCCGATCGGTTACACCGGCGGCACACCCCGGTGCCGCACTGACGGCTACAGGTCGGCCAGCACCAGGGCGAGCACGTCGAGCGCCTCGACGAGCAATTCGTCGCTGATGGTCAGCGGCGGCAGGAACCGCAGCACGTTGCCGTAGGTGCCGCAGGTCAGCACCACCACACCGGCGGCGTGCGCGGCCGCGGCCAGCTTCTTGGTCAGTTCCGGATCCGGTTCGGCGGTGCCGGTCTTGACCAACTCGACGGCGATCATCGCGCCGCGGCCGCGGACGTCGCCCAGGCGGTCGTCGTCGGCCTGCAGCCGGCCCAGCCGGTCCTTCATCAGGGTCTCGATCTGCCGGGCCCGCTCGAGCAGCCCGTCGGCTTCGAGGGTCTCGATGGTCGCCAACGCGGCCGCACATGCGATCGGGTTGCCGCCATAGGTGCCGCCGAGGCCGGAAACGTGCGGCGCGTCGATGATCTCGGCGCGGCCGGTCACCGCCGAGAGCGGCAGTCCGTCGGCGATGCCCTTGGCGGTGCAGATCAGGTCGGGTTCGATGCCCTCGTGCTCACAGGCGAACATCGCCCCGGTGCGGCCGAAACCGGTTTGCACCTCGTCGGCGATGAACACCACCTCGTTGTCCCGGCACCAGGCCAGCAGAGCGGGCAGGAAACCGGGGGCCGGGACGATGAACCCGCCCTCGCCCTGGATGGGCTCGATGACCACCGCCGCCAGGTTGGCCGCGCCGATCTGCTTGTCGAGGACGTCGATGGCGCGCTCGGCGGCCAACTCGCCGTTGGTGCCCAACTCCTTGTCGACCAGACCGTCGCGGTAGGGGTAGGACAGCGGCGCGCGGTAGATCTCCGGCGCGAACGGGCCGAACCCACTCTTGTAGGGCATCGACTTCGCCGTCAGCGCCATCGTCAGGTTGGTGCGGCCGTGATAGGCGTGGTCGAACGCGACGACGGCCTGCTTGCCGGTGTAGGAGCGGGCGATCTTGACGGCGTTCTCCACGGCCTCGGCTCCGGAGTTGAACAGCACCGACCGCTTCTCGCCCGATCCCGGGGTCAGCCGGTTGAGGTGCTCGGCGACGGCGACGTAGCCCTCATAGGGCGTCACCATGAAGCAGGTGTGGGTGAACCGGGCAGCTTGGGCCCCGACCGCCTCGACGACCCGGGGCGCGGCGTTGCCGATCGTGGTGACCGCGATGCCCGAACCCAGATCGATCAGCCGATTGCCGTCGACGTCCTCGATGATGCCGCCGGCGGCGCGCGCGCAGTACACCGGCATGACGGTGCCGATGCCCGCGGACACGGCGGTCTTGTGGCGGGCGGCCAGTTCGAGCGAGCGGGGGCCGGGGATTTCGGTGACGAGCAGACGGCTCTGTTCCAGGTCGATCACGCCTCGAGCGTAGTCTGGCCACACGTAAGCCAGACCGCGTTTTGCGCCACGGCGTGAGCTCAGGGCGACCGGTCGGGATTACCGTCGTGCCGCAATGGCACACTATGCACATACGAGGCCCGTTGACCTGCTGCCGAGCAAGCGGGACGCGACTTCACCACAGACCGCTGCACAAGCTCGAGGAGACGTTGGAACGTCATGGAAATCATCACTCTGTTACCGCTGATCATCATCCTGGGCGCGTTCATGTTCTTCGCGTCCCGCCGTCAGCGCAAGGCCATGCAGGCCACCATCGACCTGCACGAATCGCTGCGCATCGGTGATCGGGTCCACACCACCTCCGGCCTGCAGGCCACCATCACCGGGATCACCGACGACAACGTCGACCTGGAGATCGCCCCGGGAGTGGTCACGACCTGGATGAAGCTGGCCATCCGCGACAAGATCGAGCCCGAGGTCGACGAGCCCGAAGACGAGATCGAGACCACCGACAGCGACACGTCCTTCGACACCGGCCGCTGACAGACAACTGAGCGAAGGGGCGGGCACGTACCCTTTGCGGTTGCGGGCGAACCGACCGCCCGGGACGAACTCGGAGGAGACACAAAAACGTGGCATCGTCTACGGCGCCGGTGCATCCGTACCGCTACCTGTCGCTGTTCCTGGTATTGCTCATCGGCGCATTCCTGCTGGTGTTCTTCACCGGGGACAAGCAGGCCCAGCCCAAGCTGGGCATCGATCTACAAGGTGGTACCCGCGTCACGCTGACCGCGCGCACCCCGGACGGCTCCGCGCCCACCCGGGAAGCCCTGCAGCAAGCGCAGCAGATCATCACCTCGCGCGTCGACGGCCTGGGTGTCTCGGGATCCGAGGTGATCATCGACGGCGACAACCTGGTGATCACCGTCCCGGGTAACGACGGCAACGAGGCGCGCAACCTCGGTCAGACCGCGCGGCTGTTCGTCCGCCCCGTCGTCCAGGCGATCCCCGTCGACCAGTTGCGCGCGGCCGCCGAGCAGGGCGGTGCGGAGGCACCCGGGCAGGAGCCCGGATTGCCGGGTATGCCCGGGCTGCCGGGCATGCCGGGTATGCCCGGAGCGCCCGAGATGCCGGGCCTGCCCGCCGAGCAGGTGCCGCCGCCGGCCCCGCCCGCCGAGGCTCCGGCCCCGCAACCCCGGCCCTATCCGCTGGAGCCCGCGCCCAGCCCCACCCCGGCACCGAATCCGGACGAGGCCCCGGACGCCCCGCCGGCCACCGACGATGCAGCCACCGACGATGCAGCCACCGCGCCGGATGCCCGCAAGGACCTGGCCGGCCGGATCAACTTTGAGAAGCAGCTGCGCCAGAACGCCAACCAGAACATCCTGATGTATCTGGCGGTGCCGTATGTGGCCGAGCGGTGCGGCCAGGAGGACGTGCTCGCCGGCAACGACGACCCCGCGCTGCCGCTGGTCACCTGCTCCACCGACCACACCACCGTCTATGTCCTGGACCCGTCGATCATCAGCGGTGAGGACATCAAGAACGCGACCTCCGGCTTCGATCAGCAGGGCGGCCAGTACGTCGTCGACCTGGAGTTCACCGGCGGCGCCGTCGACACGTGGGCCAACTTCACCGCGGCCAACGTCGGCACCCAGACCGCGTTCACGCTGGACTCTCAGGTGGTCAGCGCGCCGCAGATCCGCCAGGCCATCCCCGGCGGCCGCACCCAGATCACCGGCGATTTCAACGCCACCAGCTCCCGGGAGCTGGCCAACGTGCTCAAGTACGGTTCGCTGCCGCTGTCCTTCGAGTCCTCGGAGGCCGAAACCGTCTCCGCCACACTCGGATTGTCCTCGCTGCGGGCCGGCCTGATCGCCGGCGCGGTGGGCCTGGTCCTGACGCTGGCCTACGCGCTGCTCTACTACCGCGCGCTCGGCGTGCTGGTGGCGCTGTCCCTGGTCGCCTCGGGCGCATTCGTCTACGCGCTACTGGTGTTGCTGGGCAGATACATCGGCTACACGCTGGACCTTGCCGGTATCGCGGGTCTGGTCATCGGTATCGGTATGACAGCCGACTCGTTCGTGGTGTTCTTCGAACGCATCAAGGACGAGATCCGAGAGGGCCGAACATTCCGCTCCGCGGTACCCCGCGGTTGGGCGCGCGCCCGCAAGACCATTCTGTCCGGCAACGCGGTCAGCTTCATCGCCGCCGCGGTGCTCTACTTCCTGGCCGTCGGTCAGGTCAAGGGCTTCGCCTTCACGTTGGGCCTGACCACCATCCTCGACGTCGTCGTGGTGTTCCTGGTGACCTGGCCGCTGGTGTACCTGGCGTCCAAGTCGGCGACCATGGCCAAGCCGGCGTTCAACGGCCTCGGCGCGGTGCAGCAGATCGCCCGCGAACGTCGAGCGGCCGCGAATTCGGCGGGACGGGGGTAACGCGGTGGCCAGCAAGAAGAGCGAGATGACAACAGATTCCGACCTCGAAGTGACCGAGAGTAACGCCGAGGAGGCCCCGGCCACCGACGCCGCCCTGCCGCAGCACGGCTTCTTCACCCGCCTCTACACCGGCACCGGCGCCTTCGAGGTCGTCGGCCGGCGCAAGATGTGGTTCATCGTCAGCGGCCTGATCGTCGCGATCGCCATCGGGGCAATGCTGTTGCGCGGCTTCACCTTCGGTATCGACTTCGAGGGCGGCACCAAGGTGTCGATGCCGCGCGGCGAGGTCACCGTCGAGCAGGTCGAGACCGTCTTCAGCGACACCATCGGCACCGAGCCGGAATCGGTGGTCATCGTGGGCAGCGGTGCCTCGGCCACCGTGCAGATCCGCTCGGAGAGCCTGGACAACGAGCAGACGGCCGCGCTGCGCGAGGCCCTCTTCGAGGCGTTCCAGCCCCTGGGTGCCGACGGGCAGCCCACCCCGCTGGCGGTCAGCGACTCGGTGGTCTCGGAAACCTGGGGCGGGCAGATCACCCAGAAGGCGCTGATCGCGCTGCTGGTGTTCGTCCTGATCGTCACCGTCTACATCACGCTGCGCTACGAGCGCTACATGGCCATCGCCGCCATGGCCACGATGTTCTTCGACCTGATCGTGACCGCTGGAATCTATGCGCTGGTGGGCTTCGAGGTCACCCCCGCGACGGTCATCGGCCTGCTCACCATCCTCGGCTTCTCGCTCTACGACACGGTCATCGTGTTCGACAAGGTCGAGGAGAACACCGAGGGCTTCGAGCACACCACGCGGCGCACTTACGCCGAGCAGGCCAACCTCGCGGTCAACCAGACCTTCATGCGCTCGATCAACACCAGCGTCATCTCGGTGCTGCCGATCATCGCGCTCATCGTGGTCGCGGTGTGGCTGCTGGGCGTCGGCACGCTGAAGGACCTGGCGCTGGTGCAGCTGGTCGGCGTCATCGTCGGCACCTACTCGTCGATCTTCTTCGCGACCCCGCTGTTGGTGTCGCTGCGCGAGCGCACCGAGAAGGTGCGCAACCACACCCGGCGGGTGGAGCGCAAGCGCGCCCGCGCGGCCGGCAACACCGACGCCGATGAGCCCGCCGACAAGGGGTCCGCCGACAAGGGGCGCGGCGATAAGGGGCGCGACGACGACACCGCGTCGAAGGCCGACGAGTCCGGCGAACCCGCGGCGGCGGTGGCCGGCACGCCGGCCCCCGGGGCGCGTCCGAGTCGGCCGTCGCGGCCCTCGGCCAAGCGCACCGGCCGCCCCTCGGGTAAGCGCAACCCGCGACCGTAGGTGTGATCATGGCGCGAATCCGACGACGGCCCGCCGCCGTGGCGGTGGCGGCGATCGCCGTGCTGGTGGCGTCGCTGGTCGGCTGCGGCAGCGGCGCCCAAGACGAGATCAACTACGCCGTCGACGGCACGCTGATCACCTACAACACCAACACCGTCGTCGGCGCCGCCTCCGCGGGCCCGCAGGCGTTCGGCCGGGTGCTCAGTGGGTTCGGCTACCACGGTCCCGACGGTCAGGTGGTGGCCGATCACGACTTCGGCTCCATCTCGGTGGTCGGGCGCGAACCGCTGGTGCTCGACTACCAGATCGCCGACGACGCGGTGTATTCCGACGGCAAGCCCATCACGTGCGACGACATGGTGCTGACCTGGGCCGCCCAGTCCGGCCGGTTCCCGGCGTTCCAGTCGGCCAGCCGCGCCGGCTACATCGACATCGCCACCATCGACTGCGCGCCGGGCCAGAAGCGGGCCCGGGTGTCGTTCGCGGTCGACCGCAACTTCGCCGAGTTCACCCAGCTGTTCACCGCGACCAGCCTGATGCCCGCCCACGTGATCGCCGATGAACTGGGCCTGGGCGAGGGTGGGGTCACCAAGGCCATCCAGGTCAACGACATCGCGCAGGTCGACCGGATCGCCGGGCTGTGGAACACCCTGTGGGATCTGAAGCCCGGCATCGACCTCAAGCACTTCCCGTCCTCGGGGCCCTACCGGATCGAGGCGGTGCGCGAGGACGGCTCCGTGGTGTTGGTGACCAACGAGAAGTGGTGGGGTCCGGCGGCGGAGACGCCGCGGGTGACGGTCTGGCCGCACGGCATCGAGGTCCAGGACCGGGTCAACGACGCCACCTTCGACGTCGTCGACATCGCCGCCGGTTCGTCGGGCACGCTGACCACGCCCGACGGCTACGAAGTGGTGGAGTTCGCCTCGGCCGGCATCGAACAGCTGATCTTCGCGCCGCAGGGCCCGCTGGCCGACGTTGCCGCCCGCCGCGCGGTGGCTTTCTGCACCCCGCGCGACGCGATCGCCCGCAATGCCGAAACGCCGGTGAGCAATTCACGACTCAACACCGCCGCCGAGGACGCGCTGACCCAGGCCGAGGGGATCCCCGAGGCCGGCCAGTTCCTGATCGGCAACCCGGATGCCGCCCGCGAGGCCCTCGACGGCGAGCCACTGAACGTCCGCATCGGCTACCAGACGCCGAACCCGCGCCTGGCGGCCACCGTGGGCTCGATCGCCAAGACGTGCGCGCCGGCCGGCATCACGGTCCAGGACGCCGGCGGGGAGAACGTCGGGCCGCAGTCCCTGCTGGAGGGGCAGATCGACGTCCTGATCGCCAGCACGGGCGGCGCCACCGGCGCCGGGTCCAGCGGGGCCTCGGCCGTCGACGCCTACACGCTGTTCGCGGGCAACGGCGACAACCTGTCGCGCTACGCCAACGGCCGGATCGACGGGATCATCAGCGCGCTGGCGGTCACCGTCGACCCCAAGGAACAATCCCGGCTGCTGGCCGAGGGGGCGCCGGTGCTGTGGGCCGACATGCCCACGCTGCCGCTGTACCGCCAGCAGCGCACCCTGCTGATCTCGTCGAAGACCTACGCGGTGAGCAGCAACCCGACCCGCTGGGGCGCGGGTTGGAACATGGACCGCTGGGTCCTGCGCAAATGAGCGATACCGATATCGGCGCGCTGGTCGCGACGCTGACCCGGGAGGTCGCCGACTTCCCGGAACCCGGCGTGCTGTTCAAGGACCTCACCCCGTTGCTGGCCGACAGTCGCGGCCTGGACGCGGTGACCTGCGCGCTCGCCGAGGCCGCGGCCGGCGCCGATCTGATCGCGGGCCTGGACGCGCGGGGTTTCCTGCTCGGCGCCGCGGTGGCCATCAAGATGGGGACCGGCGTCCTGGCCGTGCGCAAGGGCGGCAAGCTGCCGCCGCCGGTGCACCGCGAGCAGTACACCCTCGAGTACGGGACCGCGACGCTGGAGATCCCGGCCGACGGCATCGACCTGGCCGGCCGCTCGGTGTTCGTCGTCGATGACGTGCTGGCCACCGGGGGCACCCTGACCGCGGCGGTGCGCCTGCTGCAGCACGCCGGGGCCACGGTTCCGGGTGCCGCGGTGGTGCTGGAGCTCGCGGAACTGGGCGGACGCGCGGCGGTCGCGCCGTTGTCGGTGACCAGCCTGCACACCGTGTGAGGTAGCGGGGACTAGTCTGGGGTGCTCAGGCGTTCGGTGTGAGCGGAGGTGACGGACGTGGCCGAGGAGCAGCAGTCGGTGGCGGCCGTGGAGAACAGTCCCGTGGCCGTGCCGCCGGCGGAATCCGCGCCGGCGCCGGCCTCGGAACGGCCGCCCACCAGCGCGTCGCGACGGGTCCGGGCCCGGCTGGCCCGGCGGATGACCTCGCAGCGCAGCACCATCAACCCGGTGCTGGAACCGCTGGTGGCGGTGCACCGCGAGATCTACCCCAAGGCCGACCTGTCGATGTTGCAGCGCGCCTACACCGTCGCCGAGGAGCGGCACGCCAGCCAGATGCGGCGCTCGGGCGACCCGTACATCACCCATCCGCTGGCCGTCGCCAACATCCTGGCCGAACTCGGCATGGACACCACCACCCTGGTCGCCGCGCTGCTGCACGACACCGTCGAGGACACCGGCTATTCGCTGGAGACGCTGACCAATGACTTCGGCGAGGAGGTCGCCCACCTCGTCGACGGCGTGACCAAGCTGGACCGGGTGGTGCTCGGGACGGCGGCCGAGGCCGAGACCATCCGCAAGATGATCATCGCCATGGCCCGCGACCCGCGGGTGCTGGTGATCAAGGTCGCCGACCGGCTGCACAACATGCGCACCATGCGGTTCCTGCCGCCGGAGAAGCAGGCCCGCAAGGCCCGCGAGACGCTGGAAGTCATTGCGCCGCTGGCGCACCGGCTCGGGATGGCCACCGTCAAGTGGGAGCTCGAGGACCTGTCGTTCGCCATCCTGCACCCCAAGCGGTACGAGGAGATCGTGCGGCTGGTCGCCGACCGGGCGCCGTCACGCGACACCTACCTGGCGCGGGTGCGCACGGAAATCGTTGCCACGCTGAATGCTTCGCGGATCGACGCCACCGTCGAGAGTCGTCCGAAGCACTACTGGTCGATCTATCAGAAGATGATCGTGAAGGGCCGCGACTTCGACGACATCCACGACCTGGTGGGCGTGCGGATCCTGTGCGACGAGATCCGGGACTGTTACGCCGCCGTCGGCGTGGTGCACTCGCTGTGGCAGCCCATGGCGGGCCGGTTCAAGGACTACATCGCCCAGCCGCGGTTCGGCGTGTACCAGTCGCTGCACACCACGGTGGTGGGTCCGGAGGGCAAGCCACTGGAGGTGCAGATCCGCACCCGCGACATGCACCGCACCGCGGAGTACGGGATCGCCGCGCACTGGCGCTACAAGGAAGCCAAGGGCCGCAACGGAGTTCCGGTCAGCCACGCCGCCGCCGAGATCGATGACATGGCGTGGATGCGTCAGCTGCTCGACTGGCAGCGGGAGGCCGCCGACCCCGGCGAGTTCCTCGAATCACTGCGCTACGACCTGGCGGTGCAGGAGATCTTCGTGTTCACCCCGAAGGGTGACGTGATCACGCTGCCCACCGGATCCACCCCGGTGGACTTCGCCTACGCCGTGCACACCGAGGTGGGGCACCGTTGCATCGGGGCCCGGGTCAACGGTCGGTTGGTGGCGTTGGAGCGCAAGCTCGAAAACGGGGAAGTGGTCGAGGTTTTCACCTCGAAGGCGCCGAATGCCGGGCCGACGCGGGACTGGCAGGGCTTCGTGGTCTCGCCGCGGGCCAAGGCCAAGATCCGGCAGTGGTTCGCCAAGGAACGCCGCGAGGAGGCGCTGGAATCCGGTAAGGACGCCATTGCCCGCGAGGTGCGCCGCGGCGGACTACCGCTGCAGCGCGTGGTCAACGGCGAGTCGATGGGCGCCCTGGCCCGCGAACTGCACTACGCCGATGTCTCCGCGCTCTACACCGCCGTCGGCGAGGGCCACATCTCCGCCCAGCACGTGGTGCAGCGGCTCATCGCGCACCTCGGCGGCGCCGACGACGCCGAGGATGAGATCGCCGAACGGTCCACCCCGTCGAATCTGCCGGTGCGCCAACGCAGTAGCGATGACGTCGGCATCTCGGTGCCCGGCGCGCCGGGCGTGCTCTCCAAGCTGGCCAAGTGCTGCACCCCGGTGCCCGGCGATGAGATCATGGGCTTCGTGACCCGCGGCGGGGGCGTCAGCGTGCACCGCACCGACTGCACCAACGCCGCCTCGCTACAGGAGCAGTCCGAGCGCATCATCGACGTCAAGTGGGCCCCGGGCCCCACCTCGGTGTTCCTGGTGGCCATCCAGGTGGAGGCCCTCGACCGGCACCGGCTGCTCTCCGATGTCACCCGGGTGCTCGCCGACGAGAAGGTCAACATCCTCTCCGCGCAGGTGACCACCTCCGACGACCGGGTTGCGGTCAGCCGCTTCACCTTCGAGATGGGCGACCCCAAGCACCTCGGCCACGTGCTGAACGTGGTCCGCAACGTGGAGGGCGTCTACGACGTCTACCGGGTGACTTCTGCGGCGTAGGCGCTGTAGCTGATGCCCGTGGACCCGTCCGGGCCGTACGGATTGGTCTCGCGCGGCGCCATCGAGATCAGGATCAGCGCGAACACCAGGAACAGGATGACCGCGGCCACCATCACGTAGCCGATGGCCAGGGCCGCGATCGCCAGGCCGCGCCCCTCCTCGCCGGTGCGCTTGATCTGCGACAGCGACAGGTGACCGAACACGATGCCCAGCGGCGCGAACAGCAGCGAGCCGACCAGCGCCACGATGGCCATCGTGTTCGTCGGGCGTCGCGGCGGCGGCCCGTAGGGCCCCGGATAGCCGGGGCCGTACGGATATCCGGGCTGCCCCACGGTCAGTCCAGGGCCAGCGAGGTGATCCTGACCTCATTGGCCGGGGCGCCGTCAGCGGCCCCGCCCTCGACGCCGGCGTTGGCGATCCGGTCCAGGGTGCCCAGGCCGGTCTCGTCGATGGTGCCGAACACCGTGTACTGCGGCGGCAGCTGCGAGTCGGCGTAGACCAGGAAGAACTGGCTGCCGTTGGTGCCGGGGCCGGCGTTGGCCATCGCGAGGGTGCCGCGCGGGTACACCACGGGGCTCTGCGCGGCCGGGCTGCCGGCGGGGTACTGGTTGGTGGGGTACTCGTTGGCGAACTGGTAGCCGGGCCCGCCCGAGCCGGTGCCGGTCGGATCGCCGCACTGCAGCACCGACAGGCCCGGGGTGGTGGTCAGCCGGTGGCAGACGGTGTCGTCGAAGTAGCCCTGCTGCGTCAGGCTGGCGAAGCTGTTGACCGTGCACGGCGACTTGCCGTTGTCCAACATCAGGCCGATGTTGCCCTGGTTGGTTGCCATGCTGGCGCTGACCTGCGCCGGCTCGGTGGGCACCTCACCGGTGCGCGGCGCGTCGACGGGCTTGCTGGGCTCGCGGGAGGCCGGGTACTGGCAGTCGGCGCCGGTGTCGGCCGTCGGGGTGAACGCCGGCAGCTGACCGTCGGCGACGGGCTCGCTGGGCGGCTCGGATTCGGCGGCGAACGGGTCCCCGGCACCGCTGTCCGCCGTCGTGGCCGAGTCGTCCCGGGTCAGCAGGACGGTGGCGACGACGGCAGCGATCAATACGACGACCGCGGTGGCGCCGCCGATGATCGCCATCATCCGGCGCTTCTTGGCCTGCTCCTCGCGCCGCTCGAGTTGGCGTTCGAGCTTGCGTTTGGCGGTCTCACGTCGCTGTTCGTTAGTCGGCACTGCCGATGCCCTCCCACGTCTGCCTGCTGGATGTGCTCGAAACGAGTGTGCCAGCTGCCCCTGAGGATGCGCTGTCCGACCCGCGGTGAGGTGGGTGGGACACTGGGTGCCGTGCTGATCACCGGGTTTGCCACCGGCGCCGCCGAGACGAACTGCTATCTGGTGGCGCCGCGCGCCGGCGGCGCCGCCCTGGTCATCGATCCCGGTGCGGACGCCGTGCCGACGCTGGAGTACTACTTCGCGGTGAACGAGCTGACTCCGGCCGCGGTGCTGCTGACCAGCGGCCTGCCCGCGGTCACCGGGTCGGCGTTCGACCTGTGCGCCGGCTGGGACATCCCGGTGTATCTGCATCCCGCCGACCGCGACCTGCTCACCGACCCGCCGGAGATCCTGCGCGACCTCGCCGAAGGGGAGATCCAGGTCGCCGAGGTCGCCGTCCAGGTCGACCACGCGCCGGGGCACACCGCCGGATCGCTGGTCTACGGGGTGACCGCCGACACCGACGAGGGTCCGGCCCGGGTCGCGTTCACGGGACACACGCTGGGCTTTCGCACGGTTGGCGGACCCGGATGCGATAGTGACCGCCGGCAACTGCTGAGATCGATCAGAGAAAAACTGCTGGTACTCGACGACGACACCGTGGTACTACCGGCGCACGGCACCTCGACGACCATCGGCGACGAACGTCGCCATAACAAGTACCTCGACGCGTGAAGGATCAGGCTGCGTGAGCGAATCACCGTCCTTTCAGGGCCCCAAGGGCGTACCCGACTATTTGCCGCCGGACTCCGCGCAGTTCGTGGCCGTCCGCGACGGTTTGCTCGGGGCCGCGCGCCGCGCCGGCTACGGCGATATCGAGCTGCCGATCTTCGAGGACACCGCCCTGTTCGCCCGCGGCGTGGGGGAGTCCACGGATGTGGTCTCCAAGGAGATGTACACCTTCGCCGACCGCGGTGAGCGCTCGGTGACGCTGCGACCCGAGGGCACCGCCGGGGTGATGCGCGCGGTCATCCAGCACGGGCTGGACCGTGGCGCGTTGCCGGTGAAGCTGTGCTACTCGGGGCCGTTCTTCCGCTACGAACGTCCGCAGGCCGGCCGCTACCGGCAGTTGCAGCAGGTCGGCATCGAGGCCATCGGCGTCGACGACCCCGCGCTGGACGCCGAGGTCATCGCCGTGGCCGACGCCGGGTTCCGGTCGCTCGGGCTGGACGGCTTCCGGCTGGAGATCACCTCGCTGGGCGACGACACCTGCCGGCCGGCGTATCGGGAACTGTTGCAGGACTTCCTGTTCAAGCTCGATCTGGATGAGGCCACGCGGGCCCGCGCCGAGATCAACCCGCTGCGGGTGCTCGACGACAAGCGTCCCGAGGTCCGCGCGATGACCGCCGAGGCCCCGGTGATGCTCGATCACCTCTCGGATTCGGCGCGCACCCACTTCGACACCGTGCTGGCGCACCTGGACGCGCTGCGGGTGCCGTATCAGATCAATCCGCGGATGGTCCGCGGGCTGGACTACTACACCAAGACCACGTTCGAGTTCGTCCACGACGGCCTCGGTGCGCAGTCCGGCATCGGCGGCGGCGGCCGCTACGACGGGCTGATGCAGCAACTCGGCGGTCAGGATCTCTCCGGCATCGGCTTCGGGTTGGGTGTCGACCGGACCGTGCTGGCGCTCAAGGCCGAGGGCAAGTCCGTCGGCGCGAGCTCCCGGGTGGACGTGTTCTGCGTGCCGCTGGGCGAGCAGGCCAAGTCCGCGCTGGTGGTGCTCGCGGCGGAGTTGCGCGCCGCCGGGCTCCGGGTCGACGTGGCCTACGGCGACCGCGGGCTCAAGGGTGCGATGCGCGCCGCGGACCGCTCCGGGGCCCGGCTGGCGTTGGTGGCCGGGGACCGCGACATCGAGACCGGCACCGTCGGCGTGAAGGATCTGGCCGCGGGGGAGCAGGTCGACGTCCCGGCCGACACCGTCGTCACCGAGCTCCTCGCCCGCCTCTAACTACCCCCAAGCGCGAGCGTGCGCGCCCCCGGGCGACACGCCGACCATTTTTCGTGGTCTGCGCACCCTCGCGCCGGTCGTCAGCGGCCCTGAGCGACGGCGTTCAGCACGTCGTGCACGTCGCCGACACCGCCGTCGAAGGGGCTGCCGCGCTTGAGCACTCGCGTGCCGTTCGGTGTGACCGCGACCAGCTTCGGCGAGCTCGACGTCAGCTGCAGTCGGCGTTCGAAGCGCACCTCGCCCAGCGGCATCAGCGCGCCGCCGGAGGAGCTGAACAGCCCGAGCTTGCGGTCCAGGACGGCCGCGGGATGGCAGCTGCCCAGCGGTTGGCTGCGACGCGTCCGCACCTGCCGCACCAGCCACACGGTCGCCGCGACGCCGAGCAGTCCGGCCACGACGAACGCGAGCGCAACGATCGTCGAAACGGTGCCGGCCACCAGGGCGATCACCCCGAAGCCGAGCAACACGACGCCCAGCACTCCCAGCACGAACGCCAGGATGCTGGCCGGGCCGGTCTGCCGGTCGATCACCACCACGCGGCGACCGTCGTCGGTGACGACGAGACCGCCGGTGTCGGCCAGGATCTCGTACTTCGCTTCGCTCATAGCGGCGAGCCTGCCATCTCGACCCAGCGCGAGGGTGCCCAAACCACGAGAATTTCCCGGCGTGTCGCTCGGGGGCGCGCACGCTCGCGCTGAGAGTGGCTCGCGCTGAGGTGGCTCGCGCTGAGATCAGATGGCCAGGGCGGCGCGGACGTCCGCCTCGGAATCGCGGCCACCGGCACCGGAGGACGTCACCCGCCCGGCCTCCAGCACGTAGTACCGCTGCGCCGACTCCAGCGCGAAGCCGATGTGCTGTTCGACCAGCAGCACGCCCAGGTCGCCGCCGCGGGTCAATGCGGTGATGGCCTGCTCGATCTCGGCGACCACCGACGGCTGGATACCCTCGGTCGGCTCGTCGAGGATCAACGTCCGCGGCCGGGTGATCAGCGCGCGGGCGATCGCGAGCTGTTGGCGCTGACCGCCGGACAACAGCCCGGCGCGGCGGCCCAGCAACTCGCGCAGCGCGGGGAACAGGTCGAGTTGCGCGTCGATCAGCTGCTTGCCGCCCTTGCGGCCGTCGGCGACCACCTGCAGGTTCTCGGCGGTGGTCAACTGCCCGAACGACTGCTGCCCCTGCGGGACGTAGGCCAGCCCGCGCGCCACCCGCGCCGAGGGCCGCAGCCGGGTGATGTCCTCGCCGTCGAAGAGCACCTTGCCCGCACCGCATTTGAGCAGGCCGACCGCAGCGCGCAGCAGGGTGGTCTTGCCCGCGCCGTTGTGGCCCAGCACCGCGGCCACGCCGTCGGTCGGCACCTCGAGGCTGACGCCGTGGATCACCTCCGAGCGGCCGTAGCCGGCGTGCACATCGATCAGCTGCAGGGTCATGGGGTGTCCTCGATTCCGGTCGCGGCCGCGGTGCCCAGGTAGACCTCCTGGACCTTCGGGTTGGCCTGGACCTCGGCCACCGTCCCCTCGGCGATGACCTGCCCGCGGGCCAGCACCGTCACCGACGTCGCGAACGCCCGCATGAAGTCCATGTCGTGTTCGACGACGACGACGGTGCGTTCGGCGCCGATGCGGCGCAACAGGTTTCCGGTCTCCTCGCGTTCCTCGGCACTCATCCCGGCGACCGGTTCGTCGAGCAGCAGCACGTCGGCGTTCTGCACCAGCAGCATCCCGATCTCCAACCACTGCTTCTGCCCGTGCGCCAGCACGCCGGCGGGTCGGTCGGCCAGTGCGGACAACCCGGTGGTCGCCAGGGCCTCCTCGATCGCCGGGAGCACCTCCGCGCGCCGCCGCAGCAGCGTCCGCCACGACCGGTCCGCGCCGGCGGCGATATCGAGGTTCTGTAGCACCGTGAGCTTTTCGAACACCGAGGCAGTCTGGAACGTCCGTCCCACCCCGAGGCGGGCGATGCGGTGCACCTTCTTGCCGAGCAACTCGACGCCGGACTTGCTCACCGAGCCGGTGCCGGGCACCAGGCCGGTGATCGCATCGATCACGGTGGTCTTGCCGGCGCCGTTGGGGCCGATGAGGAACCGAAGATCGCCCTGGAACAGCGTCAGGTCGACGCCGTCGACGGCCTTGAAGCCGTCGAATTCGACGGTCAGGCCCCGTACTTCGAGGTACTCGGTGCCCATGCCGACGTTGCCGCCGGCCACCGGTCGCAGTTCGGTGCTCACAGTCGTGCCCCCGCCGTCTCGGGTGCCGGCTCCGGATCGGGTAACGGATCCGGAGCCACGTGTGCTCGATCCGCGCGCCGACGACGGGTGAACAGCGCACCCAACCCGGCCAGCCCGGCGGGGAAAAAGCCGACGACGATGATGAACAGCAGACCCTGGGCGTAGATCCATTCGGACGGAAACCGTTCGGAGAACAGCGTTTGCGCCCAGGCGATCCCGATCGCGCCCAGCACCGGACCCAACAGCGTGGTCCGGCCGCCGATCGCGACGCCGATCAGGAACGCGATCGAGGGCAGGATGCCGATCTGGGAGGGTGCGATGAACCCGACGATGGGCGCGAACAGCGCCCCGGCGATGGCGGCGAACAACGCGGCCACGCTGTAGGCCACGACCTTGATGTTGGCTGGGTCGTAGCCGAGGAACCGGACCCGTTCCTCGCCGTCGCGCACGGCCACCAGCAGCTCGCCGTAGCGGCTGACCATCAGCTGTCGCGCGATCGCGAGGACCGCCAGCAGCACGCCCGCGGCGATGAAGTACAGCATCCGGCGGTTGGCGGGATCGTTGAGCGTGAAGCCGAAGAACGTCTGGAATCTGTTGAGCCCGTTGGAGCCACCGAGGGTGGTCTGGCCGACCAGCAGGATGGCCAGCGCCGCGGCCAGCGCCTGCGACAGGATCGCGAAGTAGGCGCCCTTGACCCGCCGCTTGAACACCCCGAAGCCGAGTGCGGCCGCGATCGCGGTGGGCACGATCAGGATGGCCAGCACCGTGAACAGCGGGGAGGCGAACGGTGCCCAGTATCCGGGCAGCACCCGGATCCCGGCGATCTGCATGAAGTTCGGCACCGCGTCGCCGTGCAACTGCGCATCGGCGATCTTGAGGTGCATGGCCATCATGTAGCCGCCGAGACCGAAGAACACGCCCTGGCCGAGCACCAGCATGCCGCCGCGACCCCAGGCCAGCCCGATGCCGACGGCCACGATGGCAAAGCACAGGAACTTGGCGAACATGCCGAGCCGGAACTCGGACAGCACCAGCGGTGCCAGGCCGAACAGCAGCACCGCGGCCGCCCCGAAGCCGGCCCAGGTCTGCCAGCGTCCCAACAGTTTTCTCATACGAGGCTCCTTGTCCGGACCGTGAACAGTCCCTGCGGGCGGGCCTGCAGGAACACCACGATGAGCACAAAAACGATCACTTTGGCCAGCGACGCGGTGGTGCTGTACTCGATGAACGAGTTCAGGAATCCGAGCGTGAAAGCGGCGATCACGGTGCCCTTGATCTGACCGAGGCCGCCGACCACGACCACCAGGAACGCATCGATCAGATAGCTCTGGCCGATCGTCGGGCTCGTCGAGCCGATCAGCGTCAGCGCCACCCCGGCCACCCCGGCCAGGCCCGAGCCGATGAAGAACGTGGTGACGTCGGTGCGTCGCGACGAGATGCCGCTGGTCTCCGCCAGATCCCGGTTCTGCACGACGGCGCGGATCCGCCGCCCCATCGGGCTGGCCTTGAGCAGCGCGGCCAGCGCCGTGACGCACGCGATGGCCAGCACCAGGATGAACAGCCGGGTCTTGGGCACCACCGTGCCGAAGATCTCGACACCGCCGGACAGCCACGCCGGGGCGATGACGTTGACCGCCGGGGCGCCGAACAGGTCGCGGGCCACCTGCTGCAGGACCAGCCCGACACCGAACGTCACCAGCAGCGTGTCCAGCGGCCGGTGATACATCCGCTGGATCAGCGTGGTCTCCAGCAGCACCCCGAGCAGACCGCCCACCACGAACCCCACTACCAGCGAGATCAACAGGGAAGCACCGGCATTGGAAACGATCTGCTGCATGACGTAGGCGGTGTAGCAGCCGGCCATGATGAACTCGCCGTGCGCCATGTTGATGACGCCCATCTGCCCGAACGTCAGCGCCAACCCCAGGGCGGCCAGCAACAGGATCGAGCCCAGGCTCAATCCCGTTGCCAGCTGCCCGATCAGGACATCCATTTAGGCGCTCAGCCGGCGAGGCCGCTGGCCCACGGGTAGGACTCCAGGTAGGGGTCCGGCTCGATCGGGCCCTGCGACTCCCAGGTGGTGTAGATCAGCCCGTCGGGCCGGATCTCGCCGATGCGTGCGGTCTTGGTGATGTGGTGATTGTCGCCGTCGATGGTGACCAGCCCCTCCGGGCCGGTGAAGCTCACGCCGTCGGCGTTGTCCTGAATGTCCTTGACGCCGAACGAGTTCGCCTTCTCCACGGTGTTCTTCCACAGGTACACCGAGACGTAGGCGGCCTCCATCGGGTCGGAGGTGACCCGGTCGGCGCCGTACTTGTCCTGGAAGGCTGCGACGAAGGCCTGGTTCTCCGGGGTGTCGATGCTCTGGTAGTAGTTCCACGCGGTCAGCTGCCCGTCGATGTTCTGCGCCCCGATGCCCTTGACCTCCTCCTCGGCGATCGACACCGAGATCACCGGCATGGTCTGCGGATTCAGCCCGGCGTTGGTGTACTCCTTGAAGAACGCCACGTTCGAGTCGCCGTTGAGCGTGTTGAACACCGCGCCGGCCTCGGAGGCGCGCACCTTGTTGACGATGGTGGAGAAGTCGGTGGAGCCCAGCGGGGTGTAGTCCTCGCCCTTGATCTCGATGTCGTTGGCTTCGGCGTAGGCCCGGATGATGCGGTTGGCGGTCTGCGGGAACACGTAGTCGCTGCCCACCAGGTACAGCGACGTGACACCCTTTTCCTTCAGGTAATCGAGCGCCGGCACGATCTGCTGATTGGTGGTCGCCCCGGTGTAGAAGATGTTGTCGCTGGACTCCAGGCCCTCGTATTGCACCGGGTAGTACAGCAGCGCGTCGTTGCCCTCGAAGACCGGCAGCATGGCCTTGCGGCTCGACGAGGTCCAGCCGCCGAAGACCGCCGCCACGCAGTCGTCCTTGATGAGCTTCTCGGCCTTCTCGGCGAACACGGTGGGCTCCGAGGCGCCGTCCTCGCCGACGACCTCGATCTGCTTGCCCAGCACGCCGCCGTCGGCGTTGATCTGCTCGACGGCCAGCGCGATGGCGTCGCGCACCGTCACCTCGGAGATGGCCATGGTGCCCGACAGCGAGTTCAGCGACCCCACCTTGATGGTGGGGCCGTCGGTGTCCACGCAGGAGGGGCCGCCCTCGGTGGCAACGGTGTCGGTGGCCTTGCTGCCGCAACCGGCCAGCGTCAGCGCGGTGGCGCAGAGCAGGGCGCCCGCGGCGACCGCCGGCTTTCTCAGACAGGGACGCGAAGAACTGGGCATCGAGAGCCTTTCGTGGACGACGGTGCGAGCACCCCGGGCGGGTGTCGGACCGGACGTTATGGCTCCGGTGTTTCTGTGAAATATCTGTATGTCACGAACGCATTAACGACTTCTTGGGCCGTCGTTCACCGTCCTGTGAGGTCGCCGGGACGCGCGCCGAATTTCGGGTGTAACGATGCGGTAGCGTCGAAAGATATGACGAACATGGGAAAAGCGACTCGTAGAATCGGCGCGGCTGCGATGGCGGCGTCTGCCGCATTTGCGTTCACGCATGGCACGTCAGCGGCCGAACCGGCAGAACATCAGGTGCGGTACACGCTCACCTCGGCGGCGCCGTATGAATTCGACCTCTTCTATCTGACGACGCAGCCGGCGAGCATGGAGGCCTTCAACGCCGACGCTTACACCTACGCCAAGCGCGAGAAGGTGAGCGTGGCTCCCGGCGCGCCCTGGGTCTTCGAGACCACGCTGGCCGACCCGCAGTGGGCGATCCTGCAGGTGAGCAGCACCACCCGCGGCGCCGTGGGTGCCCCCGGCGCGCACTGCGACATCGCCGTCGACGGCGAGGTCGTCACCCAGCACGACGATCCCTACAACGTGCGGTGCCAGCTCTCGCAGTGGTGAGTGCTAGCCCGTGGCCAACCCGCTGAGGGCCGGGGGCAGCGGAGCGCGGTGCAGGACGCCGAGGCGCTGCGTCGCGCGGGTCAGCGCGACGTAGAGTTCGGCCGCGCCGCGCGGCCCGTCGGCGAGGATGCGCTCGGGTTCGACGACCAGGACGGCGTCGAACTCGAGGCCCTTGATGTCGGCGGGCGCCACCGCGCCCGGCGCGTCGGCCGGTCCGATCACCACGCTGGTGCCCTCCCGGTCGGCCTCCTCGGCGACGAATGCCTCGATCTCGGCGGCCATCCCGTCGTCGTCGCACACCTGCCGTGACCACGGCCGCACCCCGGTGGCGCGCACCGATTCCGGGGGCCGGACCGTGGGCGCGAAGTCGGCGAGCACGGTCGCGGCGACGGCCATGATCTCCGCCGGCGTGCGGTAGTTGACCGACAGCGGGCGGTACTCCCAGCGCCCGGGCACATAGGGATCGAGCATCGCGGCCCACGACGTCGCGCCGGCCGCCGAACGCCGCTGGGCCAGATCGCCGACGACGGTGAAGGACCGGCCCGGGCAGCGCCGCATCAGCACCCGCCAGTCCATCTCGGAGAGTTCCTGGGCCTCGTCGACCACGACGTGTCGGTAGGTCCAGTCTCGGTCGGCGGCCGCGCGTTCGGCCAGTTCGCGGTGGTCGCGTTCGGTGAACCGCTCGGCCAGGTCCTCGGCGCCGATGAGGTCCTGGGCGATCAGGTGGTCCTCGTCGTCCATCAGGTCCTCGCGGTCGATCATCAGGTCCAGCACGCCGGCCGCGTAGGCGGCCTCCTCCCGACGTTCGGCCTCGGCGGCCCGCTCGGCAGCTTCGGCCTCCTTGCCGCGGCCGAGCAGATCCACCAGTTCATCGAGCAGCGGCACATCCGAGACCGTCCAGGCCTCGCCGTCGGCCCGGAACAGCGACGGGTCCGCGCCGGCGGCGCGCAACCTCTCGGGACAGGTGTAGAGCTGCGCGAGCAGCGATTGCGGCGTCAACGTCGGCCACAGCTGGTCCAGGGCGGCCGCGAAGCCGGCGTGTTCGTCGAGCTCGTCGAGCAACTCGGCGCGCAGATGTTCCCAGGCGGCCTTGTCGTCGCGGGTCAACCAGCCGCGCCCGATCCTGGCGATCGCCCGCTCGGTGAGCACCCAGGTGACGACGTCGATGAACACCGCGCGGGCCTCGTTGTGCGGCAGTTCGCTGGCGCGGGCCTCCTCGATGGCCCACTGCGCGGTCTCGGCGTCGATGCGCACGTCGGCGTCGGCCAGTTCGATCGGCAGCGGTTCGACCGGGACGCGCTGATGATCGGCGATGGCCGCGGCCAGCACGTCCAGGATCTTGCGCGAACCCTTGTGCCGGGCGGCCTCGGGCCCGTCCTCGGCCGTCACCCGCAGCCCGGGCACCAGATCGCCGGGCGTCATGAACACCACGTTCGACTCGCCGAGCGACGGCAGCACCCGGCTGACGTGATCGAGGAAGGCGGGGTTGGGGCCGACGACCAGGACGCCGTGGCGTTCCATCCGCTCCCGCTGGGTGTAGAGCAGGTAGGCGACACGATGCAGCGCGATGACGGTCTTGCCGGTGCCCGGACCGCCCTCGATGACCAGCACCCCGGGGTGGTCGAGGCGGATGATCTCGTCCTGCTCGGCCTGGATGGTCGCGACGATGTCGCGCATGCCCTCGCCCCGCGGGGCATTGACGGCGGCCAGCAGCGCGGCATCGCCGGTGGCCTCCTCGGCGTCGGGCCGGCCGAGCAACTCGTCGGTGAAGTCGACGATCTGCCGTCCACGGGTGTGGAACTGGCGGCGACGCCGCATGCCCTCCGGGCTGGCGGCGGTCGCGACGTAGAACGCGCGCGCCGCCGGGGCCCGCCAGTCCAGCAGCAGCGGCTCGTAGGAATCCTCGTCGTCGAACAGACCGAGGCGGCCGATGTAGCGGCGTTCCCCGGTCTCGGTGTCCAGCCGGCCGAAGCAGAGTCCGTCGTCGGCCACGTCGAGGCGCTGGATGCGCTGGGTCATCGCGCGCACCTCGGCGTCGCGGTGCACCAGCGTGCCGCCGTCCTGGGCGTCGATCGGGGCGCGCAGCGCCTCGCGGTGTCGCTGTTTGGCGCGGGCCCGCTCCTCGTCGAGGCGGGCGTAGAGGTCGGCCACATAACCGCGCTCGCGGCGCAGTTCGGCGTCGTATCCCTGAATTGTCCTGTGCTCCTTCGTGCGCGAGTGCTGCGCTGCCGGAGCGCCTGCTCGTCCTATTGTCCCTCGGCGATCATCGACCGGCCGGGGTGCGCTCGATGCCAGGCAGCGATCGCGGTGTCCCATTCGTCGCCGTCGAGGTTGGTCAGGGCCGCCGGGAACAGCCCGTCCTCCTCCTTGGCGATGTGTTCGTACAGCTCGTCGAAGGCCACCCGGACCCGGTCGCGGTCTTCGGCGCGGGTGACATCGACGGTGTCGAGCAGCGCGCCGAGTTCGCGATGCTCGGCGATCAGCGGCGTGATGTGCTCACGGAACATCTCGTCGCGGCCCATCACCGCGAACAGGCCGGTCTCCTCGCCGAGCCAGTGCGAGCGCAGCTCCGCGGCCATCGCGGCCAGTTCGGTGTGCGCCCGCGGGTAATCACCGACGTCGAAGGCGCTGATGGCCGCGCCGCCGTGGTTGATGACGCGTTCGTGCTCGGCGATGTAGTCCCGCAGCAGGGGGATGTCCCGGCATCCACAGTACTGACACACGACGAGTGCCCGCGCGGATCAGCGCTGCTCGACCTGACCGAACTTCATGGCGTCCATGTTCCAGTAGCCACGCAAATTTGTCAGCAGACCGGCCGCGTCGACCCGGTAGGTGAAGATTCCACGGACGTCGCTGGTGACGCCGCCCTCGAACTCGAAGTGCAGGTTCAGGATGTGGGCGATCTCCTGTGGGGAGCTCGACGGGAACGTCTCCTCGCAGGTGATCCGGCGCGCGACGGCCTTGGCGATGGTGTTGTCGTAGAACTCGTATACCTTCGCCTTGCCGCGCACCCCGGTGCCGTCGGCGTTGGTGGGCGCCTGGCCGATGGGATCCTCGATGAGGACGTCGTCGGCCATCAGCGCCAGCCACGCCTCGCGGTCGTTGGCGTGGACCGCCGCCCAGGACGCCTGGGATGCCGCCAGGGCGGGGGAGATGTCGGTGCTGGTGTCGGTCATGGCCGCCACTTTACGTTCGCTCACCCGCGACGCTGTCAGGATCGTCCGCGTTTGACTTCGTTGAACGGCACGCCGCGGTCGGCGGCGAGTTCGCGCGGGAATCCCAGCACGCGCTCGCCGATGACGTTGCGCGCCATCTCGCTGCTGCCGCCGCCGAGGGATCCGGTCTGTCGCGACAGGTAGCGCACCCCGATGTCGAGCATCCCGGCCAGTTCGCCGCCCTCGTCGACGACGCCCGCGGTGCCGGCGATCGCCAGCGCGGTGTCGACCTCGAGTTCGGTGGTCTCGGCGTGGAACAACCGGATCAGCGTGCCGGCGTTCGGCGGCAGGGAGCCGCCGGCGATCGCGGCGCCCACGTGGTCGATCAGCTGCTTCTTGACCAGCCGACGCACCAGCGCGCGCCCGGCCAGGTCCTGCACCCGCGCGTCGTCGCCCTGACCGGTCAGCTCGGCCAACCGGATGTGATCCGGCGGCATCTCGTTGGCGTTCTCGGCGCCGGTGCCGCTGGCGAACTCGGAGCCGCCGCCGACGGCGCGCCGCTCGTGGTGCAGCTGGCGGCTGGCCACGGTCCAGCCGTCGTTGACCTCGCCGACCACCGCGTCGTCGCCGAGTTCGAGGCCGTCGAAGAACTCCTCGCAGAATTCCTCGTTGCCGTTGACCTCCTTGATGCGCCGCATGGTGATCCCGGGCGCGGTCAGCGGCACCAGGAACATCGTCAGGCCCTGGTGCTTGGGCACGGACCAGTCGGTGCGGGCCAGCATCAGCCCGTAATCACCGGCGAAGGCGCTGGTGCTCCAGGTCTTGGCGCCGTTGATGATCCACTTGTCGTCGGTGCGGTCCGCCCGGGTGATCACCCCGGCCAGATCGGAGCCGCCGCTGGGCTCCGACAGCAACTGCACCAGGATCTCGTCGCCCCGGATGGCCGCCGAGATTCGGTCGCGCTTCTGCTGCTCGCTGCCGACGTCGAGGATGGTCGCGGCGCAGATGGTGAACGACGGTGTGTTGAGGATCAGCGGCATCTCGTAGCAGCGGCACTCGTCGTTGAAGGCCTTCTGGTAGGCGAAATCCAGGCCGAGGCCGCCGTATTCGCGGGGGAAGCAGATGCCGGCGAATCCGCCGGCGTACAACCGCTGCTGGAGTTCCTTGGCCCGGTCCCAGGACTGTTGGTCGGCGCGTACCGAGAACGGGGGATTGTCCGGGTCGATCCGCGGCATGTTCTCGGCCAGCCACGCGCGGGCGCGGGCGGCGAACTCCGCCACCGATTCGGTGGTCTCGGGCGCTGTCACCGTCTCGGTCATGAGGACGTATCCGACTTCCTACTCAGGGCGTACACGGCGCGGTGATGGTCTTCCGGGGAGCCGAACATGGCTCGGTACAGCGAAACTCGACGCAGGTACAGGTGCAGGTCGTGTTCCCAGGTCACGCCGATGCCGCCGTGCAACTGCACGCAGTCCTGCAGCATCACCGGGGCGCGTTCGGCCACATAGGCTTTCGCGACGCTGACCAGCAGCGGCGCGTCGGCGGCGCGCGAGGAGACCGCGGCGACCGCACCCGCGGTGGTGCCGCGGGCCGCCTCGAACCACATCTTCATGTCCGCGGCGCGGTGCTTGAGCGCCTGATAGGAGGCCAGCGGCCGGCCGAAGCTGTGCCGGTCGGTCAGCCACTGATTGGTCATGGTCAGCACCGCATCGAGGATCCCGACGATCTCGGCGCACTGCAGCACCAGCGCGATCTGGCGTTGCCGCTCGAGGATCGCCGGCGTCTGCTCGGCGTCGCCCACCGCGGCCGACGCCGCCACCGTCACGCCGTCGAATTCCACTCGGGCGTAACGCTTGACCAGGTCGACCGACTCCTGCGACGTGACGGTGACCCCGGCCGCGTCGGTGGGCACCAGGAACTGCCGCAGCGCACCGTCGCAGCGGGCCAGCACCAGCACCGCGCCGCTCTCGGCACCCGCCTCGACCCGGTCCTTGACGCCGTCGATGCGGAAACCGGAGTCGGTGGGCGTTGCGGTGGTGGCGATCCCGTCGCCGTCCTGCAGATTCAGCGGCCGCCGCGGCTCGTATACCGCCCAGGACGCCACCAGTTCACCGGAGACCAGGGCCTCGATGGTCTCCTCGTGGCCCGCGGGCGCTTCGGACAGCGCGGCGAGCACCGTGCTGACCGGATGCAGCGGCCCGGGGGCCACCGAAGTTCCGATCTGCTCGGCCACCAGGGCAAGGTCGGCGACCCCGTCGCCGGAAACGCTTCCGCCGCCGAGTTCTTCGGGGACCAGCAGGCTGGCCCAGCCCAATTCGGCGGCCCGCTGCCACCACGCGGACTCGAACGAGGTCCCGGCGTCATGGAGCCCACGCACGTGGGCCAGCGACGCCTCCTTGTCCAGGAAGGCCCTGGTGGTGGAGGCGAACAGCAGCTGTTCCGGGTTGGCAGCGAGATCGGTCATGAAATCGGTTCAGCCTCTTGCTAGTCGAGTCCGGTGTCGAACGAGAAGGTGTCAGTTGATGACGAGAGCCGGCACGTCGGGCTTGTGTACCTTCTTGTTCTCCACCTTGAACAGGTCGATCATATTGCCACCCATGACCTTCCGGACACCCTCCTCGTCGAGGCCGTGGGCCTCGAGGTCGTCCACCAGGTTGATCGGGTCGGCCAGCCCCTCCGGATGCGGCCAGTCGGAGCCGAAGATGACGTGATCGATGCCGATCAATTCGCCCATCTCCTTGAAGTTGTCCTCCCAGAACGGTGCGACGTAGACGCAGCGCTTGAACGCCTCGATCGGATCCTCCGGGAACAGGTCCGGCATCTTCGCGTAGACGTCCTTGAATTGGTAGAACAGGTAAGGCACCCAGGACCCGCCGTTCTCCACCGACAGGATGCGCAGATCCGGGTTACGGGTCAGCGCGCCGTGACAGACCAGCGCGGCCATGGTGTCCTCGATCGGGCGCTTACCCATGGCGACCATCCGGAACGACGTGGGCGCAAAGGGTTTGAACTCGGTCGCGGGCTCCCAATCGTTGAGGTAATTGGAGTATCCGCTGTCGGAGGCGTGCATCGACACGGGGATGCCGGCCTTGACGCAGGCGTCCCAGAACGGGTCGAACTCGGGCATGCCGAGGGAGCGGGTACCGCGGTAGCCGGGCACCGGCGCGGGCCGGACCAGGACGGTCTTGGCGCCCCGCTCGAGGCACCACTCGAGCTCCTCGAGGGCCCGGTCGACGTTGCCGAGGTTGATCACCGGGGTGGAGAAGATCCGGTCCTCGTAGTTGAACTGCCAGGTCTCGTACATCCACTGGTTGAGCCCGTGGACGATGTCCAGGATCAGGTCCGGATCGTCCTTCAGTCGCTCCTCGACCAGGCTGGCCAGCGTCGGGAACATGAGCGTGTAATCCAGGCCGAGCCCGTCGAGCACCTCGAGGCGCGCTTCGGGATTGCGGAAGGCCGGGATGGCCTTCATCGGCTTGCCCATCACCTCGCGGTAGCTCTTGCCGCCGCTGCCGTGCCGGAAATAGTCCTCCTGGGCGCCGGGCCGGGCGACCACCTCGAAGGTCGGGTTCGGAATGTAGTCGCTGACCTGGTTGCGGACCATGATCTTGGTGCGTCCGCGCACGTCGATGTAATCGATGACGCCCTTGCGGTGGTCCGGAAGGAACTGGGTCAGCGCCTCTTTGGGCTCGTAGAAGTGGTTGTCGGCGTCGAACACCGGATAGTCGAGATTCCGTGACGGCATGTTGGGCTCCTCATGTCGTTTATCGGGAACGCGGTAATGGCATTACCGGCGTAGTGGTAACGAGATTACCACGCGGCGGCGCGCCGCTGCCAGAAGCGATTGGCCAACGGCGTCGGGCCTGTTCAGGGGCTACTTCAGCAGGCCGCGGAGGCTGAATTCGTAGACGTGTCGACCGTCGATCGGGACGCCATTGAGTTCGGCGCCGAGGTCGCGGAGTCGCAGTGCCCCGAGCGCGGTGTGCATCAGGATGGTGGCGTCGGTGGCCACGTCCAGGTCGGACCGGAACACGCCGTCGGCGATCCCGCGCCGCAGAATGTCGATGACCAGCCGGTTCAGCGGCGCGAGCACCTTGGCGAACTCCTTGGGCCGGGTCTCGAGCAGGTGGTCGTTGTAGTACGTCAGACCGCGGTTGATGCCCTCCTGCGTGGTGGACTCCGCGGGCGCGCTGACCCGGTCGATCAGCAGGCGCAACGCCTGGTCACTGGGCAGATCCGCGGTCTCGGCGGTCCACCGCTCGGTGGCGTCGGCCATGATCTTCTCCACCAGCGCCAGTAGCAGTTCGTCCTTGGTCGCGAAATGCTGGTAGAACGCCCGCAGTGAGGTCTTGGACCGCTCGACGACCTCCAGCACGGTGAAGTCCGTGCGGCCCGTCTCGCCGAGGATCGCCAGCGCCGAGCGCATGAAACTCTGGGCGCGCGCTTGCGATTTCGCGCGCGCCGGATCGGCGGCAGCGGGCGCGCGGTCGGCCTGCGGTCGCGGCGATTCGGCTCCGCTCACCTTGGCCATGGCGCATCCCCTACCGGTCGTGCGCGGCGCCTGAAGGGCCGCGCGTGTGGTGGTGCCCGAGGGTACCGGTTCGCCCACCCGCTGTGCGAGTGCCTAGCGCGCGTGCCGGTCGAAGGTTACTGTCTTGGACCCATGGCCGAATGGTTTCTTTTCCTGCCGCAGGTGCGGATGGGGATCGACGACGTGGTGCTGCGTGCACAGACCGCGGAGCACAACGGATTTGACGGCATCGCCTTCATCGATCACCTCGAGCCGCCCGGTGCCACCCATCAAAGCATCTGGGAGGCAATGACAATCGCGACCTGGGTGGCCGCGCGCACCGAACGGCTCAAGATCGGTCACCTGGTGCTCTGCGACGGGTTCCGGCATCCGGCGGTGCTGGCCAAGCAGGCCGTCACGCTGGCCGAGGCCTCCGGCGGCCGCTTCGAACTCGGCCTCGGGTCGGGCTCGTGGCCCGCCGAGTTCACCCGGTTCGGGATCGAGGGCGGCGACGACGCCAAGGCGCGGGCGCGTCGACTGGCCACCGACGTGGCGTTGATCCGCGAGTACTGGGGCAGCGACGGCGTCACCGAACGTACGCAGGAACCCGTTCCCGCCCAGCCGATTCCGCTGATCCTCGGCGGAACGGGGAAGACCACCCTGGAGTTGACCCGCAAGTACGCGGACTGGTGGAACATCCCGTCGCATCAACTGGACCGCCTCGACGCGCTGCTGCCGACGGTCGGCGACGCGCGGGTGTCCATGCAGCAGATGGTCGGCTTCGCCGGCGCGCAGGCCGACGCCGGCGCGGTCGCCGAGGCGGCCCACCGCCGGTTCGGTCACCTCGGTGACGGTCTGGTGTGTGGCACCGCGCCCGAGTTGGTCGAGCACTTCGGTGCGCTGGTCGACAAGGGCGTCGAGCGGTTCTACGTCTGGTTCGCAGATTTTGCCGCCCCGGCCACCCTGGCCGAATTCGCGGACACGGTAATGAAAGTCATCGCCCGATCAGGAGGAAGCACAGCGTGACAACGGAATCCAATCAGATCGCCTGGACGGTCGAGGGGCTCGTCGATCTCTTCGACGTCGAGTCGACCGAGGCCGACCGATTCGCCGCGCCCACCGGCCCGTCCGGGGAGGACGAGCGGCAGGTGGTCGAGGGCAGCCAGGTCCTGTCCCAGGCTCTGGTCGCGGTCGCCAAGCGGTTCCCGGAGAAGTCGCTGCGCTCGGCGTATGCCGTGTTCAGCCGCGTGGTGATGGTCGGCGCCCCAGTGGAATTGGCCGTCGATGTGGTGCAGGAGGGGCGCTCGGCGGCCACCGCCGTGGTCACCGCGCTGCAGAACGGCAAGCGGTGCATCACCGTCACCGTACTGTGCGACGTGCCGACCCCCGACGTCATCACCCACCATCTGCCGCGGCCCGACGTCAAGTCGCCGGCCGAGTCCAACGTCTCCGAGATGCCGATGGTCGGCCGCGAGCTACGGCTGGTCGACGTCGTCGACGTCAACAGCCCCGACGAGGTCGGCCCGCCGGAGATCCACGCCTGGCTCAAGTACGACCCGATCCCGCAGCGCGACGATCTGGCCAAGGCGCTGATCGCGTACTTCACCGGCCACCTTGGCATTTCGACGACCATGCGGGCCCACGAGGGCATCGGCACCAGCCAGGCACACCTGACGGTCTCCACCGCGCCGATGACCATCAGCATCAGCTTCCACGAGCCGGTGCGCTGGGACGGTTGGCTGCTCTACTCCCATGAGAGCACCCAGGTCGGCGCCGGCATGTCCTACGTGCGCGGCACCGTGCACACCGAGGACGGCGCGCTGTTGGCGTCGTTCAGCCAGGACGCGCTGATCCGTCCGCTGCGCACCGCCGACACGGCGATCGCGGAGCAGTCCCGGCTCTAACCGCCGAGGTCGGCGGCGCTGAAGGTGTCGCACTGGTTCGGATCGCCGGTCTGATAGCCGACGGTGAACCAGTGCTGACGCTGCGCCGAGGACCCGTGCGTCCAGGACTCGGGGTTGACCCGGCCGGTGGCCTTCTGCTGGATCCGGTCGTCGCCGACTGCTTCGGCGGCCGACAGCGCGTCGGCAATGTCGCGGTCGCTCAACGGTTTCAGGTAGTTGACGTCGGTGCCGGGCTGCTTGGTGATGGCCGCGTAGTGCGCCCACACTCCGGCGAAGCAGTCGGCCTGCAGCTCGGCCCGCACGGCGTTGCTCTCGGCGCCGGTCGGGCCGCGCTGCGCCCGGGCCAGGTTCCCCAGCTGGTGCTGCACGTGGTGTCCGTACTCGTGGGCGACGACATACTCTTGGGCCAAGGGGCCGCCGGTGGAGCCGAATTGGGTCTTGAGGACCTCGAAGAAGTCGGTGTCGAAGTAGGCCGTCTGGTCGGCGGGGCAGTAGAACGGCCCGACGTCGGAGGTGGCCTGACCGCATCCGGTGTTCACCTCGTTCTTGAACAGGCGCAGATTGGGACGGGTGTACCCCTGCAGCAGCTGACCCCAGATGTGGTCCAGGGAGTTGCCGGTGGCGATCACCCGGCACTCGACGATGCTGTTGGCGTCCGCGCCGGTGCGGCACTGGCTGACATCGAAACCGGGCGCCTCGACGCCCTGGGTGTCCAGGGACTGCTGGCTCATCACGTTGCCCGGATCGACGCCGAGGAAAAGCGCGATCAGCAGCACCACCAGGCCGCCGAGGCCGCCGCCGATGGCCATGCCGCGACCACCCCGACCGCCGCCGCCGCTCGTGGTGGTGGTGCTGGTGTCGATCCGCATCCCTTCACTGAAGGTCATGGGCACTCTCCATCCGCGCGCTCCGGCGTCCCGGCCGTTTGCCGGGCCCCAACGGACATAGCTTTGCACATACGATTCAGGGTGTGTCCGGCAATCCGAAAGGCACCATCACCGCCCCCCGCGTGGTGCAGACGGCCGCTGGCGCCGTTCGCGGCGACACCGATGGCGCGGTGGGGGTGTGGCGGGGCATCCCGTACGCCGAACAACCGCTGGGACAGCGCCGGTTCGCCGCGCCGGCGCCGCTGACGCCCTGGTCGGGAGTGCGTGATGCCACCGAGCACGGGCCGCTGCCGCCGCAGGGGCGCTCCTTCGTCGGCGGCGGTCGCGACGACCCCAAGGTGCGCGACGAGGCCTGCCTGACGCTCACCGTCTGGTCGCCGGACACCACCGCATCGCTACCCGTGATGGTGTGGATCCCCGGCGGTGCGTTCGTCTACGGCGCGGGTCAGTTGCAGCTGTACAACGGCTCGCGGTTGGCCGCCAACGGCAACGTCGTCGTCGTCAACGTCACCTACCGCATCGGCGTGTTCGGCGGCTTCGAACTCGGCTCGCTGGGCGAGGGTTTCGATGACAACCTGTGCCTGCGGGACCAGATCGCGGCGCTGCGCTGGGTGCGGGAGAACATCGCGGGCTTCGGCGGTGACCCGGACCGGGTGACCGTGTTCGGTGAATCCGCCGGGGCGACGTCGGTGTTGGCGCTGCTGGCCAGCCCCGCCGCCGACGGCCTGTTCCACCGCGCCATCGCCCAGAGCCCCGCGCTGCCGCTGATCGCGGACTACGACAGCCGCGCCGAGCAAGCCGACCGGTTCCTGCACGAGGTCGGGGTCGGCGCCGGCGAGCTCAAGGGGATGCCGCAGAAGGCGTTGCGCCGCGCCGCCGGTACTCAGCAATTGCACAGCGTCGCAACGACTCCCACGCTGGCCTACGGACTGACCCACGGCGTGGACCTGTTGCCGCGGCACCCCATCGACGCCGCGCGGGCCGGCGCCGTCGCCGACATCCCGCTGATCATCGGCACCAACAGCCACGAGGCGTCGATGTTCGCCTGGTCCAAGCCGCCGATGCTGCCGACGACACCGGCCAACATCGACACCTTCTTCACGCGTCTGGATCCCGACGCCAAGGACCGCGTGCTGGCCGCCTACCCGGCCTACCCGCGCCGCCGGGCGCTGATCGCCGTCGGCTCCGACGCCACGTTCGGCGCGCCGACGTGGGCGTTCGCGGACGCGTACAGCAAACACGGCGAGACCTACGCCTACCGCTTCGACCACACCACCTGGACGTTGCGGGCGCTGGGCCTCGGCGCCACGCACGGCAGCGAGATCGTGCACATCCAGCACAGCTACGGCTCCTACCTGGGCCGCAAGCTGCATCCGTTGGGCCGGCAGGTGCAGCCCTCGGTCGGCCGGCGGATGCAACGCACCTGGCTGGACTTCGCGACCGGCCCCAGCCCGGCGCCGTGGCCGCACTACGACGTGCCGCGGCGGGCGACCCGCGTCATCCGCAGCACCCGCGACATCACCGTCGGCGATCCCGACCGTGCCCGGCGCACCGCGTGGGAAGGCCTGTACTGATGGGGGCGGTCGGACGTCCGCCGCCTAGACTGATCCTTCGTCTCATACCCCTGAAAGAGGAGTACCTCAGTGCTGCGCTCCCGCACCGCCGGTTCGTTGCGTGCCGCCGACGCCGGCCAGACGGTCACCCTGGCCGGGTGGGTCGCGCGCCGTCGTGATCACGGCGGCGTGATCTTCATCGATTTACGTGATGGCGGCACCGGAGGGCAGGAGCGCAGCGACTCGGGAAGCGGGCCCAGCGTTGCGCAGGTGGTGTTCCGCGACGACGAGGTGCTGGCCCAGGCGCACCGGTTGCGCGCGGAGTTCTGCGTGACCGTCACCGGTGTGGTGGAGATCCGGCCGGAGGGCAACACCAACGCCGAGATCCCGACCGGCGAGATCGAGGTCAACGTCTCATCGCTGACCGTGCTCGGCGAGAGTGCGCCGCTGCCGTTCCAGCTGGACGAGACGGCCGGCGAGGAGGCGCGGCTGCGCTACCGCTACCTGGACCTGCGCCGGGAGGGCCCCGGCCGGGCAATCCGGTTGCGGTCCAAGGTCAACGCCGCCGCGCGTGCGGTGCTCGAGCGGCACGATTTCGTCGAGATCGAAACCCCGACGCTGACCCGGTCGACGCCGGAGGGGGCCCGCGACTTCCTGGTCCCGGCACGGTTGCAGCCCGGTTCGTTCTACGCGCTGCCGCAGAGCCCGCAGCTGTTCAAGCAGTTGCTGATGGTCGCCGGCATGGAGCGCTATTACCAGATCGCCCGGTGCTACCGCGACGAGGACTTCCGCGCGGATCGCCAGCCCGAGTTCACCCAGCTGGACCTCGAGATGAGCTTCGTCGAGGCCGACGATGTCATCGCGGTGTCCGAGGAGATCCTCAAGGCGCTGTGGGCGCTGATCGGCTACGACCTGCCGACGCCGCTGCCGCGGATCACCCACACCGAGGCCATGCGGCGCTACGGCAGCGACAAGCCCGACCTGCGCTTCGAGGTGGAACTCGTCGAGTGCACCGACTACTTCTCCGACACCCCGTTCCGGGTGTTCCAGGCGCCGCACGTGGGCGCCGTCGTCATGCCGGGCGGGGCCTCGCAGCCGCGCCGCACGCTCGACGGCTGGCAGGAGTTCGCCAAGCAGCGCGGCCACAAGGGGCTGGCCTACGTGCTGATCGCCGAGGACGGCACGCTGGGCGGACCCGTCGCCAAGAACCTGTCCGACGCCGAGCGCGACGGCCTGGCCGCCCACGTCGGGGCCAAGCCCGGCGACTGCGTGTTCTTCGCCGCCGGTTCGGCCAAGTCCGCGCGCGCCCTGCTGGGGGCCACCCGCATCGAGATCGCCAAGCGTCTCGACCTGATCGATCCGAACGCGTGGGCGCTGGCCTGGGTGGTGGACTGGCCGCTGTTCGAGCCGGCCGACGACGCCCAGGCCGCCGGCGATGTGGCGGTGGGCTCGGGTGCCTGGACCGCGGTGCACCACGCGTTCACCGCACCGCAGCCGCAGTCGGAGGCGACGTTCGACACCGACCCGGGCACGGCGCTGGCCAATGCCTACGACATCGTCTGCAACGGCAACGAGATCGGTGGCGGTTCGATCCGCATCCATCGCCGCGACATGCAGGAGCGCGTCTTCGAGATGATGGGCATCGACTCGGCCGAGGCGCAGGACAAGTTCGGATTCCTGTTGGACGCCTTCACCTTTGGCGCGCCCCCGCACGGCGGGATCGCCTTCGGCTGGGACCGGATCACCGCGCTGCTGGCCGGCGAGGATTCGATCCGCGAGGTGATCGCGTTCCCCAAGACCGGCGGTGGGGTCGACCCGCTGACCGATGCGCCCGCCCCGATCACCGCGCAGCAGCGCAAGGAATCGGGCATCGACGCCAAGCCGGAGCCGGCCGAAAAGGCCTGAGCTCGGCCACACCCAACAACCTGGGCTCCGTGCTGCGCGAAATCTGTAGGCGTAGCGCGGATTTGATGATGCTGTCGCGACTTCGATCGCACTGACCCCTTGACACCGGCGGTGCGTGCTGGTTAGCGTTCCCCTCAAGACTTTACCGGCCGGCCGGTAAAGTGACCGGAAGGGGAACCGATGACCGACTCCGACATCACCGGCGAGAAGCCGCAGATACCCGAACGTATCCTCGTCGCGGCCGCCCGCGTGATGGAACGCGAAGGATTCGCCAACGCTTCGCTGCGCCAGATCGCCGAAGAGGCCGGCATGACGAAGGCCGGCCTCTACTACCACGTGGCGAGCAAGGAGACGTTGCTGTACGCGCTGCACGAACGCTTTGCGATCAAGCTCCGCGACTCCGCCCAGCGCATCAGCGAGTCCGATGCCGCGCCGACCGACAAACTCCGCGCACTGATCGTCGAAACCGTGCAGACCGCCGGCGTCTACCAATCGGAGGGCACTGTCTTTCTCCGCGAATACGCCCACCTCACCGGAGAGATGGCGGTGACGATCGGCAAGGGCCGCGATCAGTTCCGCACCGACTTCGAGACCGTCATCAAAGAGGGTATGGACTCGGGCGAATTTCGGTCCGGGGACGCGCATTTGGACGCATTGGCCATCCTGGGCGCATGTAACTTCACCGCGTTCTGGTTCGACCCGGAGGGCGCGATGAAGATCGAGCAGATCGCCGACGCGTTCGCCGACCGGTTGCTCTATGGCATGCGGACTCCGGGCAACGACAAGGGAGAGAAGGCATGACCTCGAACGCGGCGCTGCGGATCGGCATCGACACCGGCGGGACCTTCACCGACCTGGTGCTGGCCGAAGGTGAGCACGTACGGATCGGCACCAAATCGCTGACCACCTATGACGACCTCGCCAACGGTTTGCTCCGCACCATCGAGAAGGCCGAGCCGGGCGAGGGCCCCGTCGAGCAGATCGTGCACGGCACCACCGTCGCGCTCAACGCCATCCTGACGCGGCGCGGCGCCGACATCGGCATGCTGACCACGCACGGGTTCCGCGACCTGCTCGATATGGCCCGCGGCTGGCGGCCCTTCGAAGCGATGGTGGACCCGCGTTGGCGCCGACCCCACGAGCTTCGCCCCATCATCGAGCGCTCCCGTCGACGCACCGTCAGCGAACGGATGATGGCCGATGGCGAGGTGCTGATGACCCTCGACGAGGACCGTCTGCTGGAGGAGGTGGAGCGCCTGGTGGCCGACGGCTGCCAGGGCATCGCCGTCTGTTTCCTGCACGCCTACAAGCATCCGGAACACGAGCAGCGCGCGGCCGAGCTCATCCGCGACCGGTTCCCCGACATCGCCGTGAGCACCTCGGCGGAGGTGGCACCGTTCCCGCGCGAGTACAACCGGTTCTCCACCTGCGTGCTCAATGCCTACGTCCAGCCGCTGATGGATTCCTATACGACGCGCGTCGAGGGGCGACTGCGCGAGGCCGGTCTGGAGGCTCCGCTGACGTTCATGACCAACGATGGCGGTCTGGTCACCGCCGAACAAGTCACGTCCCGGCCGGTCGCCACGCTGAACAGCGGGCCCGTCGGCGGGGTGATGGGAGTGCAGGCCTACGCCGAGCGCCTGTCGATGCCCAATCTGGTGGGCTTCGACATGGGTGGCACCAGCACCGAGGTCGCGGTCGTGGTGGACGGAAGAGCCTCGGTGAAACGCGAACTCGAGATCGAGCACGATCTGCTGGTCAGCCTCCCGGTGGTGGAGATCCACAGCATCGGGGCGGGGGGTGGCAGCTTGATCACGATCGACGACGGTGGCGGACTCAAGGTGGGGCCGGAAAGCGCCGGCAGCGATCCGGGGCCCGCCTGCTACGGCCACGGCGGCGCCCAGCCCACTGTCACCGATGCTTTCCTGCTGCTCGGTGTCCTCGACTCACAGGTGCCGCTGGGCGGCGAGATCTTCCCCGACGTCGCGGCTGCCGAGGCTGCCTTCGCGCCGCTGGCCACCGCGCTGGGCGTGACGCCGGCCGACGTGGCCCGCATCTCGACCGAGGTCGCCATCCACAACATGGCCGAGGCGGTGCGCCGGCTCACGGTCTATCGCGGCGCCGACCCGCGCGAATTCGGGCTGGTCAGCTACGGTGCCGCCGGTCCGTTGGTGGCGACCCAGATTGCCCGCGCACTGCAGATGCCGCGGGTGGTCATCCCGTCGCTGTCCGGGGTGTTCTCCGCATTCGGCCTGCTGACCGCGCAGGCCTTCGAGGAAGAGGTCACGCCGGTCATGGCGACGGTGAGCGACGAGGTCGCCGCCGACATCTTCGCCCGGGCCCGGGCGAGTCTGGAAGCGCTGATCCGGCAACTGCGTGGCCGCGGCAGCCGCGACGTCGTCGTGGAGGCCTGGCTCGACGCCACCTACCTCGGACAGCGCTGGGAACTCGCGGCCGTGATCGATCCGTCGCATCCGGAGCCCCTGCAGCATCTCAGCGAGGCCTTCGCCGCGGCGCATCAACGCCAGTTCGGGTACAGCCTGCCGGCCCCGATCTACGTCCAGACGCTGCGGACCCGGGCCGTCTCCACCGACCAGCGCCGGCTGTTCCCTCCCAGATTGGCCAACAGTGAACCGGCGCAACCGAAACGCCGCCGCGAAATCACCTTGATGGGACAGCTGAACCGCGACGTACCGGTGTACAACGCCGACGAGTTCACGCCCCACCAGGTCGTGGCCGGGCCGGCGGTGATCGAGGCGCAAACCTACACCGGTGTGCTCGTCACCGGAGACGTCGCGACGGTCAACGAGTTCGGCGACGTGATCATCGAGATCGAGGAGAAGAACCGATGACAACTATTGCCCCCCGGCCGGTTTCGGTGCTCGACGCCCAGGAGGTCGAGGCACGCTACGGCGTCGATCTCACCACCGCCGAGGTGATTCGACACGCATTGGAACACATCGGTCTGCAGATGCAGATCAAGATCAACACCGCGGCGCTGAGCCCGCTGCTCAGTGAGGTCAACGACTTCGGCATCGGGTTGCTCGCCCCTCGAGATCCCGGGCGTGACTTGGACTTCGACGCCATCGCGATGGGTACGGCCGCCCCCGGGCACTACGTGATCAATCAGTTCTACGCGCGGATGGCCATCGAGCATTGGGGCGTGGAGAACTTCAAGCCCGGCGACGTCATCATCTTCAACGAGCCCTACCGCGGCGGCAGCCACATCAACGATGTCGGCACCCTGATGCCCATCTTCCACGAGGAGGAACTGGTCGGCTTCGCCGCGGCCATCACGCACTGGTTGGACATCGGCGGACCGATCCCGACCGGCTTCGGCCCCGGCCTGCAGCGGGACATGTACGCCGAGGGCATCCGGATTTCACCGCGGCACCTGTACCGCGAGGGAGAGCTGGTGCGCGAGACCGTCGAATTGTTCACCGGGCAAACGCGAATCCCGGACATCAGCGTCAACGACCTGCAGGTCATCCATTCGGCGCTGTCGTTGGGCGCCGAGATGGTGCTGCGTTATGTCGAGCGCTACGGCCGGGAGGCCTACGCGGGCGCGGTGCAGTATGCCCTCGACCACACCGAGCGGGCCATGCGCGCGGCGCTGAGCGAGATTCCCGACGGTGACTACACCGCCGAGGACTACATGGACAACGACATGGACGGCGACCCCATGCTGATCCGCTGCACGGTACGCAAGCGCGGTGGCGAGGTCGAGGTCGACTACTCCGGTTCTTCGCGTAACGAGTGGGGCGGCTTCGCCTGCACCTGGTCCGACGGGGTTTCCGGCGCGCACCTGGGACTGCAGGTCGCGCTACCGGAATCGATCAGCCCGAATGCCGGTGCGTATCGCCCGGTCCACGTGGTGCTGCCGCCGGGATCCTGCCTGCACGCACTGCCCCCGATGGCCACCAACGCAGGGCACACGATGTTCATCGCCAAGGCGATCAACCTGGTGAAAAGGGCGCTGACGCAGGCGGATCCGGCTATGGCCGTGGCGGAGAACTACGACGACGTCTTGTTCATGAGCTTCGCCGGCGCCGACACCCGCAGCGGCGTGCCGACCCCGTTCATCTCGATGAACCTGTTCCAAGGGCCGTTCGGCGGGACGGCGCAGGCCGACGGCAGCTGCTACACGTTCCAAGAGGGCGGCAACTGTGTGGTGACCTCGGTCGAACTCGAAGAGGAATCCTTCCCAGTCCTGCACCTCGAACGCGAGTTCGTCGCTGACACTGGCGGTTCCGGACAGTATCGAGGAGGCCCGGCCACCCGCTCCGTCCTGGTCCCGCTGGCCGACTGCGAAAGCTCGTTCCAGCTCGATCAGTGCCGGATCGGACCGCGGGGCGCGCTCGGCGGTGGCAACGGGGCCACCGGTCACATCGCGGTGCATCGCGACGCCCTGGACATCTGGGCTGCCGGCGGCGACTTCGGCGAACCGGAGATTCTCGCCGGGATCGTCGATGCGTCGGGTCGGTTGGTGGGCGAAGAAGTGCCCGGTGTCACGGAATTCCGCTCCAGCAAGCAGGCCGGTGTACGCGTCGGCGCCCGTGACGTCGTCATCCATCAGACGCCGGGCGGCGGCGGCTGCGGTGACGCCGCCGAACGGGATCCGGCGGCCATTGCGCGCGACATCCGCAACGACATCGTGACCGCCGGATCCTGACCGTGCCCATTCCTGGAGGAGCAGACCATGAAGATCTACCCCCAACCCGCGGAACTGTTCATCAGCGAGGCGACCGAGCAGGTCGACGAGGGCTGTGAGCGCTGCGGTGTCCGGCCGTTGGAGCGTTACCGGGTGGTCGACTACCGCGGTTGGTTGCGGGTCGTGAAATGCCGGTCGTGCCTGCACACCGCCGATGCGCAGCGGATCGAATCCCCGGTGCTGTCGGGGGAGTTGTAGTGCAAACGCAGGCAATCGGCGAGATCGACCTACCCGACGCCGTGCTGAGCACCGTCGTCGAACGTTGGGCGGCCCGCGATCCCGACCGGGTCTGCATCGTGCAGGACGACGGGATCGAGATCACCTACCGCGACCTCGACCAGCGCGCCGCGGCCGTCGCCGCGACGCTGCGGGAGCGCGGCGTGGCGGCCGGCGATCGAGTGCTGACGTTGATCCCCAACGATGTTCGTGCGGTCTATGTGATGTTGGGCCTGAGCAAGATCGGGGCCATCGAGGTGCCGATCAATCCCGGTCTGGTCGGGGCCAGTTTGCGCCACGTCCTGCACGACGCCGCGCCCAGGGCGGCGGTCATCGATGCCCGACGACGCGGCGAGATCGAGGCGGCGCTGCCGGCGGGCTGCGGTCCGATCGTCGCGGTCATGCCGGATTGCGGTGCAACTTCGGACACTCCGGACGTCCTCGACACCCTCATCGCGAACAGCGCCGCGGTCGTGAAGACCTCCGCCATCGGGCCGGATACCGCATCCATCATGTACACCTCGGGAACCACTGGCCTGCCCAAGGGCGCCGTGCTGCCGCATCGCGCCACGGTGCGCATGGGGGAGCGCACCGTGCAGGCCCTCGGGCTGACCCCAGAGGACACCTTGATCACCGTGCTGCCGC
>JAEWRC010000043.1 GCA_023460175.1 Actinomycetes bacterium
GGTAGAGCGTGACCGCGTCACGCTTGAACTCATCGGGGTAATTTTTCCTTGCCATCGGGATGGATCATCTCGCTTCCCCCAGCACATTCCTGGGATTGAGCGTGTCCAACACACGGGGTCAAGTCCCCTTCGTCGGTATACCGACGAGTTTGCCGCGCTCATCGGGGACGTTGTTCTTCGAAACCAGCCACCGGGTGCCAAAGTCGATCCAGCAGTCATCGATCAACAAATCTATGCGGTCACGATGTTCATCGGTGGCGTGATGTTGGCGGTTGCTACCGGCGATCAAGCTGTCCGTGCCGCGCAGGAACTGGATCTGCTCATTGCCGGCATAGTTCGGGGAATCGGTGCTGAAGCTGCTCAGTAATGTCGGGGCCAATTGGCGCATCGCAGCGTTGTTCTAGACGAAGGCGCGCCTGAGAAGTCTGGAGAATCTTCGCGGATTGATCCCAACTGCTCTCTATAACAGTAGAGTCGCCAACGATGGTGCTGTCTTGGAGTTGGGGGGCGGCAACAATTTTCGTAGAGCCGCAAAATTGAAGGGGAGAATTGTGATTGCTGTGCAGCCTGAGCAGGGTGTGTTGGCCGGCGAGCCGCGGATGCTGATCGATGGCGAATTGGTCGGCACGGGCACCGGGGCGACCTTCGATGTGGTGCATCCGGCCAGCGAACAGGTCGCCGGGCAGGCCGCTGACGGCACTGTCGATGATATGGCGCGGGCGGTGGGCGCGGCCAGGGAAGCGTTCGATCGGACCGACTGGTCGGGTGATCTGGATTTGCGGGTGCACTGCCTGAGGCAGTTGCACGCTGCTTTGGACAAGAACAAGGAACGGCTGCGCCGGATTCTGATTACCGAGGTGGGTTGTCCGACTTCGGTCAGTGGCAGCCAGATCGAGAGTCCGATTGCCGAGGTCGAACACTGGGTTGAGCACGGTCGGGACTTCGAGTATCTGGTCGACACCGGGCTGCACGAGACTGCGCTGGGACCGGCGCGCCGCAAGTTGCACTATGAGCCGCTGGGGGTGGTGGGTGCCATCACGCCGTGGAACGTGCCGTTCTACCTCAACATTGCCGAAACCGTGCCCGCGTTGATGGCCGGCAACACCGTGGTGCTCAAGCCGGCTCAGCTGACCCCGTGGTCGGGCAGCGAGCTGGGTCGCGTCGTCGCCGAGGAAACCGATATCCCGGCCGGGGTGTTCAATGTGGTGACCTCCAACGCCAATGAGGTCGGGGCGGCGTTGTCGGCCGACCCGCGGGTGGACATGATCACCTTTACCGGGTCGACGGCCACCGGGCGGGCCATCCTGGCAGCCGGGGCGCCCACGGTCAAGAAGACGTTGCTCGAGTTGGGCGGCAAGTCCGCGCACGTCGTGCTCGACGATGCCGATTTCAACTCGGCGTTGCCGTTGGCGGCCATGATGGCCTGCGTGATGTCCGGGCAGAGCTGCATTCTGCCCTCGCGCATCCTGCTGCCCCGTTCACGCTATGAGGAAGGGCTGGCGGTGCTCAAGGCCAGCATGGAGGGTTTTCCGGTCGGCGATCCGTGGGTTCCGGGCATCATGCAGGGCCCGCAGATCAGCGAGATTCAGCGGCAGAAGGTGCTCGGGTTGATCCGTTCGGGTATCGATTCGGGTGCGCGGTTGATCACCGGTGGCGGGGTGCCGGAGAACCTGCCGGTCGGTTACTACACCCAGCCCACCCTGCTGGCCGATGTCGACCCGGATTCGCCAGTGGCTCAGGAAGAAATCTTCGGTCCGGTCCTCACGGTCACGCCGTATGACAGCGACGACGAGGCGGTGGCGATCGCGAACAACACCATCTACGGGCTCTCCGGTGAGGTCAGCGGCGCCGACGTGGATCGGGCCTTTGCGGTGGCCACCCGGCTGCGTACCGGCAACGTCACCATCAACGGCAAGAGCCACTTCGGCATCACCAGCCCGTTCGGTGGCACCAAGCAGAGCGGCCTGGGCTACCGCAACGGCAATGCCGGATACACCGAATACCTGGCGATCAAGACCATCGGAATGCCCGAATGACCGCCAGCGCCGAGATCACACTCAGCGACCGATTGGACATCGAGGTATCTCGACGGCAGGGGTGCAGACGATGACGGTGGTTTCGTTCCCGCACCTCTTGTCGCCCAGTCGAATAGGCAGTTTGGAACTACCCAATCGCATTTTCCAGACTGCGATGGGTACCAACCTCGCCAACTCCGACGGCTCGATCGACGATGACATCGTGGCCTTCTACGCCGCCCGCGCCGCAGGCGGTGCCGCGCTGCTCACCATGGGTGCAGTCGGGGTGAGCTATCCGCGCGGCCAAGTGCAGCCGAATCAGGTCGCGATCTCCGACAACCGTTATCTTCCCGGGCTCACGCGGATCACCGATGCCGTACACCGCAACGGTGGCCGACTCTCGGCGCAACTGCACCACGGTGGATTGACGTCAATCTGGGATACCTTCGCGGGCCGTCCGCTGATCTGCCCGTCGAAGCCACTGCCGTCCACATCGCTGGGCATCTTCGAAGCGCTGTTTCCCTCCGAGATTCGGATGCCGGATATCGACGGGCCCATTCACGAGCCCTCGTTCGAGGAGCTGGATGGGGCTGGAATCGCCGGACTGATAGCAGATTTCGCCGATGCGGCCGAGCGGGCGGTGGAGGCCGGGTTCGATGCCATCGAGCTGCACGCCGGTCATAGCTACATCTTGTCGTCGTTTCTGTCACCGGCCGAGAACCGGCGATCCGATGGTTATGGCGGATCGGCTGAGAATCGTGCCCGCCTGGTGAAAGAGGTACTCGAGGCTATCCGTCATCGCATCGGGACGGACTTCCCGGTGTTATGCAAGATCAACGCCGCCGAGTTCTTCGTGGAAGACGGCCTGACCCTCGACGATGTGCGCACCACTGCCCGGATCGTGGAGTCCGCCGGTGCGGATGCCATCACCGTGACCACCACGCACAACTACAGCGTGACCAAGGCGCTGTTCAGCTCCTACCTGCCCGACGAGCCGGGCCGGCTGATTCCCTATGCCGCCGCAGTCCGGGAAGCTGTCTCGATTCCGGTGGTCACGGTCGGGCGCATCGAACCGAGTGTCGCCGAACAGGCCATCGCTGAACGCAAGTTCGACTTCCTGGCCATGGGACGCAAGCAACTTGCGGACCCCGAGTTCGCCCGGCACCTCGCCGAGGGCGGCCCCCGGGCGGTCCGGCCGTGCATCTACGATTATCGTTGTCTGTCGCAGTCGATGATGCTTCAATCGGTGCGTTGCGCGGCCAATCCCGACACCGGCCGTGAACGGGACGACCTGCTGACACCTGCGCAATCGGCACGTCGGGTCGTCGTCGTGGGAGGCGGCCCCAGCGGGATGGAAGCCGCCCGGCGGTCGAGCCTGCGTGGCCACTCGGTGACCCTCCTGGAAGCTGCAGCACAACTGGGTGGTACCGCGTTGCTGGCGGCCAAGGTCCATCCCCCCAACGGACTGCTCGTCGATTGGCTCTCCCACCAACTCACCGACCACCGCGTCGAGGTAAGGCTCAACACCCACGCGACGGTTCCGACTATCGAGGCCCTCGATCCGGATGTTGTCCTTCTCGCTGTCGGGGCGAGGCACACGACCCCGACAATCGAGGGGCACGATCTACCCCACGTCATCGACGGCGCTGCTCTGTCAGATCTGCTGCTGAACGACAAGGATATCGACGCCGAGCACATCGTGATACTCGGCAATGACCTGATTGCTCTCCAACTGGCCCGGTTCCTCGACGGCGATCACACGGTGTCGGTGATCGACGAGGCCGCCCAATTCGGTTTGGGGATCGCTCCGGCTCGTCGTGCGGTCATGCTCGCCGAGATTGCAGAATCCGGTATCAGCCTGCTCCGCAACACCACTGCGCTGCGGATCGAGTCCGATGCGGTGGTGGTCGATGACCGCCGAGGTGGGGAGGAGCGAGTTCCAGCAGACGCGGTGATCATCACCAACGGTATTGAATCGAACCGGTCCCTGTACGACGAACTGTGCGCATCGGGGATAGCTGCTCATCTGGTCGGCGACAGCGCCGAACGCGGCTATATCTACGGCGCGCTGACTACCGCAGCGGATATCTGTGCACAGATCTGACACCTGCCCGCAGTGTCAGCCGGAATGAGCGCCAGTCCCGTTGTCCGGCAGTAGTTGTCGCGACGACGGTCGGGCGGGGGAGAATAACGGAGTGCCCGCGTGCCCGATCTGTCGGACACGCGGGCACTCCATTCCAGTACCGGTCGTTACTTGAGCATGCTCCCGGCGTCGACGGTGACGGGCAGTCCGGTGACGAAGCGCGATTCATCGGAGGCCAGGAACAGCACCGCGTTGCTGATATCGATCGGCTCCACCCAGCCGACGGGAAGCACATGCATGAACTGCGCGGCGAGGGCGAGGTCGTCCACACCGGGGTTCTCCAGATCCGGTCGGAACAACTTCATCGTCCCCTCGTTCATGAACAGCGGTGTGTTCACGTTGGTGGGGCAGACGGCGTTGACCCGGATGGAGTGCTGGCCCAGTTCCACGGCGAAGGTCCGCATCAGACCGATCACGCCGTGCTTGGCCGCGATGTAATGCCCGGTATGTGCGTAGGGCTTGAGGCCGCCTACCGAGCTGGTCAAGATGATCGAACCGCCGCGTCCACCCGAAAGAATATGCGGGACAGCCGCTTTGACGGATTTCCAGACGCCCGACAGGTTGACGTCGATCATGTCCTGCCAGTCGACCTCGCTGGTCTGGTCCAGCGTTTGCCCGCCGTTGCCGATTCCTGCGTTGGCGACGATGATGTCGACACCGGAACTGATCGAGGTCGTCAAGCCGGCCACTTTCCTGTTCGCCGCCGGGCAGGAGACGGTGACCAAGCTGCTGGCCGCGTCGGTGCAAACGCTCGCGGATTATCCCGAGTTCCAGCAACAGCTACGGGAACACCCGGACCGGATTCCGACCTTCATCGAAGAGGCGCTGCGCATGCACGCACCCACCAAGGTGGACTTCCGATTGGTCCGCAAGACGACCGAACTCGGCGGCGTGCATATGCCCGCCGGCACCATCGTGATGCTGTGCCTCGGTGCGGCCAACCGCGATCCGCGCAAGTTCGAGAATCCGCACCAGTTCGACCCGAACCGCAAGAACGTGCGCGAGCACATTGCCTTCGGCCGCGGAATCCACACCTGCGCGGGTGCACCGCTGGCCCGCGTCGAGGGTCAGGTGACCGTCCGCAGGCTGCTCGATCGGATGCGGGACATCAGGCTCGACGAATCGGTGCACGGCCGGATCGGCGATCGGAAGTACACCTACGAGGCTACTTTCCTGTTGCGTGGTCTGACTGGCCTGCACATCGAATTCGACCCGGCCTCGTAGCGGCCGTCCCCACGACTAGGAGACCCACCATGACAGTGCAGGCAGTGCTCGAGGAGCTCCGGCAGCGGCCGGGTACCGGCGAGCAGATTCCCTTGATCAACCCGGCGACCGAGGAGCAGGTCGGGGAGTTCACCGACGGGGGAGTCGAAGCCGTCAACGACGCGGTGGCCCGCGCCAAGGCCAGTTTCGAGTCCGGTGTCTGGCACAACACTCCCGGCAATGAACGCGCCAAGGTGTTGTGGCGAGCGGCGGATCTGATCGACGAGAACGCCGACCTGCTGGCCGAACTCGACTCGTTCGACACCGGCATGCCCTATTCGCAGGCCCGGATGATCATGGGCACCAGTGCGGAGTCGTTTCGGTACTTCGCCGGCTGGGCCACCAAGCTCAACGGCATTGCTCACGATGTGCAGCAAACCGGCGGAATCGCGGGCGCCTTCTCGAATATGCACGGCTACACCCTCAAAGAGCCCTACGGCGTGGTGGGTCTGATCTTCCCGTGGAACGGCCCGGTCTTCAACGCGTGTACCAAGTTGGCACCCGCGCTCGCCGCAGGCTGCAGCACCGTGGTCAAACCCGCCGAGGACACCCCACTTTCGGCGGTACTGCTGAACAACATCCTGACGCAGGCCGGCGTGCCGGACGGTGTCGTGAACCTCGTTACCGGCTACGGCCACACCGTAGGTGCGGCAATCACCGAGCACCCCGACGTCGAGAAGGTGGCGTTCACCGGATCGACCGAGGTGGGCAAGCGCATCGTGCAGGCCGCCGCCGGCAACCTCAAGCGGGTTTCGCTGGAGCTCGGTGGAAAATCACCGGTGCTGATCTACGACGACGCCGACCTGGACACGGCGATCATGATGGCCGCCATGGGCATCTTCATCCACTCCGGGCAGGGCTGCATCTGCGGGTCGCGAATCTTCGTGCACCGCAATGTCTACGAGCGGGTGCTCGAGGGCATCGCCACGATTGCCAATTCGGTCAAGTTGGGCGGTCCGGGCGAGGACGACGTGTTGATCGGGCCGCTGATCAACCAGAAGCAGCTCAACCGGGTGGTCGGTTTCATCGACGAGGGCAAGAAGGACGGTGTCGAGGTGGTCGCGGGTGGTCACCGGCTGGATCGGCCCGGGTACTTCGTCCATCCGACCGTGCTGACCGATGTCGGCGCCGAGATGCGACTGTTCCAGCAGGAGATCTTCGGCCCGGTGGTTCCGGTGATCCCGTTCGACGACGACGACGAAGTCGTCGCGCTGGCCAACAACTCCGATTATGGTCTGGCCGCCACGGTATGGACCAAGGACATCAGCCGGGCACACCGGCTCGCCAAGCGGTTGGAGTCGGGCACCGTCACGCTGAACTGCCAGATGGTGTTCGACCACTCGATGCCGTTCGGAGGGTACAAGCAATCCGGTTGGGGCTACGAGTGGGGCCGGGCCGGCATCGAATCGTATCTTCAGACCAAGACGGTCTACGCGCAGCTGTAGTTCTCCGGGTGTTGCATTCGAGCTCGCCGGGAGGCACGGTGGACCACGAGTTGTACGCCAAGGGGCGAGATATCCGGGCCGCCGTACTCGGCGAATTCCCATGTTGCGCAGGCAACTGGCGCGGACGAGTTCACCGCGCCCCTGCAGGATTTGGTGACGCAGTACTGCTGGGGCGCGGTGTGGGGCCGCGAAGGGTTACCGCTGAGAACCCGCAGCATGCTCAACCTGGCAATGATTCCCATCCTCAACCGCCCCAACGAGTTACGCACCCACATTCGCGGCGCGCTGACCAATGGTGTGACCCGCGAGGAGATCTGCGAGATCTTCCTGCAGGTCGCTGTTTACGCGGGAGTTCCAGCGGCGGTGGACAGTTTCCGAATTGCCAAGCAGCTCTTCGACGAACTCGATCGGGAGTGAGGCCGTGACCATCGGGTTCGTCGGGCTTGGCAACATGGGCCTGCCGATGGCGCGGCGGCTCCTCGGGGCCGGACATCGGCTGCTGGTATTCGACACCGACGACGCCGCGGTCGAGCGTGCCACGGCCCACGGGGCCCGAGCCGCCAGTTCGGCGGTCGAGGTTGCCAACACCGCCGAGACCGTTCTGAGCAGCTTGGGCCTTGCCCCCATGTAGTGGACACGGGATTTGTGGTTACGCCGCTTGCGGCAGCGTAGCGGTTGTGTGGTTGTTTTCGTAGGTGGCCGGACTGGAATAGGCGCATCGGGAGTGCCGTCGTGC
>JAEWRC010000044.1 GCA_023460175.1 Actinomycetes bacterium
ACCTGGTGGTGTGCCGCCCGCTGGGGTAAGTCGGGGCCGAGGGTTACTTGGCGCCAACCTTGGTGGCAGCGACGATGCGGTGCGCGAAGTCGCGCTGGCTCGCCAGGATCTGCTGGGCGAACTCGAAGTTCGAATCGATGATCTCGCCGGCGGTGGGGAACTGCTTGGTGAACTCGGCCAGGCCCGGCACCTCGTAGTCCTTGGCGAACTCGGGGAGCCCAGCGGTCACCTTGTCGGTGGTCTCGGTCCAGACGTTCACGGCGTCGACGGTGGCGTCCTGCGTCTTGCGGACGATGTCCAGCGTCTGCTCCTGAACCTTCTCGCTGATCTCTTGCACGTTGGTCATGTTGGTCCTCCGGTGTAGTGCGGGTGTGTGGTGGTCGTACGTACGGTGTTAACTATAGTTATCACTCGTCTTGAATGTCAAGCGTTGTCCGCGAGAATCGGAAAAATGTGATGTCGCACAACCACATCCATTGAGCGGAAGTCGATCCTTGACCTTTCCTCGTCGAGCATGGGTATGATTTGCATCACATCCAAGTTTCGCAGTGCGGTAGCACGCACGCGACTTTTGACACGTCAGGAATGCATATGGCAGGGAACTCCACGGAACCGGGTCAGTCAGTGACGAGTCGAGTAGCCGCAGTTTTGCTGGCGTTCACGGACTCGCACGTGCACTCATTGACCGAAATCGCCCGATTGACCGATTTGCCCGTGTCAACGGCACATCGCCTGGCCGCCGAACTGGCCGCCACCGACCTCCTGGAGCGCGACGAGGCCGGGCGATACCGGGTCGCCCGTTCGCTGCGCCAACTCGGGGACACCGCGTGGCGCGAGCCCACGCTGGCCGAACGCGGCCCGTGCGTGCTCGACGACCTGTCGGCGGTGACCAACCGGGTCGCGCGGCTCGGGGTGCTGTCGGGGACGAACGTGCATTACATCGAGAAGCAGCCCAACCAGCCGGTGACCGGTTTCGAGTACCGGGCCAGCGTGCCGGCCCATGCCACCGCGGTCGGCAAGGTGTTACTGGCCTTCTCACCGACCCGCGTCACCGATCGGCTGATCGCCAGGGGACTACCGGAGTTCACCCGCAACACCATCACGGCGCCCGACCGGCTCCGGCACAACCTGGCCTCCATCCGCCGGGTGGGGATGTCGGTGTCGGTCGGCGAACTCGAGATCGGCCGCAGCGCGGTGGCGATGCCGGTGTTCTTCGAGAACCGCGCGATCGCGGCCCTCGAGTTGCAGGTCGACGATCCGCGCGCCGAACTCCCGGCCCTGACGACGGCCCTGGTGGTCGCCTGCGGCAGCCTTGGTCGCGAACTCAAACGCGAGGCGCCCCAGAACATGTCGGCCGGCCACGTGGAAAACCGTGTCATCGACAACCGGGTCGCCCAGAAGCGGGTCGGCGCGAACCGGGTTGTCGCGGCCGGCTAGCCGGTCGCCCTGGGGGTCGGCCCCAGCGGGTCGCCGCAGCCGGCCCCGCCCCCCCCCCCCACCCCCGCGCGGGTGTTTCCGGGGGCGGCGAGCGGGGTGGAAGAAATTGGAACTTACTTGGCGGTGACGGTGCGGGCCGCGGGCTTCTTGGCGGCAGCGGGCTTGCGCACCGCGGGCTTGCGCACCGCGGGCTTCTTGGCCGGCGCAGCGGCGATAGCCTTGGGCGCAGCCGCCTTCGCGGCGGAGGTGGAGGCCTTCGCGTCACCGGCAGCCGCATCGGTGACAGCGATGACCCGGTCGGCGAAATCGCGCTGGCTGGCGAGCACCTGACCGGCGAACTCGAAGTGGGTGTCGATGACCTCGGTGAAATCGGGCAGCTGGCCGAGGAACTTGTCGAAGCCGGGCACCGCGTGCGCCATCACGGTCATGGTGGTGACCGCCTCGACCATGACGTCCTGCGCGGCCCGGGCCGTCTCCAGGGTCTGATCCTGAGCCTTCTGAACCTTGCGGGTGAACTCCTGGGTGGTGCTCATACTCTTGCTCCTTGCGATCGTGTCGTTCGAGTGTGCTGTTAACTATACTTAACGCTTGCATTGAAAGTCAACCGATTCGCGAGGCCGGTGTCGCCGCCGCGATCCGGCCCCGCCGGCGCCCGCCCCGAGCGCCGAAATCGGTTCGGAATTCCCGTCTTTGCCGCCAGGTCGAGCAGTTCAGGACCTCCGCTGCATGGGTGCGCGGCGCCGCGGTCGGGCCCTGCGGGGGTCATCGCTCTCGCTGGACGGAAAAACACCGAACGTACTGGCAATGCGCGATGGCCGGGTGTTTGACTCGCACGGGAGTGGCCGTCCGGCCGGGCTGTCGACAAGGAAGGACTTCAGCGATGAGTGTGGGGTCTGCACCGGGGGATACGCGCCGACCGATCGTGATCGAGGGCCTTGCCGGGCTTCGAGAACGGGTCGGCACGGAACTGGGTGTCAGCGACTGGACCGAGGTGGTGCAGCAGGACATCAATACGTTCGCCAAGCTCACCGGTGACGAGCAGTACATCCACGTCGACCCCGAACGCGCCGCGCAGGGACCGTTCGGCACCACGGTTCAGCACGGTTTCCTGACCCTGGGCATGGCCACCGGTCTGCTCTGGTCGGTGTGCACCGTCGAGGGCTTCAACGTGATCCTCAACTACGGGCTCAACAAGGTGCGTTTCCCGCTGCCGCTGAAGTGCGGCGCGCGATTCCGCATGCGCGTCGAGCTGCCCGAGGTCAAGGAACTCGCCGACGGCGGCGCCGAAGCCGTCTATCGGCTGACCTACGAGGTGGACGGCGAGTCCAAACCGTGCTGCGTGGCCGACCTGGTGTTCCGCTACTACCACTGATTCAACGACAGCCTGCCCCAGCGCTTTTCGGACTGAGAAACGGGAACCGACGATGGCAACACCCACCAAGACGACACCCACCAAGAGCAGAACACCCACCAGGAGCAGGGCGAAACCAGCCCCACTGAACAAGCGCGACCCGGAGCTGCTCAAGCAGATCTACGAGAAGATGGTCCTCACCCGCGCCGTCGAGGACCGCATGGTCGCGATGTACAAGTCCGGCGATCTGCTGGGCTCGCTGTACACCGGTCACTGGCACGAGGCGATCTCGGTCGGCGCCGCGGCCACGCTGCGCACCGACGACTACATGGCCCCGATCCACCGTGACCTCGGCGCGCACCTGTGGCGGGGGATGGAGGCCTGGCAGGTGATGGCCAGCTTCATGGGCAAGGCCACCTCGCCGACCGGCGGCCGCGACGGCACGCTGCACTACGGCCGGCTGGACCTCGGCATCTACAATCTGCCCAGCCACATCCCGGCGAACTTTCCGGTCGCCACCGGAATGGCGTTCGCCGCGAAGTATCGTGGCGAAGACCGTGTCTGCCTTGCCTTTTGCGGTGACGGCTCGACGTCGCGCGCCGACTTTCACGAGTCGCTGAACATGGCCGGGGTGCTGAAGCTGCCCAACGTGTTCGTGATCGAGAACAACCAGTGGGCCTACTCCACCCCGCTGGACATGCAGACCGCATCGACCGACTTCGCCATCAAGGCCGAGGGTTACGGCTTCCCCGGGGTCAAGGTCGACGGCACCGACGTCCTCGCGGTGTACGACGCCGTCGCCGAGGGCGTCGCCCGCGCCCGCAAGGGGGAGGGGCCCTCGTTGATCGAGGCCGAGACCATGCGCATGCACGGACACGCCGAACACGACCCCGCGGACTACGTCCCCCGGGAGATGTTCGAACATTGGCGCGCAAAGGATCCCGTCGAACTGTTCGAGAAGCGGTTGATCGAGGGCGGCGTCATCGACGAGGCCTACGCCAAGGAGATCCGGGAACAGGCCCGCCAGCACGCCATCGCCGCGCGGCGCCGGGCGCTCGCGGATCCGATGCCCGACGGGAGCACCGTGGAAGAAGGTGTGTATGCCGACTGAAACCGACAACGGCTCGGTGACCTATCTCGAGGCCATCAGCCAGGCGATGATGGCCGAGATGGAGGCCGACCCGGACGTCTTCCTCATCGGCGAGGACGTCGGACAGTTCGGCGGCGCCTTCAAGGTGACCAAGGGCTTCCTCGACAAGTTCGGGGCGCGGCGCGTCGTCGACACCCCGATCGCCGAGACCGGCTTCACCGGCCTGGCGGCCGGGGCCGCGCTGGTGGGGCTGCGTCCGATCGTGGAATTCCAGTTCGCCGACTTCATCTCGTGCGCCTTCGACCCGATCATCAACGTGCTGGCACGGCACCACTACCGCACCGGCGACCCGATGCCGGTGACCATGCGCGCGCCCTTCGGCGCGCGACTGCGGGCCGGGCCGACCCACTCCCAGAGCGTGGAATCGTATTTCGCGCACGTGCCCGGGCTCAAGATCGTCATGCCCGGCACCCCCGAGGACGCCGCCGGCCTGCTGATCAGCGCGATCCGGGACAACAACCCCGTGCTGTATCTGGAGAACAAGTACCTGTACCGCCGCCTGCGCAGCGACGGTCCGGTGAGCCTCGAGCCGATCCCGCTGGGGCAGGCCAAGGTGGTCCGCGAGGGCCGCGACGTCACGCTGATCACCTACTCGGCGGGGGTCTCGCAGGGCCTCGAGGTCGCCGAGGAGCTGGACAAGGACGGGATCTCGGTCGAGGTCGTCGACGTCCGGACGCTGGTGCCGCTGGACATCGAGACCATCGTCACCTCGGTCCAGAAGACCTCCCGCGCGGTGGTGCTGCACGAGGCCGCCCGCCGGATGGGCTACGGCGCCGAGATCGCCGCGGAGGTCCAGGAGCGCTGCTTCTGGCATCTCGATCAGCCCGTGGTCCGGATCGGCGCGAAGAACACCCCGACGCCGACCAGCCCACCGCTGGAAGACGCCGTGGTCCCGCAACCGGCCGACATCGCCGAGACGCTGCGGAAGGTGGCGCGGGCATGACCGACTACGACATCGTCATCGTCGGCGGCGGGCCCGCCGGCTACGCCGCCGCCCTCTACGCCGCCTCGGCGGGGCAGAAGGTGGCGATGGTGGAGAAGCAGACCGTCGGCGGTACCTGCCTGCACCGGGGCTGCATCCCGGCCAAGGCGCTGTTGCATGCCGCCGAGGTGTTCCGCACCGTCGGGCATGCCGCCGATCACGGCATCAGTCTCGGCGGCGCCGAGCCGTCGGCGGACTGGCCCGCGGTCAACAAGCGCAAGGCCGGGATCGTCTCGACCCTGCACAAGGGCCTGTCCGGGCTGCTGAAACGCCGCAAGGTGGACGTCATCGACGGGCTCGGCACGCTGACCGCATCCGGCGCGGTGTCGGTCAACGGTCAGACGATCAGCGCCAAGGCCGTCATCCTGTGCACCGGGTCGGTGCCGCGTTCCCTGCCTGGCCTTGACATCGACGGCGAGCGCATCGTCACCTCCGACCACGCGACCAACAGCGACGCCGCGACGCTGCCGGAGCAGGTCGCGGTCATCGGCGGCGGCGTCATCGGATCCGAATTCGCCTCGGTCTACACCGATCTCGGGGTCAACACCACCCTGCTCGAGGCGCTGCCGAACGCGATCCTGCCGGTCGGGCCGGACCGCGACACCGCCAACGTGCTGGCCAAATCACTGGCCAGGCGCGGCACCGACATCCACGCCGGGGCGCGGGTGGGCACCATCGAACTCACCAAGAAGGGCGTCCTGGTCCCGTTCGAGACGGCCAAGGGCGCCGAGAAGATCGAGGTCGATCAGGTGCTGGTGGCGATCGGCCGCCGCCCGGTCAGCGAGAGCATGAGGTTGGCCGAGGCCGGGATCACCGTCTCCGACCGCGGCTTCATCGAGGTCGACACCGCCACGATGGCCACCACCCGGCCCGGGGTGTATGCGGTGGGGGACTGCGTGAACACCCCGGGACTGGCCCACGTCGCCTACGCCGAGGCCATCGTCGCGGTGCAGGCCATCCTCGGCGAGAATCCGGCGCCGGTGGACTACGGCAAGGTGCCCTGGGTGGTCTACACCCACCCCGAGGTGGCCTGGGCCGGCATGACCGAGGTCGAGGCGCGCGAGGCGGGCTACGACATCGAGGTGCACAAGCATTCCTTCGCCGGCAACGGCCGAGCCATGATCCTCGGTGACACCGAGGGGCTGGTGAAGGTGGTCGCGGCCAAGGACGGGCCGATTCTCGGCTTCCACTTGGTCGGGCCGTGGGCCAGCGAGTTATTGCACGAGGGGTATCTCGCGGTCAACTGGGAGGCGTTGCCGTCCGACGTGGGTGCGCTGATCCATGCGCACCCGAGCCTGTCAGAAGCTATAGGCGAAACCATGATTCCGTTCTCCGGCCGTTCGTTGCACGGCTGAAACCGCCAGGAGGCACTGAGAAATGGCCGACGAAACTTGGATCGTCGCACTTCCCAAACTGGGCGAATCGGTGACCGAGGGCGTGATCGGGAGCATCTTCAAGCAGGTCGGCGACGAGGTCGCCTTCGACGACCCGCTCTTCGAAGTGTCCACCGACAAGGTCGATTCCGAGATCCCCAGCCCGTATGACGGGGTGATCCTGGAGGTGCTGGCCCAACCCGGCGACACCGTGCCCGTCGGCGAGCCGGTGCTGCGCATCGGTGGTCCGGGGGCGACGGTGGAGAACCGGCTGCCGTCCGCGTCGCACGGCGTGGCGGCCGCCGGCGGTCCCTCGCTCGCGGAGCCCGCGAGCCCGTCGATGGGCGGATCGGAGGGCCCGGCCACCTCGGCTGCGGGCCTGGCGGCCGGTGACGGCGCGATCTACGAACTCACCATGCCGAAGTTGGGCGAGTCGGTCACCGAGGGCACCGTCAGCAGCTGGCTCAAGGCCGTCGGCGACGAGGTCGCGTTCGACGACCCGCTGTTCGAAGTGTCCACCGACAAGGTCGATTCCGAGATCCCCAGCCCGTACGACGGCACGCTGCTCGAGATCCTGGTGCAGGCCGACGAGACCGTGCCGGTGGGCACCGTACTGGCCCGCATCGGCGACAAGTCCGGCGCGCCGGCGGCGGCCCCGGCCCCGGGTGGGGCGGCGCCCGCGGCGGCAACGCCGGCGGCCGCTTCGGCCGGTAC
>JAEWRC010000045.1 GCA_023460175.1 Actinomycetes bacterium
CAGCAGGCCGGTGCTCAGCGTCCAGACCAAAACGACGGGCACGAACAGCCAGGTGTGCGGCGAGGTCAGGTGCCCGAGGAACGTCGCCACGCCCAGTCCCAACACCACGGCGCACACCATCGGAAGAAGTCGACGGATCGCGCTGTCCTGCAGGGCGGTGGCGCCGACCACCGCGGCGCTGCCGGCCGCCGCGACCGCCGCCGCGGGCGAGGCCCACTGCAGCGCGACGGCCGCGACCAGCAGCACGGGAAGCAGAGTGCGGGCCACTTCGCCGACGTACGGCCATGAATGCGGGAGGGCGGGGCCCCTGAACATGGCTGTCATTATGCCGCTCGGTAGGTTCGCGGTCGTGGAGAAGGTGATCCTGGTCGCGCGCGTCGCCGCCGCGGACGACGCCTGGTGTGCGCGACTGCGCGGCCCGGTCGCCGAGGAACTGCTCGATCTGGGTCTGCCCGGACTTGTCGTGAACGTCAAGGATTCTGCGGTGCGCGACTCCTTGATGACACTGACCACCCTGGATCCGCCGGTGACGGCGGTGGTGAGCCTGTGGACCGATCAGCATTACGGACCGCAGGTCGACGCTGCGCTGCAGCGGCTGGCACGCGAATCCGACGCTATCGCGGGCTATCTGGTCACCGAGTCGGTGCCGCTGCGCGCCCCTGAGGTCGAATTGGGTGCCCGCACACCGGGATTGGCCAATGTCGCGTTGCTGCGCCGGCCGCCCGAACTCGACGAGTCCACCTGGCGCACCCGCTGGCATCGCGACCACACCCGGGTGGCCCTCGAGACCCAGGCGACCTTCGGCTACACGCAGAACGCCGTCGTGCGGGCGCTGAGTCCGGACGCGCCCGCGGTGGATGCCATCGTCGAGGAACTGTTTCCCGACGCCGCGGTCACCGACATCAAGGCGTTCTTCGGCGCGGCCGACGACCGCGATCTCGCCGATCGTATCGAGCGCATGGTCGCCAGCACGTCGGCGTTCGGTGCGAACCGCGACGTCGACACGGTGCCGACGAGTCGTTACGTACTGCGGTCCCCGTGGCGGGCCGCTGGGTAGGCTCTGCGCTCGTGACGCTGACGATCACCGACGACAACCGGATCCGCACGCTGACGATCGACCGACCGGAGGCGCTGAACGCGTTCGACGAGGCGTTGTACGACGCCACCACGGTCGCGCTGCGGGCGGCCGCCGAGGACCCCGAGGTCTCGGTGCTGCTGCTGACCGGCACCGGGCGCTCGTTCAGCGCCGGAACCGACCTGGCCGAGATGCAGGCCCGCGTCACCGATCCGGGCTTCACTCCCGGCAGGTACGGCTTCCTGGGCATGGTCGACGCGCTCGCCGAGTTCCCCAAGCCGCTGATCTGTGCGGTCAATGGATTCGGAATCGGTATCGGCGCAACGATTCTGGGCTTCGCGGATCTGGCTTTCATGGCCACCACGGCACGGCTGAAGTGCCCGTTCACCAGCCTGGGGGTGGCCCCGGAGGCAGCATCGTCGTATCTGCTGCCGCAGTTGATCGGCCGGCAGAACGCGGCCTGGGTGCTGATGTCCTCGGAGTGGATCGGCGCGCAGGAGGCTCGGGAGATGGGCCTGGTGTGGAAGGTCTGCGAACCCGACGATCTGTTACCGGAGGCGCGCCGCCACGCCGAGGTGCTCGCGTCGCGTCCGCTGAGCAGCCTGATGGCTGTCAAGCGCACGATGACCGCACCGCTCGTCGCGGAGGTGGCGGCGGCGCGCAAGCGGGAGAACGCGTGCTTCGCGGAGTTGATGGGTGGGGCCGACAACGCGAGCGCGCTGGCCGATTTCAACCAGGCGAAAAGTTAGCTGGCGGCGACGCTGTTCACCTTGGCGGACTCGGCCTCGATGATCGCGCGGACCGTGCGGCGGCAGCGTCCGCAGTCCGTACCGGCCCCGCACGCGACCGCGACCTGCTTGGATGTGCAGGCCCCCCGGGCCACGGCATCGGCCACTTCGTGGCTGGTGGCGCCGGTGCAGAGGCAGACGAACACTGGCGGTGCCTCCTTGCTGAAATCGATGGCCGCGAACTTCGCGATTAGCGCAGTCTAACCTAACTTCTGCGCTATTGGTAGGGCTACCTACCCTCAGCTATGTGAGGCTTACCTACCCGACACTGTTTGCGGTGCCGGTGCGTTTCGGCGTGTTTTCTCCCCGGAACTGGGCTAGATTCGAAGCACGCGGTGGCGACGTTCAGCCCACGTCGACTGCGGTTTCTACTCCCTAGACAGCCCTGGTGCGAGGAGAAGGCAATGCAAGGCGATCCAGAAGTGCTCAAGTTGCTCAACGAGCAGCTTTCGAGCGAATTGACGGCCATCAACCAGTACTTCCTGCACTCGAAGATGCAGGACAACTGGGGCTTCACCGAACTGGCGGCGCACACCCGGGCCGAGTCCTTCGATGAGATGCGGCACGCCGAGGCCATCACCGACCGAATCCTGCTGCTCGACGGCCTGCCGAACTATCAGCGGCTGTTCTCGCTGCGGGTCGGTCAAACGCTGCGCGAGCAGTTCGAGGCGGACCTGGCCATCGAGTACGAGGTGCTCGAGCGGCTGCGGCCCGGCGTGATCATGTGCCGGGAGAAGCGGGACAGCACCAGCGCGTCGCTGCTGGAAGGCATCATCGCCGACGAGGAGTCGCACGTCGACTACCTCGAGACGCAGCTGCAGCTGATGGACAAGCTCGGCGAGGAGCTCTACTCCGCGCAGTGCGTGTCGCGCCCGCCGAGCTGATCCGGTCAATTCGTATAGCTCTGCTAACAAAATTGGCCGGGGTGCCGATACACCCCGCATGACCAGTTCCACGCGCGTGTCCGCCGCGGACGCGGGCAGCGCGCTCGGCAGGCGACGCCGCAATCTCATCTTCGTTGCGGTCCTGCTGGGCATGCTGCTCGCGGCGTTGGACCAGACCATCGTCGCGACCACGCTGCCGACGGTGGTCGCCGACCTCGGCGGCGCCGGCCATCAGGCCTGGGTGGTCACCAGCTACCTGCTGGCCTCCACGATCGCCACCGCCGTCGTCGGCAAGCTCGGCGACCTGTTCGGCCGCAAGGCCGTCTTCCAGGTGTCGGTGGTCATCTTCCTGGCCGGCTCGATCCTGTGCGGGCTGGCCGGTTCGATGGGCGCGCTGGTGGCCGCCCGTGCGGTGCAGGGCATCGGCGGCGGCGCGATCATGGTCACCGCCATGGCCGTGATCGGCGAGGTGATCCCGCTGCGCGAGCGTGGCCGCTACCAGGGCGCCCTCGGTGCGGTGTTCGGCGTCACCACCGTCATCGGGCCGCTGCTCGGCGGATTCTTCACCGACCACCTGACCTGGCGCTGGGCGTTCTGGATCAACCTGCCGGTGGCGGTGCTGGTGTTCGCGGTCGCGGCGGTGGCCATCCCGGCGCTCGGTGAGAAGTCCCGCCCGCGGATCGACTACGCCGGCATCGTGCTGGTGGGGCTGGGCGCCTCGGGGCTGACGCTGGCCACCAGCTGGGGCGGCGGGGAGTACGCCTGGTCCTCGCCGATGATCATCGGCCTGTTCGTCGGTTCGGCCGTGGCGCTGGTCGGGTTCGTGGCGGTCGAAGTGCGCGCCACCGAACCCATCCTGCCGATGCGGCTGTTTGCCAACCCGGTGTTCACCGTCTGCTGCGTCCTGGCGTTCATCGTCGGCTTCGCGATGCTCGGCGCGATGACCTTCCTGCCGACCTACATGCAGTTCGTGGACGGGGTGTCGGCCACCGAGTCCGGTCTGCGCACCCTGCCCATGGTGGTCGGTCTGCTGATCACGTCGATCGGCAGCGGCTCACTCGTCGGGCGAACCGGTCGCTACAAGATCTTCCCGGTGCTGGGCACGGCCATCATGGCGGTCGGTTTCTTCCTGCTGTCGCGGATGAACGTCGAGACCCCGCTGTGGCGCGAGGCGCTGTACCTGTTCGTGCTGGGCACCGGCATCGGGATGTGCATGCAGGTGCTGGTCCTGACGGTGCAGAACACCACCGATCTCGCCGACCTCGGCGTCGCGACCTCCGGCGTCACGTTCTTCCGGGCCATCGGTAGCTCGTTCGGCGCGGCGATCTTCGGGTCGCTGTTCGCCAACTTCCTGGCCGCCCGCATCCCCGCCGCGTTGGTGGCCTCCGGGGCCCCGCCGGAGGCCGCCGAATCCCCGCAGGCGCTGCATCGGCTCTCCGCCGAGATGGCCCGCCCGATCGTCGATGCCTACTCCGAGTCGTTGGGCACCGTGTTCCTGTTCGCGGTGCCGGTGGCGGTGCTCGGCTTCGTGGTCTCGCTGTTCCTGAAGGAGGTGCCGCTGCGCGAGACCGAGGCCGCCGCGGCGGGCGATCTGGGCGAGGGCTTCGGCATGCCCGGCGCCGAATCGGGGGAGAAGATCCTCGAGGTCGCCATCGGCCGGTTGTTCCGCGATGCGCCGGAGATCCGGCTGCGGTATCTGGCGGCGGCACACCGCTGGGATCTGGACGTGCCGCAGCTGTGGGCGCTGCTGCACGTCTATCGGCACCAGCAGGTCTACGGTTCGGCGGAGCTGACCCGGATCGGCGAGCGGCTGCGGGTGCCCCGGGAGGTGCTCGAGCCGACGTTCGATGCGCTCGTCGAGCGGGGCTGCGTGCGGCGCGCCGGTGCGGAACTCGCGCTGACGCCGGCCGGCAATGACCGGGTCGACGCGGTGTCGTCGGCCATCGTCGAGCAGATCGTGGCGAAGCTGGCCACCTCGCCGTCCTTCGACGGCCGCCCGGATCGCCAGCAGGTCACCGCGGCGCTGGACCGCATCGCGCACCGCATGCTGGTGCAGCGGGACTGGTACGACACCGCCGCCGCGGCGGGCAAAAACTAGAACACGTTCCAATGATGTCGCCGCGCGCGTAGCATCGCGCTCATGAGCCGAATCGGAGACTTTCCCGACGACGACGTCGCGGGCTGGCTGCTCAAATCGCCCGACATCGGGGGCGCGATGGCCGGCTTCACCCATGCCGTCTACAACCAGAACCGGTTGCCGATGCGGGTCCGGGAGTTGGCGCGCATTGTGATCGCGCACGCCAACGAGTGCGCGGTGTGCATCAACACTCGCGACGCCGACGGTCCGGCCGCCGGGGTGGACGAGGAACTCTACGACCACGCGCACGACTGGCGCACCTGGCCGGGCTACAGCGAACAGGAGCGCATCGCCGCCGAGTTCGCCCACCGGTTTGCCACCGGGCACACCGAACTGCGCGACGATGAGGACTTCTGGGCCCGCGCCGCCGAGCATTACTCCGACGAGCTGTTGACCGACCTGGCGCTGTCCTGCGCGATGTGGGTCGGCATGGGGCGGATGCTGCGCACCCTCGACATCGGCCAGACCTGCGCGCTGACCATCCCGGCGCGGGCCTGACGGACCTTCACACCAGGCCGGTCGCGTCGAACACCCAGGACATGTCGGCGGTGGCGAAGTCGGCCAGCCAGGTCGGGGGAGCGCAGTCGGCCAGCGCCGCCATGTCCCAGTAGTCCTTCCACAGCGTGATCTTGCCGCCGCGCACCTTGTGCACGGTGACGAACTTCAGCGTCGCGGATTCCCCGCTGGCCCAATGCCATTGCTCCTGATGCTCGTACATGACGTCGACGCCGTTGTCGACCATCAGGCCCGGGAAGTTCTGGTAACCGGCCAGTGGCTCCAGCCCGATCTTGAGGCGCTTGACGATGTCCTGCGGCCCGCGCGCCGCGGCCGCCGGACCGACCGGCATGTCGAGATAGATGCAGTCCGGTGCGAGGTAGCTCTGCACGCGGTCCCAGTCCCGCGCCGAGAGCGCCTGCCACATCCCGTGCACGGGCGCGGTGATCTCGGTGAGGTTCGTCTGCTCAGCCAGCATGGGCCAGATCGCCTTTCGCGGTGGGGGCCGGGGCGGGCCGGCCGGCCCGCAGGAAGCTGCCGGTGCGGACCGCGCCGAGGTCGTCGGCCGGCCGATCGTCGAGGAAGACCGCGTGGCCGGCCACGAACACCGCCGTGACGGTGTCGGCGTTGCGATTGACCATGCGGGACAGCCCGCCGTACTGCGGCACGGCCTCCTCGGCGTAAGCGTCGAGCCGGTCGTCGAGCTTGGTCGGGTCCAGGATCATCAGGTCGGCGCGGTCGCCGATGCGCAGATGGCCCGCGTCCAGCTGATACCAGTCGGCCAGCTCGCCGGTCATCCGGTGCACGGCCTGCTCGACGGTGAGGAACGGGGCACCCGCCTGCTCGGCGTCGCGCACATGGCGCAGCAGCCGCAGCCCACTGTTGTAGAAGGCCATGTTGCGCAGGTGCGCCCCGGCGTCGGAGAACCCCATCTGTATCCCCGGTTCGCGGGCCATCTGCTTGAGCACCTCCGGGCGGTGATTGGAAATCGTTGTGCGCCAACGCAGATCTTGGCCGTGTTCGAGGACGAGGTCCAGGAACGCGTCGACGGGATGCACCCCGCGCTCCCGGCCCACCTGGCCGAACGAGCGCCCGACGACGCCTGCGTCGGGGCAGGCGACGATCTCGGCGTCGAAGAAGTCCCGATGCCACACCCGCACGCCGAACTTGCTGTCGTAGTCCTTGCGGAACCGCCGGCGGTACTCCCGGTCGGCCAGCAGCGCGTTGCGCTCCACCTCGTCGCGCAGGTGCAAGGCGGCCGCGCCCGACCCGAACTCCTCGAACACCACCAGATCGATGCCGTCGGCGTAGACCTCGAACGGCACCGGCAGGTGCTGCCACCGGAAGTCGCCGCCCAGGCGGGAGACCAGCCGCGCCGACGGGCCCATGATCTTGATGGCGTACGGGTTGGCCTTGACGTCGGCGGCCGAGAGCAGGCTGGTCTTCAGCTTGCGCCGGAACAGGCCCACCGACTGGGCCAGCTGCGACACCAGGTTCAGCGGGTTCTCGATGTCCGGACCGGACTGCAGGATCCGTCCGCTGCGGCGCAGCAGTGACTTGAGTCGGCGGAGTTCGCGGGGCTTGGCGTAGGTGGACGGCAGGGTGCGCGACCGGCAGGTCTCGCCGTCGACCTTGTCGAAGAGCAGTTGCTGCGAGGACATCCCGACGAAGCCGGCCGCCAGCGCCTCGGCGAGCATCCGCTCCATGGTGGCCTGCTCGGCGGCGGTGGGCCGCACGTCGGCGCGGGTGGCGCGATCGAGTCCCATTGTCGCGGTGCGCATGTCGGAGTGGCCCAGGAAGGCCGCCACGTTGGGGCCCAGCGGCAGCGACTCCAGCGCGGCGATGTACTCCTCGCAGTCGTCCCAGGACTTGTGCTCGTCGACGGCGGCGATGACGTGCTCGCGCGGGATCGCCTCGACCCGGCCGAACAGGTCGCCCGCGTCGATGCCGCCGACGTGCACGGTCGACAGCGAACACGACCCGAGCATCACCGTGGTCACCCCGTGGCGCAGCGATTCGGCCAGCGCCGGCCCGCCGAGCACCTCGATGTCGTAGTGCGTGTGGATGTCGATCATCCCGGGCAGCACCCACTTGTCGGTGGCGTCGATGACCCGCGGGCAGTCGGTGGGGTCGAGGTCGTGCGGCGAGATCGCCACGACATGGCCGCCGCGCAGGCCGATGTTGCGAATCGCCGACGGTGCCCCCGTGCCGTCGAACCAGCGGCTATTGCGAATGATCGTGTCGTAGGTCACAGCTATCTATGGAACCTCGTCGGGGAGGCGGAGTCAACGATTTGGTGAACAGATTTTCAGATTTGTTTACTATGACCGTGACCTGCGGGTTCCGCCCCATGGCGGCGGAATTAAGCTGACCGGGTGTCGTCGTCGATCGGTGAAGTCCTGGCCAGCCTCGAGCTGGCCCGCGTGAACTCCAACTCCTTTGTGGGACAACAACTGCCGGCTCCGGCCAATCACATCCTGGGCGGTCACATCTCGGCGCAGGCGCTGCTGGCCGCCGGCCTGACCGCCCCCGGCCGCGCCGCGCACAGCGTGCACACCTACTTCCTGCGTCCCGGGGATGCGCGACATCCGGTGGACTTCGAGGTCGTCGAGTTGCAGGAGGGTCGCACGTTCTCGGCGCGGCGGGTCACCGCCCGCCAGGACGGTCAGGTGCTGCTGGAGGCGATGTCCTCGTTCAAGGCCGCCGGCGCGGGCGGGGCCGAACCCGTCGAATATCAGCCGCCGCTGCCGGCGGTGCCCGAGCCGGAATCGCTGCCGCCGGTGCCCCCGCATGCCGCCGAGGACGACGACGGTGGCCGCGGCCAGTGGGCCAGCCTGCGCTGGTACGAGCGCCGCGTCGTCGACGCCGACCGCCTGCCGCCCGCGCGCTCCCGGATCTGGTGGCGCCCGGGCGGGGACGTGCCCGAGGATCCCACCCTGGCCGCCGCCCTGATCGCCTACCTGTCGGCGATCGCCCTGACCGAACCCGCCTTCGCGGCCCGCGGCGAACTGGGCCCCTCGGCGCAGCGGGACCACTCGGTGTGGTTCCACCGGCCGCCCGTGCTGGACGACTGGTTGCTGTATGACCGCGCCTCGCCCAGCAGCGCGGACGCCGTGGCCCTGGCGCAGGGCCGGATGTTCAACCGCAACGGCGACCTGGTGTGCACGGTCACCCAGGAGATGTACTTCCCGCCGCCGCGCTGAGCGGATTTCACCGCGCGTTCAACAGCGCGTGGTGCCGCCGTGGGTGCGCGCACACCGGCGGCCGTTCTGCTTGCGCAGGTGCAGGTGGTGCAGGTGGCGAACTTCTACGGACCCCGATCCGGCGGCCTGCGGACCGCGGTCGACCGGCTGGGCGCCGAGTACGTCGCCGCCGGGCACGACGTTGCGTTGATCGTGCCCGGGCCGCGGCCGGACCGCGCCCTGCTGCCCACCGGCGTGGTGCGAATCAGTGTTCCCGCCAGAAGAATCCCGTTGACCGGCGGCTACCGCGCGGTGCTGCCCGGACCCGTCGTCGAGGTGCTCGAGTCGCTGGCGCCGGACGCCCTCGAGGTCTCCGACAGGTTCACGCTGCGCTCGCTGGGCCGGTGGGGGCGCCGCAACGGCGTGACAACGGTGATGATCTCCCACGAGCGGCTCGACCGGCTGACCGGTCAGCTGCTGCCCACCGCGGCCGCGCGGGCGCTGGCCGACGCGGCCAACCGGCGCACCGCCCGCGACTACGACACGGTGCTGTGCACCACCGCGTTCGCTCGCGAGGAGTTCGACCGGATCGCGGCACCCAACGCGGTCACCGTTCCGCTCGGCGTCGACCTCGACCTGTTCCACCCCCGTCGGTACTCCGCGGCATTGCGTCGCCGCTGGGTCGATTCGCGACAACTGCTGCTGGTGCACTGCGGGCGGCTGTCGCCGGAGAAGCGGGCCGACCGCAGCATCGCCACCGTTGCGGCCCTTCGCGATTCGGGGGTGGACGCGCGCCTGGTGGTGGCCGGCGACGGCCCGCTGCGCGGTCGCCTCGAGCGTCAGGCCGCCCGGCTGCCGGTCGATTTCACCGGGTTCATCGACGACCGGGCGGCGGTGGCGACGCTGCTGGCCACGGCCGACGTGGTGCTGGCCCCGGGGCCGCACGAGACCTTCGGACTCGCGGCGCTCGAGGCGCTGGCCTGCGGCACGCCCGCGGTGGTGTCGCGCACCTCGGCGCTCACCGAGATCCTCTGCGCGGCCAGCGGCGCCAGTGCCGACAACCATCCGGCCGCCCTCGCGGCGGCGGTCACCGCGCTCATCGACCGGCCCGAGCGGCATCGGCGGCTCGCCGCCCGGCGGCGCG
>JAEWRC010000046.1 GCA_023460175.1 Actinomycetes bacterium
ACACCGCGGCGATCAGCAGGGCCGCCAGCGCCTGCCAGACCCAGTCGCGGCGGCGGCGTTGCCCGGCATCGGTGCGCGCGGCCGCGGCCGCGGCGTAGCCGGGGTCGAGGTGTTCGGACAGCAGCGAGCGCAGCAGCGACGGCACCGGCAGCTTCTGCACCCCGCGGGTCTGCCCGGCCGACAGGCCCGCCTGCGGCTCGTAGCCGCCGAGCGCGTAGCCGGCGGGCTTGCGTTCGGGATCGGTCACCGCGGCACCCGGGGTAGCTGTCGCACCACCATGGCGACCTGGATCAGGTAGAGCACGAACGACCACAGGTACATCCCGATCCCCCAGATCAGGAAGCCCCAGCCGCAGGCACCGATGACGTTGCTCCACAACGCATCCCACTGTCCCAGCAGGATCAGCGGAAACGCCGACATCAGCGCGAAGGTGGCCGCCTTGCCGATGTAGGTGACCGGCAGCGCCGTGATCCCGCGGCTGCGCAACACCGGCAGCATCGCGGCCAGGATACCGTCGCGCGCCAGCAGCAGCACGATGATCCACCACGGGACGATGCCCGCCAGCGCGAACACGATCGGGATGACGATCATGTACAGCCGGTCCACCGCGGGGTCCAGCAGCTCACCCAGCCGCGACGACTGGTTCAGCACCCGCGCGATCTTGCCGTCGGCCCAGTCCGAGGCGCCGCTGATCATCAGTACCGCCACGGCCCACCCGTAGGAGTGGGTGCCCAGCAGCAGGTACACGAAGACCCCGATGAGCACCAGCCGCACCACGCTGAGCACGTTGGGAACGGTCAGAATCCGATCCCGCGCATCCCCCGCGTCCATGGCCCCTAACCTAGTTGGCCGCAATCAGCGGAACACCCCAGGCAGGCTCAGAGCCGACAGCGTGTCGTCCTGCAGCGGGTTGTCGTGCACCATGTACGTCCACGTCGAGGTGGGCCGGGCGAGCTTGGACAGGTCCAGGCCCGGTTCGTCCTCGAGCACGTTGGCGGTCTCGAAGGTCTGCTGGGCGGCCTCGATGGCGTCGGCGGCCAGCGAGCCGAACGCGTCGACGGCCATCCGGTGGAACTCGTCGAGCGGGTTCTGCCGGCCCAGCGCCCGCAGGTGGATACTTTCCCGGATGTCTGCGAGGAAGGCCTGGTGGTCGGCCCAGCCGCGGTCCAGGTGGTAGAGCATGATCAGCCGGCAGATCCGCTCGAGTTCGTCCTCGGACACCGATTCGGCGAGTTCGGCATAGCGTTCCGGCGCGCGTTCCTCGAGCTCCTGGCGGGCCGTCGGCGTGGACAGCAGCGTGTTGCGTCGGTCGACGAGGATGGCCCGCTGCTGGGCGACCAGCTGGTTGTACCGCCAGGTGTTAGCGTGCACGTCGAGCAGCCGGCCCTCGGCGACCCGCTGGGCGTGGTCGATCAGCGAGGCGGCCTTGGCATTGGTGATGCGGCCCTCGTCGTCGGTCTCGGTGGGCAGCTTGCCGGGCTCGAGGTGGCTGGCCACCACCTCGTCCTCCCAGCTGGCGAAGAACACCGAGGAACCCGGGTCGCCCTGCCGCCCGGCGCGGCCGCGCAGCTGGTTGTCGAGCCGTTCGGTGGTGTGCCGGCCCGTGCCGACGACGTGCAGCCCGCCGAGCTCGGCCACCGTTTTCTCGTCGTCGTGTTCGCGCCCGTCGGTGCCGCCGAGCCGGATGTCGGTGCCGCGCCCGGCCATCTGGGTGGACACCGTCACGGCGCCCAGCTTGCCGGCCTCGGCGATCACCGCGGCCTCCTCGGCGTCGTTCTTGGCGTTGAGCACCACCGCCGGCACCCCGCGCTTGACCAGCCGCTCGTGCAGTTCCTCGGACTCGGCGACATCGTGGGTGCCGACCAGCACCGGCCGCCCGGTGGCGTGCACCTCGGTGATGTGGTCGATGATCGCGTCCATCTTGGCCGCGGCGGTGATGTACACCCGGTCGACCTCGTCCTCGCGGATGTTCGGGGTGTTCGGCGGGATCGGCGACACGCCCAGCTTGTAGAACTGCCGCAGCTGTTCGCCGGCGGCCAGCGCGGTACCGGTCATCCCGCACACCCGCGGGTACCGGTTGATCAGCGCCTGCACGGTGATGGTGTCGAGCACCTCGCCGGTCTCGGTGGTCTCGATGCCCTCCTTGGCCTCGACGGCGGCCTGCAGCCCGTCGGGCCAGCGCTGCAGCTGCGCGATCCGGCCACGGGAGGCGTTGATCAGGCGCACCGCGCCGTCGCGGATGATGTAATGCACGTCGCGCTCGAGCAGCACGTGCGCGTGCAGCGCGACGTTCACCTCGGTCAGCGTGGTGCCGACGTGTTCCTCGGAGTACAGGTCGATGCCGCCCAGGGCCTTCTCGACCTTCTGCGCGCCGGTCTCGGTGAGGTGGATGTTGCGGCGGTCGCTGTCGGCGTCGTAGTCCACGCTCGGGGTCAGCGAGCCGACCAGCTCGACGATCTCGAGGCGCGGGGTCTCGCGGTGCGTGGTGCCGGCCAGCACCAGCGGCACCAGCGCCTCATCGACCAGCACCGAGTCGGCCTCGTCGATCAGCGCGACGTCGGGCTTGGGCGAGACCAGGTCGGCGACGTCGGTGACCAGCTGATCGCGCAGCACGTCGAAGCCGATCTCGTTGACCGAGGCGTAGGTGACGTCGCACGCGTAGGCGGCGCGACGCTCCTCGGCGGTGGAGTTCTCGGTGAGCCAGCCGACGGTCAGTCCCATGGCCTCGAGCAGCGGGCCCATCCACTCGGCGTCGCGGCGGGCCAGGTAGTCGTTGACCGAGATGACGTGCACGTGCCGACCGGCCAGCGCGTAGCCGGCCGCGGCGATCGCACCGGCCAGCGTCTTGCCCTCACCGGTGGCCATCTCGACAACGTCGCCGGCCAGCATCCGCAGGGCACCCTGCAGCTGCACGTCGAACGGCCGCAGCCCGGTGGCCCGCTCGGCGGCCTCCCGGGCGATGGCCAGGAACTGCGGGATGTCCGACGACTCCGCCAGATCATCGAGGACCAGCAGCTGGGCGGCCTTGCGCAGCTGCTCGTCGTCGAGGCCGGCGGCCTTGGCGTCGAACTCGGCCGAGGCGTTGACCTCGTTCATCGAACGGACCTGGATCTTCTCCGAACTCGCGCCCAGGAGCTTCCAGAATCGCCCGCTCAGGCGTCCGCCGGTCTTGGCGCCGGCTTTTGCTTCGGTCTTGGAGGTGCGTGCCACAGGTTCACGGTACGCGGGCGCGCCGCGGCTGCGGCCCGCTGGTCCGCCGGTCAGGCCAGGTTGGAGCGACGCGGGTAGGCCACTGTGGGATCGGTCAACGTGTTGACGACGGCGGGCAGCCCCGATTCGAATGCCCGGCGCAGCGCGGGGCGCAGTTCCGCCGGCTCCGACACCAGCTCACCGTGCCCGCCGAGGGCGGCCACCACCTGGTCGTAGCGAGTTTGTGGGCGCAGGTCGGCCACCACCGAGTAGCCGTACAGCATCTCCATCGGATGCTTCTCCAGCGCCCAGATCCCGTTGTTGCCGATCACCGAGACCACCTGGACGCCGTGGCGGACCAACGTGTCCCACTCCATCCCGGAGAAACCGAAGGCGCCGTCACCCTGCAGCAGTACCACCTGGCGGCCCGGGCGGGCCAGCTTGGCGGCCAGCGCGTAGCCGGGGCCCGATCCCAGGCAGCCGAACGGCCCGCTGTCCAGCCACGCGCCCGGCACGTAGCTGTCGATGACGCGCCCGGCATACGAGCCGAAGTCGCCGGCGTCGATGACGACGATGGCGTCGCGGTCCAGCATCGGGCGCAGCTCGGCGTAGAGCCGCATGGGGTGCAGCGGGGCGCGGTCGTCGGCCAACTCGGTGGCCTCGCCGGCGCGGGCGGTGCTCTCGGCGGCGCGCAGCGCATCGATCCACTGCTCGTGGTCGCCGCCGCCCGCCGCGCCCAGGGCGGACAGGATGGTCGGCAGGTCGCCGTAGAGTTCGGCGGCCACCTCGCGGGGATGTGCGCGCTCGGGCCGCACCCGGTCGGCGACGATCAGCGCGGTCTCCGGGCCGAACACCGCGCCGAATCCCAGCCGGAAGTCCATCGGGACCCCGATCACCACGGCGACGTCGGCGCCGCGCAGCGCCTCGGCGCGGGCCCGGGAGAACGCCAGCTCGTGATCGGCCGGCACCACGCCCCGGGACATGCCGTTCATCAGCACCGGGATCCGCAGCGACTGCGCGAGCGTTAGCAGCTGCTCCTCGGCCCGGCCCCACCACACGTTGGTGCCGGCCATGATGACCGGTCGCCGCGCGCCGGTGAGCAGGTCGACGGCGCGCTGCAGCTGATCGGGCTCGGCCGCGGCCGGCGCGCGGGCCACCGTCAGCGCCCCCGGACCGCCGGCGTCGGCGGCGGTGCCGAACACGACGTCCATCGGGAAGTCGACGAAGGCCGGCCCGGACGGCGCCGACACCGTGGCCAGCAGGGCCTCGTCGACCATCGCGGCCACCGCGTCGGGCGCGGGAGCCGTTGCGGCATAACGGGTCAGCGGCGCGACGAACGGGACGTGGTCGATCTCCTGCAGCGAGCCCATGCCCCAGCGCTGCGCGGGTGCGCGCCCGCCGAGGACCAGCATGGGCGACTGGTTCTGCTGGGCGGCGCCGAAGGCGCTCATCCCGTTGGTGACGCCCGGGCCCGCGGTCAGCGCCGCGACCCCCGGCACCCGGGTGACCTTGGCCCAGCCCTCGGCAGCGAACGCCGCGGTCTGCTCGTGGCGGGTGTCGATCAGCCGCACGCCTTCGCTGCGGCAACCGTCGTAGATGGAGAACAGGTGTCCGCCGGACAGCGTGAACATGGTGTCGATGCCGTTGGCCCGCAGCCGCCGGGCGATCAGCTGACCGGCATGCACGGGATTCTCGGGAGCGTCGGTGCTCATGGCGGCAGCCTAATCACCCCAATCGGCGCGCGGCGTCGCCGCGGGGATGTTGCTGCGGTAGCTTCGCCGCAGAGATTTCGCGACGGCAGGCGTCGTCGGGGCGGATGAGGCAGGAGACGTCGCTGGTGAACGCGTTGGAACCGTTCTCCCCCAGCCTGGACTGGGGGCAGGAACTCGTCACATCGTTGATGTGGATCGCGAAGGGCTGGGCGATCGCGGCCGTCTGCACCTTCGCGTTCGTGTTCCTGATCGTCAAGTTCACCCGGTGGGGCCGGCAGTTCTGGCGGATCACCGGCGACTACTTCACCGGCCCGGACAGCGTGCTGGTGTGGCTGTGGCTGGCGGCGTTGCTGCTGTCGGTCACCGCCGGGGTGCGGCTGTCGGTGCTGTTCAGCTTCCAGGGCAACGACATGTATTCGGCCGTCCAGATCGCGGTGCAGGGCATCGCCGCCGGCGACGAGGTGGTGGAACAGTCTGGCATCAGCGGCTTTTGGGCCGCCTTGTGGATGTTCGCGCTGCTGGCCACGCTGCACGTCGCCCGGATCATGCTGGACCTGTTCATGACCCAGCGGTTCATGCTGACGTGGCGGGCCTGGTTGACCGACCGCCTGACCGAGGACTGGCTCGATCACCGCGCCTACTACCGGACCCGGTTCATCGACGAAACCATCGACAACCCGGATCAGCGCATCCAGGCCGACATCGACATCTTCACCGCCGGCGTCGGCCCGCTGCCCAACGTGCCCACCAACCTGAGCACCAGCACGCTGCTGTTCGGCGCGGTGTCCTCGATCATGTCGGTCATCTCGTTCACCGCGATCCTGTGGAACCTCTCGGGCGAGTTGACGTTCCTGGGCATCACCATGCCGCGGGCGATGTTCTGGGTGGGGCTGCTGTACGTGTTCATCGCGACGGTGATCGCGTTCTGGATCGGCCGCCCGCTGATCCTGCTGAGCTTCAACAACGAAAAGTTCAACGCCGCATTCCGGTACGCGCTGGTGCGCCTGCGCGACGCCGCCGAGTCGGTGGCCTTCTACCGCGGCGAACTCGCCGAGAAGCTGCAACTGAGTCGACGGTTCGAACCCGTGGTGGACAACTACAAGCGCTACATCAACCGGAACATGGGCTTCTTGGGCTGGAACCTGTCGGTCAGCCAGATCATCGTGCCGCTGCCCTGGCTGCTGCAGGCGCCCCGGTTGTTCGCCGGCGAGATCCGGTTCGGTGACGTCACCCAGAGCGCGACGGCCTTCAGCGAGATCCAGAACGGGCTGTCGTTCTTCCGGAACTCCTACGACAGCTTCGCCGGCTGGCAGGCGGCGATCATCCGACTGCACGGCCTGGTGGTGTCCAACGAGCAGGGCCGGGCGCTGCCGTCGTTGACCGTGGAGCCCAGCGGGGCGGCGCTGGTCGAACTCGACGAGGTCGAGGTCCGCACGCCCGACGGGAAGCAGCTGATCGACCCGGTGGATCTGCGCCTGGACGTCGGCGACACCCTGATCGTCAGCGGCAAGTCCGGCACCGGCAAGACCACCCTGCTGCGCAGCCTGGCGCAACTGTGGCCGTACACCACCGGAACGCTGCGCTGCCCGTCGGGGACCAACGAGACGATGTTCCTGTCGCAGTTGCCGTATGTGCCGCTGGGCGATCTGCGCGGGGTGGTGTCCTACCCCAGCGGGCCCGGCGAGATCCCCGACGAGCAACTGCGCGCGGTGCTGCGCCGGGTCGCGCTGCCGCAGCTGGCCGACCGCCTCGACGAGGTGCACGACTGGGCCAAGGTGCTCTCCCCCGGCGAGCAGCAGCGGGTGGCGTTCGCGCGCATCCTGCTGACGAAGCCGAAGGCGGTGTTCCTCGACGAGGCCAGCTCGGCGCTCGACGAGGGGCTGGAGTTCATGCTCTACCAACTGGTGCGCGACGAGCTGCCCGACACCGTCCTGATCAGCGTCGCGCACCGGGCGACCGTGGCCCAACACCACGAGCAGCGCCTGGAGTTGCTCGGCGGCGGCGCGTGGCGGCTGGGCCGGATCGAGGACCCGGCGGCGCCGGTGTCCTGACGCCCAGGTGTCCTGGCCTAAGAGCGAGCCGCCGCCAGCGCGGCCGCGTGCGCGCCGGCCCGGCGACCGAAGAACGAACCTTCGCCGAGCTGGGTGCCGCTGGCGTAACCCTTGCCGTCCTGCGCGATGTTCGAGGCGCAGGCACCGGCGGCGTACAGGCCGGGCACCGGTGTGCCGTCCGCGCGCAACACCTCACCGTCCAGCGACACCGCCAGCCCACCCATGGTGAACCCGGAGTACATCGCGCGCCCGAGGGACAGATCGAAGGCCGCCCACGGCCCGGTGTCCTGGGCCGCAACGTATTCCGGCTGTTTGTGGAAGTCGGGGTCGACGCCGTCGGCGGCGTTGTCGTTGTAGCGCTGCAGCGTGGCGGCCAGGTTGCCGGCCGGGATCCCGAGGGCCTCCTCCATCTCGGCCACGGTCTCCCAGCCGTCGATGAACTTGATCAGCGGCATCTCCGGCATCTGCATGTGCGCCTCGTCGACGATCAGGTAGGCGGTCTGATCGGGCTGCTCGAGCACGAACGCCGAGGTGCGCGAGTGGTAGGAGTCCTCGGCGACGAACCGCCGACCCTCGGCGTTCACGATGACGCCGGTCAGCAGGATCTCCGGCGGGTACGCCGCGGCCGTGATGAACAGCTGGTCGAGGCTCTTCGCGACGCCGCCGGCCGACACCCCCATCCGGATCCCCAGCCCGTCATCGTTCGGGTTGCCCAGGATGTAGGGCGCCACCAGGCCGTGGCTCTTGGTGCGGCGCGGCTGACCCAGCGCCGGGGTGTGTTCGGCCACCATCTCGGGATTCATCGCGAAGCCGCCGGCGGCGATGATCACCGCGTCGGCCCGGACCGCGCCGGTCTCGCCGAAGTGCTTCCACGTCGCGCCCACCACGGCGCCGTCGTCGTCGACCACCAGGCCGGTCGCCCCGGTCTCGTAGCGGAACTGCACGCCGAGTTCCTCGGCCCGCTTCAGCAGCAGGTCGATCACCATGGCCGCGCCGCCGAGTTCACCGGGCACCGGCACGGAGTGCCCGCGCGGGGCGGGCTTGGCCTGGTCGAGGAACGGCCACACCTTCTCGTTGCCGGTGTAGGACAGGCCCTCGGTGCCCGGCGGCACCACGACCTTGCCCGGGTAGTAGGTGCGTTCGAACTCGAAGCCCAGGGCCTCCAACCAGTTGAAGTGCTCGACGCTGCCCTCGCAGTAGGCGCGGATCTTCTCGTGGTCGGGTTCCTGGGCGACCGCGACGAGGTACTTGTACATCTCCTCGGGGGTGTCGTCGTGACCGGTGGCCCGTTGCACGGCGGTGCCGCCGCCGAGGTAGAAGTGGCCGCCGGCCATCGAGGTGGTGCCGCCACCGGCGGCGGCCTTCTCCAGCACCAGGACGGTGGCGCCGGCCGCGGCCGCGGTGACCGCCGCGCACCCGCCGGCGATGCCGAAGCCGACGACCAGCACGTCGACGCCGTCGGTGGCCTCGCCGTCGGTGGCCTCGGTCCAGCCGGCGATGTCAGCGGCGTTGGTGGTGGGCGGGATCTCGGTGCTCACGCTTGCTCCTGGACAGCAGTCTGGACACTAATACTCATCGGGTCGCAGAATAGCCCAGGATGGCCCGCCGACGGCAGAACCCCCGGTAGATCGCCGGAGAACGGATTCACTCGGGCGCGCTGAACACGTTCTAGTTCAGCGCGGGGCCGGCGCCGCTCAGGCGGCGGGGATGAACGCGGCAGTGTTGACGACGCCGACGTCCTCGCGGATCTGATCGGAGGTCGACTGCCACGACACGGCCGCCGGGAACCCGCCCCAGGTGCTGTTGAAGATGCCGATGATCACCGCGCGCGGGCCGTCGACCACATAGACCGGCCCGCCCGAGTCGCCCTGTTGGCTCACGACGCCGTCAGCCATGGTGAACCAGCCGTTGTTGACGGCCTTGACCGTGCCGCAACTCTCGCCGGTGACGACACCGAAGTGGCAGACCGGCTGGCCGACCTGCGGCAACCGGCCGGGCTCGGCGGCCAGTTGGCGGCCGCCGGGCATCACGTCGTTGACCGTGACCTCGGGGCTGAGCACGATCGCGCCGTAGTCGGCGATCAGGTCGTCGGTGCGCACGGTCGCGCCGTTGGGGGTGTTGTCACGGAAGGCGGCCAGGTTGCCGATCACGTTCCCGTGCACGTCGGAGACGGCGCCGTTGCCGCGGCAGTGGCCGGCCGTGAAGGCGACCCGCCGGCCCGGATCGACGAATCCCAGCGTGCAGACGTTCTTGCCCTGCCGGATCTCCATGCCGGGGTGCACCAGCACCCCCGGACTCGCGCCGGCCGGCAGCGCCAGCAGCAGCGCGCCGAGCGCCGCCGCCACGAAAACCGACCAGACGGCCATCAGACCAGACCACCGAGTATTGGGCCGCATGCCAGCTCCGATCGGTCGGGGCCGGAGATGCAATCCGGCCGGTGTCAATTGACTTACCCAGTTATCGGCACATCGTGATGTCATCGTTACTGACGCGCCACCGGCTAGGTACCCAAATGCCCGAATCGGTATGCCTCCCGAACGCAACAGCGGCCCGATCCGTCCAGGACCGGGCCGCTGCGGCGGGTGAATCGATCAGTCCGGGATGGTCAGCACCTGACCGGGATGGATCAGATCCGGGTTGGCGACGCCGCTGGCGTCAGCAATCCGCTGATATTTGCTGCCGTCACCGTAGAAGCGCTCGGCGATGGCCCACAGGGTGTCGCCGGAAGCCACGGTGTAGGTC
>JAEWRC010000047.1 GCA_023460175.1 Actinomycetes bacterium
CCGGCACCGGCGGGACCGCCGCTGGCCGCCGAGCAGATGGTCGCCACGAACCCGGCCGATGGGCTGCCGGGGCTGATGGTCCACTCGGGAGGTGGGCAATGATTCGCGGTGTGCGGATGAGGCGGGCCGCCGGGGCCGCGGTGGTCGGCGCGCTGACGATGGCGCTGACCGCGTGCAGCGGCTGGACCGGGCTCAACTCGTTGCCGTTGCCGGGCACTGAAGGCCATGGGCCGGACGCGTTCACGATCCAGGTCCAGATGCCCGACGTCGACAACATCGAGCAGAACTCGCGGGTGCGCGTCGGGGACGTCACCGTCGGCAACGTCACCAGGATCGAACGCCAGGGCTGGCACGCGCTGGTGACCATGAGCCTCAACGGCGACGTCGACCTGCCCGCCAACGCGCGGGCGACCATCGGGCAGACCAGCCTGCTGGGTTCGCTGCACATGGAACTGGCCCCGCCCACCGACGTTCCGCCGGAGGGCAAACTGCAGGAGGGGTCGCTGATCCCGCTGTCGTCGTCGGGCGCCTATCCGACCACCGAGCAGACGCTGGCGGCCATCTCGCTGCTGCTCAACGGCGGCGGCGTCGGCCGGATCCAGGACATCACCACGGCGTTCGCGACGGCCTTCTCGGGCCGCGAGGACGATCTGCGCAGCCTGATCGAACAACTCGACCGATTCATCGCCTACAACAACGATCAAAAAGACGACATCATCGCGGCCACCGAGAGCCTCAACAGCCTGGTGGGGCAGATCGCCGACCAGAAGCCCGTCGTCGACCGGGCGCTGGAGACCATCCCGGATGCGCTCGAGGTGCTCAAGGAACAGCGCACCATGCTGGCCGACGCGCTGACGAAGTTCGGTCAGTTCAGCGCATTGACCGCCGATTCGGTCAACCAGACCAAGGAGGCCCTGGTCCAGGAACTGCGCGACCTCGGTCCGGTGCTGCAGGAGCTGGCCGACGCCGGTCCGGCGATGACCCGCGCGCTGAGCTTCTACCCGACCTTCCCGTGGCCCAAGGAAACTTTGGACAACTGGATGCGCGGGGACTACGGCAACCTCAGCCTGGTCTTCGACCTGACGCTGAGCCGCATCGACAGCGGCTTCTTCACCGGCACCCGGTGGGAGGGCGACCTCACCGAACTGGAACTGCAGTGGGGCCGGACCATCGGTCAGCTGCCGAGCCCGTACACGGCCGGCAACCCGCTGATCGTGCCGTACCGCTGGGATCAGGGGCGCTAGATGCATCTGACACGCAAGACCCTCACCCAGATGTCGATCCTGATCGCCATCGCGGCGATCGCCGGGTCGGTGATGGTGTTCAACTTCATCGGCCTGCCCGGCATGTTGTTCGGGATCGGCCAGTACCAGGTGGCCGTCCAGCTGCCCGAGGCCGGCGGCCTCTACGAGCGCGCCAACGTCACCTATCGCGGCACCGAGGTCGGCCGGGTCAAGGCGGTCCGGTTGGAGAACGGCGGCGTCGTCGCCGACCTCACCCTGGAATCGAAGATCAAGATCCCGGCTGATCTCGACGCGTCGGTGGGCAGCGTGTCCGCCGTCGGTGAGCAGTACGTGGACCTGGTGCCGCGCACCGGCAACCCGCCCTACCTGCAGGACGGCGACGTCATCCCGCTCGACCGCACGTTCGTCCCCATCGACGTCAACTCTGTGCTGGACTCGACAAACCGTGGGCTGCAGGCGATCCCGCGGGAAAACCTGACGACCGTTGTCGACGAGGCCTATACGGCCGTCGGCGGTCTGGGGCCGGAACTGTCGCGGCTGGTGCAGGGCTCCACGCAGCTGGCCATCGATGCCCGCGCCAACCTCGGCGAGCTGACCACGCTGATCGACCAGTCCGCTCCCGTGCTGGATTCGCAGACCGACACCTCCAGCGCCATCCAGACCTGGGCGGCGAACCTGGCCAACATCAGCGGGCAGCTCCAGCAGGAGGACGCCGCCGTGGCCGGGGTACTGCAGCAGGGCCCCGGCGCGGCCGACGAGACCCGCGCGTTGTTCGACGAGCTGAAGCCCAGCCTGCCGATCCTGCTGGCGAACCTGGTCAGCGTCGGCGAGGTGGCCGTCACCTATCAGCCGAACCTCGAGCAGCTGCTGGTGCTGCTGCCGCAGGGCGCGGCGGTGACCTCGGCGACCGGTGTCGCCAACCGGCACACCCGCCAGGACTACCGCGGCGCGTACCTGAGCTTCAACCTCAACCTGAACCTGCCGCCGCCCTGCGTCACCGGCTACATCCCGGCCCAGCAGAAGCGGGTGCCCGCCGAGGTCGACCATCCCGACCGCCCGGCCGGCGACGTCTACTGCCGGATCCCGCAGGACTCGGCGTTCAACGTCCGCGGCGCCCGCAACATCCCGTGCACGACGGTGCCCGGCAAACGCGCCCCGACGGTGCGGATGTGCGAGAGCGACGAGTTCTACCAACCGCTCAACGACGGTTTCAACTGGAAGGGCGACCCCAACGCGACGAACTCGGGGCAAGCCGTCCCGCAGTTGCCGGGGGGCACCTCACCTGCGGAAGCAGCACCGCCGACTGCGCCACCGCCGCCGCCGATCGCAGCCGCTGAATACGAACCGAGCAGTGGCACGTACGTTGGACCGGACGGGCAGATCTACACCCAAGCCAATCTGGCCCAGAGCGCCACAGAGGAGCAAACATGGCAGACGATGCTGCTGCCCCCGAAGGGGAACTGACCGAGTCAACCGGAACGGAGTTGACCGAGTCCCCCGAGGAGTCATCGGAATCGCCGCAAGACGCCACCCTGGAAGCCAGCACTGACGACGCCGACTCGGCTGCCGAGGCCGGCGAGGTCGCGGAGGAGTCCGCCGACGCGGAGTTCCCCGACGACGAGGCGAAGGCCGAACCGCAGCCGGGCCGGCTGCGGCGGGTGCTGGTCGTTGCGGTGGCCGGGCTGTTGGTACTCGGCCTCGTCGGCGGGCTGGGCTGGCTCGGCTGGTCGGTCTATCAGCAACAGCAGGCCCAGCAGCAGCGCGATGTCTTCGTGCAGGTGGGCCGGCAGGCCGCGATCAACCTGACCACCATCGACTTCGAGGACGCCGAGGCCGGGGTACAGCGCATCCTCGATTCGGCCACCGGGACGTTCTACGACGACTTCTCGCAGCGGTCCGGACCGTTCACCGAGGTGGTCAAGCAGGCGCAGTCCAAGTCCACCGGAGAGGTGACGGCCGCCGGGCTGGAATCCGAGGAGGGGGACAGCGCGCAGGTGCTGGTCGCCGTGACGGTGCAGACCTCCAACGCCGGTGCCCCCGAGCAGATGCCCCGGATGTGGCGGATGCGGATCTCGGTGGAGAACACCGATGACGGCCAGACCAAGGTGTCGAATGTGGAGTTCGTGCCGTGACCACTCCCGAGGACCCGAAATCCGTGCCAGAGAAGGAAACCCCCGCAGTGCCCGCCGATAACGACGAATTGACCCGCGACGAAGCCACCGAGGACGGCGCGGCGCTGGACGAGACGGACGCTGTCGAGGAGACCGAGGCTGCCGAGACCACCGAAGCCGCCGAGACCACCGAGGCTGCCGAGGACGCTGAAGGCACCGCGACGGTGGACGGCGAGTCGGACGAGGCCGCGGCGGACCCGGCGACCGGGAAGGTCCGTCGGGCGGTCGTGCTGACGGTGCTGCTGTGCGTGCTGTTGCTCGCGGTCCTGGTCGGTGCCGGCTTCCTGGGCTGGAAGTACTACTCGGGCCAGGCCGCCGAGACCGCGCGGACCGAAGCCGTCCAGGTCGCCACGGACGCCACGGTGAAGCTGCTGTCCTACGAGCCCGAGACCGTCGAGGAAGAGCTGACCGCCGCGCGCGAGCTGCTCACCGGGACGTTCCAGGAGTCCTACACCGAGCTCACCAACGACGTCGTCATCCCCGGCGCCAAGGAACAGGGGATCTCGGCCGTGGCCAACGTTCCCGCGGCGGCATCCATGACGGCCGACGCCGATCGCGCCGAGGTGCTGGTGTTCGTCAACCAGACGGTGATCGTCGGCGACGGCGCCCCCACCGCCACCGCCTCGAGCGTGAAGGTGACCCTGGAGAAGGTCGGCGACCGCTGGCTGATCTCCGGCTTCGACCCGGTGTAACCTCCGGTGGTATGTACAGCGAACCGCGCTGGATCGACGTCGAGGTACCCGCGGGTCAGCTCCGCGCGCTGAGTTGGGGACCCGAGGACGCGCCAATCGCGTTGTGCCTACACGGATTTCCCGACACCGCCTACGGCTGGCGCAAGCTGGCCCCGGCGCTCTACGGGGCCGGATACCGGGTGGTGGCGCCGTTCCTGCGCGGCTACGTGCCGTCGTCGTTGGCGTCGGACGGCAGCTATCACATCGGGGCGCTGATGGACGACGCGCTGCGGATCCGGGAGGCCGCCGGCGGGACCGACCGTGACATCCTGATCGGCCACGACTGGGGTGCCATCACCGCCAGTTCGATCGCGGCCATGCCCGACAATCCGTTTCGCCGGACCGTGGTGATGTCGGTCCCGCCCGCCGCGGCCCTCCGGGTGGGCGACGAACGGGCCGCGCTGCTCGGCAAGGTGCCCGCCCAGCTGCTGCGCAGCTGGTACATCATGTTCTTCCAGCTGCCCGCGCTGCCCGAGCGCTCGGCCCGCTGGATTGTGCCGCTGTTGTGGCGCCGATGGTCGCCCGGCTATCCGGCGGCCGAGGATATCCGACACGTCGACGCCGCGATCGGTGCCCCGGAACGCTGGCGGGCCGCGCTCGGCGTGTACCGCGCGACCATCCGCAACACCAGGCCGCCCGCGCAGTACGCCCGGCTGCACGAGTTCTGGACGTCGGCCGCCTCGCCCGTCGGACCCGTGCTGTACCTGCACGGCGCCGACGACGGTTGCATGACAGCGGATTTCACGCACTGGGTGGACAAGGTGCTGCCGGCGGGCAGTCGCAGCGCCGTCGTCGACCACGCCGGACACTTCCTGCAACTCGAGCAGCCGCAGCGGGTGGGGGAGCTGATCCTGGACTTCGTCGGGCCGGCCTGAGCCGTGCCGCGGCTGGCCGCCGTCGACGCCCAGACCTACTGGATGTCGGCGAAGATCCCCAACGACCAGTTCGTGTTGTTCGCGTTCGACGGCGCGGTCCGCATCGACGGCGCGCTGCTCGACGGCCTGCGGACGCGGGCCCAGGACTGCGTTGATCTGCGGTTGCGGATCGCCGACCCGCGCCGCCGGCGCTATCCGGACTGGGTGACCGGACCGGTCGATCCCGCGCAGTTCGTCGTCCACCCCGCCGCGGGCCTGACGTGGACCGAATGCCTGGATGCGGTGGCGCAATTGGCCGCTGCGCAACTGGATCCGCGGGTCGCGGCCTGGCGGTTGCATCTGTTCGAAGGGGTGACGGCCCCGCGGGCAGCCGGCCCGGCCACGGTGGCGGTCCTGCAGATCGCGCACGCGCTCGCCGACGGCACCCGCACCGCCGAGCTCGCCGGGTGGCTGTTCGGCCGGCCCGATCAGGCGCCCGCACTGCCGCCCTGGCGAAGCCGCGGCATCCTCCGCGGCGCGGTGACCGCCGCGCGTGCCGAACGCGAGCTGACCGGCGACATCGAGGCCGGCCGCATCCCGGCGCCGCCGCCGTCGCGCCCGGCCCTGCTCACCAACGCCACCCCTGCCGGTCCGCGGCGTCTCCGCACCGTGGTCGTCGACCGGGCGTCACTGCGGGGCCGATCGACGGTCACGGTCGAGGCCCTGCTGGCCGTCGGCACCGCGTTGGCCGGACATCTGCGCGACCGCGGGGAGAACACCGACCAGCTTGGCGCCGAGGTGCCGCTGGCCAAGCCGGGAATCCGGTATGCGCGCAACCACTTCCGCAACGTCGGCGTGGGACTGTATCCCGCGGAGCCCGACGACGTCCGGGCCGCCCGCATCCTCGCTGACCTGCGCGGGGGACGGCAGCGCGCCGAACATCCCGCGGCGTCGGCCGCCGCCGACGCCACCGCGGCGGTGCCGGCCGCGCTGCTGCGCTGGGGAGTCTCGAAGTTCGACGAGACGGTCCGCTCGCCGCTGGTCACCGGCAACACCGTGGTGTCCAGCGTCAACCGTGGCCCGGCCGATCTGCGACTCGGTGCCGCGCCGGTGTTGCTGACCGCGAGCTATCCCGCGCTGTCGCCGATGATGGGCCTCACCCACGGCGTGCACGGCCTCGGCGACACCGTCGCGATCAGCGTGCACGCCGCGGACTCCGTGCTGTCGGAGGCCCAACTCGACGATTACCTGGCACGACTTCGGCGCGCACTCGGCGCGGCTTCCTCCCCCCGCTAGGCAGGCGCTCAGCAGATGGCCTAAATTCACCACATGACCTACGACTCGGCGTTGGACTTCGGACTGCTGCTCCTGCGTGTCGTGCTGGGCCTGACCATGGCCGCGCACGGCTACAACAAGTTCTTCGGGGGCGGACGCATCCCCGGCACCGCAGGCTGGTTCGACAGCATCGGCATGAAGCCGGGCATGTTCCACGCCCGCGTTGCTGCCGCCACGGAGATCGCCGCCGGCCTCGGCCTGGCCCTCGGGCTGCTGACGCCCGTGCCGGCCGCGGGCTTCGTGGCGCTGATGCTGGTGGCCGCCTGGACCGTGCACCGGGCCAACGGCTTCTTCATCGTCAAGGAAGGCTGGGAGTACAACCTGGTGCTCGCGGCGGCCGCGGTCGCGGTGGCCGCCACCGGGGCCGGCAAGTACAGCCTGGACTACCTGCTGTTCTCCGGCACGAGCTTCCATGGGTGGCTGTACGGCTGGTGTGGTTTGGCCATCGCGGTGGTCCTGGGCCTGCTCGGCGGGATCGGCCAGCTGGCGGTGTTCTACCGGCCGCCGGCCAAGACCGGCTAGGGACGCCCGAACCGCCACCCGCTGACTAGAACACGTTCTAGTCTGTCGGGCATGGGATTCCTCAAGCCCGACCTGCCGGTGGTCGAGTTCGACGAGTGGAGCACGGGCACCTGGTCGGAGAAGGTCCGGCCGATGGCGCGGCACTGGGCCGAGGTGGGTTTCGGCACGCCGGTGGTGCTGCACCTGTTCTACGTCGTCAAGATCCTGCTGTACATCCTCGGCGCGTGGCTGGTGGTGTTGTCGACCGCAGGAATCGACGGCTTCACCGCCGTCAGGCAGTGGTGGACCGAGCCGATCGTGTTCCAGAAGGTCGTGCTCTACACCATGCTGTTCGAGGTGGTCGGGCTGGGCTGCGGCTTCGGGCCGCTGAACAACCGCTTCTTCCCGCCGTTGGGCTCGATCCTGTACTGGTTGCGGCCCAACACCATTCGGCTGCCGCCGTGGCCGGGCCGGGTGCCGTTCACCGCCGGTGACAACCGCGGACCGGTCGACGTGGCGCTCTACGCGGCGCTGCTGATCGCGCTGCTGATCGCCCTGTTCTCCGACGGGACCGGACCCATCCCGGCGCTCGACACCGACGTCGGGGTGCTGCCGCTGTGGCAGATCGGCACCATCCTGGGGTTGCTGGCCGCGGCGGGCCTGCGGGACAAGGTGATCTTCCTGGCCGCCCGCGGCGAGGTGTATGCGGCCTTCACCGTGGCGTTCCTGTTCGGCGGTGTCGACATGATCATCGCCGCCAAGCTGGTCTGCGTGGTGATCTGGGTCGGCGCCGCATCGTCCAAGCTGACCAAGCACTTCCCGTTCGTGATCTCGACGATGATGTCCAACAGCCCGATCGTGCGGCCCCGCGCGCTCAAACGGCTGTTCTTCGAACGCTTCCCGGACGACCTGCGCCCCGGCCGGCTGTCCCGCGTCGTCGCGCACTTCAGCACGGCGGTGGAGATGCTGGTGCCGTTGGTCCTGCTGTTCTCCCACGGCGGCTGGCCCACCAGCATCGCCGCGGTCGTCATGGTGTGCTTCCACCTCGGCATCCTGACCGCGATCCCGATGGGCGTGCCGTTGGAGTGGAACGTCTTCATGATCTTCTGCGTCATCACGCTGTTCGTGGGGCACGCGGGCATCGGGCTCACCGACCTGACCAGCCCGCTGCCGGTGCTGCTGTTCGCGGCCATGGTCATCACGGTGACGCTGGGAAACCTGTTCCCGCGCAAGGTGTCCTTCCTGCCGGGGATGCGCTACTACGCCGGCAACTGGGACACCACGCTGTGGTGCCTCACGCCGTCGGCCGCCGAGAAGATCGACCAGCATCTGGTGGCCATCGCCAGCATGCCGCAGGCGCAGTTGGAGAAGGTCTACGGCAGCCCGGAGGCCGCACAGATCCCGCAGTATCTCGGCTACGCATTCCGCGCCTTCAACACGCACGGTCGGATGATGTTCACGCTCGCGCACCGCGCCATGGCCGGACCCAGCGGCACCGACTCGCCGGACGACTACGTGATGATCGACGGCGAGCGGATCTGCTCGACGGCCATCGGCTGGAACTTCGGCGACGGCCACATGCACAACGAACAGCTGATCGCGGCGATGCAGAAGCGCTGCCGATTCGAACCCGGAGAGGTGCGGGTCGTGCTCATCGACGCCCAGCCCATCCACCGGCAGACCCAGCGCTACCGCCTGGTCGACGCGGCCACCGGCGAATTCGAGACCGGCTACATCAACGTCGCCGACGCGGTGACCCGCCAACCGTGGGACGACCAGGTGCCGGTGCACGTCGACCGGCGCGATTAGCGCTTATCCCGAGTGACCCAACGCCTCGACGATCGGGGTGTCGCCGTTGTTGAACTCGATGGTGCGGCCCACGGTGCCGTCGTCGGCCAGGGTCGCGGCGACGACGGCCGCCACGTCGGCCCGGGTCACCTGGCCCGAACTCGTGCGCTGCCCGCCGACCTCGATGCGCCCGGTCGGCGGGTCGAGGGTCAGCCCGCTGGGCCCGAGGATGGTCCAGTCGAGGTCACTGGCCCGCAGGTGCGCGTCGGCGGCGGCCTTGGCCTGCGCGTAGGGGAAGAACGAACTGTCCTCGGCGACGCCGTGGTCGGGGCCGGCGCCGAAGTAGGACACCATCACGAAGCGTTTGGCGCCGGCCTGCGCGGCGGCGTCGATGACGCGGATCGCCGCGTCCCGGTCCACCGCGTAGGTGCGGGCGGGGTTGCCGCCGCCGGCGCCGGCGGTGAACACCACGGCGTCGTTACCGGAGATCAACTCGGTCAGTTCCGCGACGCCGAGGGCCTCGATGTCACCGACGACGGGCTGGGCGCCGGTGACGGCCACCTCCTCGGAGTGGTCGGGATTGCGGAACACCGAGGTGACGCGGTCGCCGCGGTCGGTGAGGATCGGGGACAGCAGCAGCGCCACCTTGCCGTGGCCGCCGAAGACGATGACGTTGGACATACTTACCGAGGGTACGGACCCACACGGTAGAACCAAGGGGCCACGAATTCCGCACCCGAAGTTTGTTGCGGTGGCCACTGGTGCTAAGAACGATTGATCAACCAACTGATTAGTTGAGAGGAGAGGTCCATGGCGGAAGCCGTGATCGTGGAGGCCGTTCGTTCGGCGGTAGGTAAGCGCAACGGCGCTCTGGCGGGGGTGCACCCGGCCGAACTGTCGGCGCAGGTGCTCAACGCCCTCGTCGAGCGCGCCGGTGTCGATCCCGCACTGGTCGACGACGTCATCTGGGGCTGCGTCATGCAGGCCGGTGAGCAGGCTCTGGATATCGCGCGCACCGCGGTGCTGACCGCCGGCTGGCCCGAGACGGTGCCCGGCGTGACCGTGGACCGCCAGTGCGGTTCCAGCCAGCAGTCGCTGCACTTCGCCGTCTCCGGCGTGATCGCCGGCCACTACGACGTCGCCGTCGCCGGTGGCGTCGAGTCGATGTCGCGCACCCCCATGGGCTCCTCGCTGGCCAACGGCGGCAACCCCTACAGCGAGTCGTTCAAGGCCCGCTACGCCCAGACCCCCAACCAGGGTGTCGGCGCCGAGATGATCGCCGAGCAGTGGGGCTTCGACCGCACCCAGCTCGATGAGTTCTCCCTGCGTTCGCACGAGAAGGCCGCCGCCGCACAGGATTCCGGTGCGTTCAAGGACCAGATCGTGGGCATCAAGACCAAGGATGCCGACGGCAACGACACCGTCGTGCTCGAGGACGGCGGCATCCGCCGCGGCGGCACCGTCGAGTCGATGGCCAAGATCAAGCCCGCCTTCAAGGAGGACGGCGTGATCCACGCCGGTAACTCCAGCCAGATCTCCGACGGCTCGGCCGCGCTGCTGGTCATGTCCGCGGAGAAGGCCAAGGAACTGGGCCTCAAGCCGCTGGCCAAGGTGCACACCGCGGTGCTGGCCGGCGCCGACCCGGTGATCATGCTGACCGCGCCGATCCCGGCCACCCAGAAGGCGCTGAAGAAGTCGGGCCTGAGCGTGGACCAGATCGGTGTCTTCGAGGTCAACGAGGCCTTCGCGCCGGTGCCCATGGCCTGGCTCAAGGACATCGGTGCCGACGAGAAGAAGCTGAACCCCAACGGCGGCGCCATCGCGCTGGGCCACCCGCTGGGCGGCTCCGGTGCCCGCATCCTGACCACGCTGCTGTACTACATGCGGGACAACAACATTCAGTACGGCCTGCAGACGATGTGTGAGGGCGGCGGCCAGGCCAACGCCACCATCCTCGAGCTGCTGTGACCGACGCGACGCAGGATGTCCCCGGCGCGCTGACCGAGCGCCGGGGCAACGTCTTGATCATCACGATCAACCGACCGGAGGCACGCAACGCCGTCAACGCGGCGGTGAGCACCGCGGTCGGTAACGGGCTGGAGTTGGCGCAGAGCGACCCCGAGATCCGGGCCGTGGTGATCACCGGATCCGGCGACAAGTCGTTCTGCGCCGGGGCCGACCTCAAGGCGATCTCCCGGGGCGAGAACCTCTTTCACCCGGAACATCCGGAGTGGGGCTTCGCCGGGTTCGTCAGCCACTTCATCGACAAGCCCGTGATCGCGGCCGTCAACGGCACGGCCCTGGGCGGCGGCAGTGAACTGGCGCTGGCCAGTGATCTGGTGGTGGCCGAGGAGCGGGCCAAGTTCGGCCTGCCCGAGGTCAAGCGGGGCCTGATGGCGGCGGCCGGCGGCGTGTTCCGCATCGTCGACCAGCTGCCCCGCAAGGTCGGCCTGGAGCTGATCTTCACCGGCGAGCCGCTGAGCGCGCAGGATGCGCTGCGGTGGGGCCTGATCAACGAGGTCGTGCCGGACGGCACGGTCCTCGAGGCGGCCCTGGCGCTGGCCGAACGCATCACGGTCAACGCCCCGCTGGCGGTGCAGGCCTCCAAGCGGGTGGCCTACGGTGCCGAGGACGGTGCGGTGGCCGCGGACCGCGACGACTGGAAGCGCACCTCGCGCGAGATGGGGGCGCTGCTGCGCACCGAGGACGCCATGGAAGGTCCGATGGCGTTCGCGCAGAAGCGCGCCCCGGTCTGGAAGGCCAAGTAACAACGCGATTCGGGCGTGATTTCACACGGTGAGCGTGTGAAATCACGCCCGCTTCGTCGGTCAGCGCTCCAGTACGGCGACGCGGGCCAGCAGTTCCTCGGCCATCTTCACGTGGGCGGCGTCGACGAGCACGCCTTCGACGCCCACCGCGCCGCGCCCGTTGGCCTCGGCCTCGCGGTAGGCGGCCACGTTGCGCTTGGCCAGCGCGATCTCCTCCGGGGTCGGTGAATAGACCGCATTGGCGATCGGCACCTGGCTCGGGTGGATCGCCCACTTGCCGGTGTAGCCCAGCATCGACGCGCGGCGGGCGTCGCGCTCGTAGCCCTCGGTGTCGCCGTAGTCGGGGTAGGGCGAGTCGATGGCGTCGATTCCGGCGATCCGGGCCGCCACGATGATCTTGCAGCGCGCGTAATGCCAGAAGTCGCCGGGATATTCACCGACGGGCACGAAGTTGGTGTCCACCCGCGCCCCCTGGGACAACGAGAAGTCTCCGACGCCGAAGATCAGCGCATCCAGCCGGGTGCTGGACACCGCGATCTCTTCGGCGTTGGCCAGCCCCTCGACCTCCTCGATGAGCACCTCGAGCCGAATCTGCTTGGTGAGCCCCAACTTCGTCTCCAGCTGGGTCAGTAGCACGTCCACCCACCACACGTCGCGGGCGCTGCGCGCCTTGGGTATGACGATGGTGTCCAGGTTGCGGCCCGCGCGCGTGACGACCTCGACGATGTCGTCGTGGCACCACTGGGTGTCCAGGGCGTTGATCCGGATGGCCCGCGCGGTGCGGCCCCAATCCAGTTCGGTCAGCGCGCCGATCGCCTTCTCCCGCGCGTCCTCCTTCAGCGCCATCGGCGTGGCGTCCTCGAGGTCGAGGAACACCAGGTCGGCGCCGGAGGAGACGCCCTTGGCGAACATGTGGTCGTTGCAGGCCGGCAGCGCGAGTTCGGAGCGGCGCAGCAGGTGGGTCATGAGGTGGTTTCCTTTGCGGTCACAGCACGCCGCGGGCGTGCAGGTCATCGATTTCGGTGGAGGTCAGGCCGAGCAGCCCGCCGTAGATCTCGGCGTTGTGTTCACCCAGGCGGGGCCCCAGATGCCCGATGACACCTGGGGATTCGGAGAATCGCGGCACCGGCGCCTGGACGGTCATCGCGCCGAGCTCGTCGTCGTCGACTCGGACGAATACACCGCGGTGCCGCAGTTGTTCATCGGCGAGCAGCCCCTCGATGTCGTAGACGGGGGCCGCCGCCACCTCGGCCGCGTCGAGCACCGACATCGCATCATCGAGCGTCCGCTGTGCCACCCAGTCGGCGACGACGGCGTCGACCTCCTCGGCGCGTGCCAGCCGGCGTTGCGGGTCGGCGAAGTCGGCGTCGGTGACCAGGTCGTCGCGGCCGATCGCGCGAAAGACGCGCAGCGCCAACGCCGGTGAGCTACCGGACATGGCGAGCCAGTTGCCGTCGGCGGTCCGATAGGTGTTGCGCGGCGCCGAGATGTCCCAGCGGTTGCCGGCCCGCTGGGGGATCAGGCCCAGCTGGTCGTAGCCCAGCAGCGTCTGTTCGAGCAGCCGGGTCAGCGGGTCGATCAGGTTGATGTCGATCAGCTGGCCCGGCCCGTCGTGCACGTCGCGGTGGTAGAGCGCCATCAGCACGGCGTACGCGGCGTTGAGCGAGGCGACCCCGTCGGCGAGCATGAACGGCGGCAGCGTCGGGGGACCGTCGGCCTCGCCGGTGATGTGGGCGAATCCGCTCATCGCCTCGCCCAGGGTGCCGAAGCCGGGCCGTTGACTCTTGGGTCCGCTGAGCCCGTACCCGGTGATGTGCAGCATGACGATCCGGTCGTTGATCCGCGAGAGCGTCTCGTAGTCCAGCCCCCAGCGGAGCAGGGTGTGCGGCCTGGTGTTGGCGATCACCACGTCGGCCTGCTCGACGAGGCGGTGCGCCAGCTGCTGGCCCTCGGCCTGCCGCAGATCCAACGTGATCGATTTCTTGTTGCGCGACACCGATTTCCACATCAGTCCGACGCCGTCGCGCTGGTTGCCCCAGCTGCGGATCGGGTCGCCCTGGCCGGGTTGTTCGATTTTGATGACGTCGGCGCCGAACTCGCCGAGGTAGGTGGCGACCAGGGGGGCGGCGGCCAGGGTGGCCAGGTCGAGCACCCTGACGCCGTCGAGCATCGCGGTGGCCACTAGGCGCTCGCCCCCGCCGGAACCCGCTGCCCGGTGGGACGTTCCAGGCCGAGGTGGCCTCGCAGCGTGTCGGCCTCGTAGCGGGTGCGGAACAGCCCGCGGCGCTGCAACTCGGGTACCACCATCCGCACCACGTCCTCGAAGGCACCGGGGAAATGCGTTGCCGCCAGGACGAAGCCGTCGCAGGCGCCGGAGGTGAACCATTCGCCCATCTGGTCGGCGACCTGCTCGCCGGTGCCGACGAACCGCGGGCCCTGGAGCAGGGTGGCGCGGTGGCCGGCCAGGTCGCGGACCGTGACGGTGCCGCCGAGGTGTTCGCGCAGGCCCTGCACCAGGCCGCGGATGCCGCTGACCGAGGCCATCAGCTCATCGGTGATCGGATCGTCCAGATCATGTTGGGCGAAGTCATAATTCATCAGCTCCGAGAGCAGCGTCAGCGAGGCCATCGGATCCACCAGGTCGTGCAGCAGCATGGCCTCGCGGTCCTTGGCCTGCGCCTCCGTCTCGCCGACGACGGCGTAGGCCATCGGACAGATCCGCACCGCATTCGGGTCGCGCCCCGCGAGGGCGATCTGCTCCTTCTGATCGGCGTAGTGCCGACGGGCCACGTCGAGTCCGGGATCGCCGGTGAAGATCAATTCGGCCCAGCGGGCGGCGAATTCGCGCCCGCGGCCCGACGATCCCGCCTGCAGGATCACCGGCCGGCCCTGCGGGGTGCGGGGGACCGTCAGCGGCCCACGGGCGGAGAAGTACGGCCCGACGTGGTTGAGTTCGCGCACCCGGGTCGGGTCGGCGTAGGTGCCGGCGCGGCGGTCGTGCACGATCGCGTCGTCGTCCCAGGTGTCCCACAGGCCGGTGACCACGTCGAGGAACTCGTCGGCGCGGTCGTAGCGTTCGTCGTGGCCCAGGTGGTTCTGCACCCCGAAGTTCTGCGCCTCGCTGTCGTTGACGGAGGTCACGACGTTCCAGGCCGCCCGTCCGCCGCTGAGGTGGTCCAGCGTGGAGAACGTGCGGGCCACGTGGAACGGCGCGTAGTAGGTGGTGGAGTAGGTGCCGCCGAGGCCGATGCGCGAGGTGGCCTGGGCCAGCACGCCGAGCACCGTGCCGAGGTCGAGCTTGACCGGCCGCGCCCCGGAGCGCACGGCCTCGGCCACCGACCCGCCGTAGATGCCGGGCATCGCCAGCCGGTCGTCGAAGAACATCAGGTCGAAGCAGCCGTCCTCGAGCTGGCGGCCGATTTTGGCGTAGTAGGACGCGTCGAGGTAGCCGTGTTCGGTCGCGGGGTGGCGCCACGAACCGGAGTACACCGAGGTGCTGCCGGCTTGCATGAACGCGACCAGGGACATTTTGTCGCTGCGCTGGGTCATGTTGGCGAATGTAACATCTGATATATCAGATTTCAAACCTGGCATCGTCACGTTGATAAGCTGCGCGGATGGCCGCTCTCGATGTCGCAGGAACGGTGCGCGAACGCGCCGCACGGGAGTTGCGGGACCGCATCCTGACCGGAACGCTGCCGGCCGGATCGCGGATCGACCTCGACGCCATCACCACCGAATTCGAGACCAGCCGCACGCCGGTGCGCGAGGCGCTGCTCGAGCTGTCGTTCGAGGGGCTGGTGGAGGTGGCGCCCCGCAGCGGCATCACCGTCATCGGGCTCAGCCCCACCGACGTGCTCGACAGCTTCACCATCCTGGGCGTGCTCACCGGGCAGGCCGCCGCCTGGGCGGCCGAACGGGTCACCGGCGAGGAACTACGGCTGCTGCGGGAACTGGCCGCCGATGTCGCGGCGCGCTCCGGGGACGACACCATCGGCGAGGCGAACTGGCGCTTCCACCAGGAGATTCACCGCGCGGCGCATTCGCCGCGGTTGCTCACCCAACTCCGGCAGGCCGCGCGCGCCGTGCCGTCGAACTTCCTGACCGTGTTCCCCGAACACGAGAAGCATTCGCTGAGCGAACACGAGGAATTGCTGGATGCGCTCGAGGCGCGCGACGGCGAACTGGCGCGCCGGATTGCCGAGCGCCACGTGCTCGACGCCGGCCGATCCCTGGCCGACTGGCTCGACGCGCGCTGAGTTTTCCTGCGCTTTCGGTGCGTTGAGTCGCGCTGGCCGCGACTCAACGCACCGAAATCGCTAGGCGGCCTCGGTGGTTTCGGGGGCCTCGGCCGGCTCCGCCGACTCAGTGGTCTCGGTCGGCTCGGTCGGCTCCGTGGTCTCCGTCGCCTCGGTGGGCTCGGTGGTTTCCGTCGGGGACGTCGTGGTGGTCGCGGTCGCCGGCAGCGCGTTGTCCGGGGACAGCACCGTGTCGATCATGTAGATCTTGGCGTTGTCGGCGGTGATGCCCGCGCACACGACCTTGGCGGTGTCGTCGACCTTGATGTCGCCGCCCTTGCCGGTGACGGTGATCTGCTTGCCCTCCTGCGAGGTCAGCTTGCCGTGCACGTCCTCGGGGCCCAGCAGGCCCAGCGCCATGCTGTAGTAGACCATCGCGGTCAGCCGGGCCGGATCGGCCTTGAGCGCCTCGAACTCGGCGGGGTCCAGCGCGGAGAACGCCTCGTCGGTCGGCGCGAACACGTTGTAGGGGCCGTTGTCGAGCACGCCGACCACGTTGACGGCCGGGTTCAACCCGCCCGAGATGGCGGCGTTGTAGGTGCTCAGCGACGGAATGGCGGCAATGGCCGCCGAGGCCGGCTGCTTGAACAGCCCGTCGAGACCCGTGGGTGCCAACTCGGCCTTGATCGCATCGCAGCCCGAACCGTGCACCGCGGGCGGCTCGATGGTCACCTCGTCCTCGTCGGCGTTGGCGGTGATGGCGGTGGAGATGGCGAGCGCGGCGGCGGCGGCAGCCACGCCAAGGGTCTTCAGTCGGGTCGTCATTACGGCTCCTCTCGTCGCTTCGTTACGTCGTCGGGCCGTCGTCGGCCGTTACTCGGTTGTGATGAGTCTGTGCGGTCGGCGAGACGCAAACTGCGGCATCAAGCCAGCTCAAAGCGTAAGCACAGCGTTTGGCCGTGCCAAAACGGGCTGGTCAGGGCCGGTGGGTCGCGCGCGAAACGCCTACCGGAGGCCGAACCTCTACCGTGGAAACAATGCGCATCCTGGTCACCGGCGCCACCGGCTATATCGGCTCACGATTGGTCACCGCGTTGTTCGACGCCGGCCACCACGTCATCGCGGCGGGGCGCAAACCGGGCAAGTTCGACGACTACGGCTGGCGCGACCGGGTGGAGGTGGTCGCCCTCGACGCGGGCGACGCCGACTCCGTCGATGCCGCGCTGTCCGCGGTGGACCCGGTGGACGTCATCTACTACCTGGTGCACGCCATCGGCGACCCCGACTTCCGCGAGGCCGACAACCGGGCCGCGGCCAACGTCGGCGCGGCCGCCGCGCGGGCCGGGGTGGGTCGCATCGTCTACCTCGGCGGGTTCGTGCCCGACGGCGACGAGCTTTCCGAGCACCTCAACGGCCGCGCCGAGGTGGCCCAGGCCCTGCACGTGGATGGCGGTGCCGAGGTGGTGTGGCTGGGGGCGGCGATGATCATCGGGGCGGGTTCGACCTCCTTCGAGATGTTGCGCTACGTCGGGGACCGCTTCGTGCTGATGCCGATGCCGCGCTGGGCGCGCCACCCGATTGACCCGATCTCGATCCGCGACGTCCTGTACTACCTGGTGGCCGCCGCCGACCCGCAGGTCCGTGCCGGCGCCTACGACATCTGCGGGCCGACGACCTCCACCTACGGCGAGCTGATGCACGCCTACGCGCGGCTGGCCGGCTCGTGGCGGGCCGGCCTGCAGGTGCGCGGGATCGACACCGCGGTGCTGTCCCGACTGACCGCGGTGGCCTTGCCGATTCCCGGCGGCCTGGCCGCCGATCTGGTTGCCTCCCTGGACTATCCAATGACCGCCTCGCAGCGGCGGCTCGCCGATCAGGTGCCCGATCCCGACGGCGGCCTGCTGGACATCGAGGAGGCGATCCGGCGCTCGCTGGAGGCCACCGAGGCCAGGCCGGTCGATCAGCTGGCCGATCCGCACCACCTCGCCGACACCGACGCCGCCTGGGCGGGCGGCGACACCCTGCGGATCCAGCGCCTGGCGGCCGCGCTGACCCCGCCGTTCGCCCGGCCCGCGCTGGGCCTGCTCACCGCGGTGCCCAAGCCCGTCGCCGGGGCGCTGCGGGCCGGCCTGGACGCCCTCACGGACTTGTTCCCGAAGAAGGGGGCGTCGTGACCGCATGGCTCGAGCGGTTCACCGCCGTCGTCGAGACCGCCGCGCCGCCGCAGGTCGAGGAACCGCGGGTGGTGCGTCGGCGGCGCGTCGTCGTCGTGATCGGCGGCGTGCTCGGCGCGCTGCTGCTGGGGATCTCGCTGACCCGCGAGCCCGGCGATTCGAGCTTCTACTGGCTCACCCTGGGTTTGGCCGCGGTGTGGGCCACCGCGGCGCTGGTATCCGGGCCGCTGCGGCTGGGCACCATCACGTGGGGTGGCCGCGAGCGCCGACCGGTGCTGCTCGGACTGGGTATGGGACTGGCCACCGGGGCGGCGTTCGTCGCCGGTGCGCTGATCGTCCAGCAGATCGACGTCATCGCCGAACCCATCGGCGAGGTGATGCAGTTCGCCAACCAGGGGGTGCTGCCGCTGGTGGTGGCGATCACCCTGATCAACGGTGTCGCCGAGGAGCTGTTCTTCCGCGGCGCGCTGTACACCGCACTGGAAGGCACACGGCCCGTTCTGATTTCGACGCTGCTCTACATCGTCGCGACGTTGGCGTCGGGCAACCCGATGCTGGGCTTCGCCGCGGTGGTACTCGGTGTGATCTGCGCGGTGCAGCGCCGGGCGACCGGGGGAGTGCTGGCCCCGGTGCTCACCCACCTGGTGTGGGGGCTGATCATGGTGCTCGCCCTGCCGCCGATCTTCGCGGGGACCTGAGCGGCCTCAGGTGTCCAGCGGATGGGCGATCTCGTCGCGCGGCATCCGGGCGGCCCACAAGGCGATGAGCGCCAACACAATTGGCGCGGTGCCGGCGACCGCGAAGATGGCCTGCATGGACACCACTTTCGACAGCGGGCCGGCGATGGCCATGGACACCGGCATGAAGGCCAGCGAGACGAAGAAGTCCAGGCTCGACACCCGGCCCAGCATCGCCGGCGGCACCCGTCGTTGCAGCAGCGTTCCCCAGATCACCATGCCCGCGCCGTCGGTGACCCCGACCAGGAACGACGCCAGCGCCATCAGCGGGAACGAACTCGTCCACCCGATGACCACCAGGGGCAGTGAACCGGCGCCCCACATCAGCATCATCACCGTCAGGTAGCGCCGCGGCAGGTGCCGCGAGGACACCCCGAGCGCGCCCAGGGCGCCGCCGATCCCGAACGCCGCCAGCACCAGGCCGTACATCCGCGCGCCGTCCTCGAACCGCTCCGTGGCGATGAACGGCAGCAGGACCTCGATGGGGCCGATGACCAGCAGCACGAACATGCTGGCGAACAACGACGTCCACAGCAGCCACGGCGTCTTCACCATGAACAGGAACCCGTCGCGCAGGTCGGTGAGCACCCGCCGTTGCAGGCGCTCCGGTTCGACGACGAAGCCGTTGCGCACCGGCCGGGTGGCGATCAGCAGCGTCAGGCCGAGGGCGAACAGCGCCGCGACCGTGACCGCGCCCAGCGTCGGAAACGTCACTCCCACAAGGACACCCGCGGATGCCGGCCCGACGGCGCGTTGCAGTACCGGGCGCATCACGCCCTCGACGCCGTTGGCGGCCAGCAGCTGGCCGGGCGGCAGGATTCGCGGCAGATAGGCGCTGTAGGCGGGGAAGAAGAAGGCCGCGGCGATACCGAGTGCCCCGGCGGCCACCGCCATGTGCCAAACCCGCAGCAGGTCAAGCAGACCCAGGATGGCGACCGTGCTGACGGCCGCGAGGTTCACCGCCTCGACGACGATGATGATGGTGCGCTGCGGGAACCGGTCCGCGGCAATGCCGCCGACGAGCACGAAGGCCACCAGGCCGACGCCCAGGCAGGTGGCGACCAGCGACAGCGCGGCCGGGTCGCGGTTGAGCTCCATCACCTGCAGCGCCATCACCACGGCCCACATGCCCTCGGCGAAAATCGTGATCGAGACGGCCGCGATCAGCAGGCGGTACTCGCGGAAGCGGAACGGCGCGAGCACCCGCCAGCCGCCGGGCGCACGCGCCTCCGGCTGTTGCTTGTCGACGTCGGTGCTCACCGGTAGATGGTCGCCGAGCGAAGTGCTTGGCGTCCACCGGTTTTTGGCGCGCCGAGACCGACGAAATGCCGGAAGTTACTCGAACAAAGCGGCCCGAAGGTGAGTTTGGGCCACTACGGGCGACGGGTCAGACGTCGGTGAAGTTCGGGCTGCGCTTCTCCTGGAAGGCCTGGATGCCCTCGGCGAGGTCGGGGGCCTGCAGCAGTTTGTGCTGGCCGGCGGTCTCGTGGGCCAACGTGGTGTCCAGGGTGTCCAGCGTGGCGCCGTTGATCGCCTTCTTGGTCTTGGCGTAGGCCACCGCGGGACCCGACATCAGGCGCTTGATCACCTTGTCGGCCTCGGCCTCGAGGGTGTCGGCGGAATACACCGCGCTGACCATGCCCCACTCCAGCGCGTCGGCGGCGGACACCCGCTCGGCCAGCAGCGCCATCTTCATCGCCCGGATGCGGCCGATCGCCGCGGCCACCAGCGCCGAGGCGCCGCCGTCGGGCATCAGACCGATCTTGGTGAACGCCAGCAGGAAAAACGCCTTCTCGGAGACCAGTACCAGGTCGCACGCCAGGGCCACCGACACCCCGATACCTGCGGTCGGGCCCTGCACCACGGCCACCACCGGCCGGGGCATGTTGACGATCGCGCGGATCGCCCGGTTGCCCTCGTGCAGGGTTTCCATCGGCTCGTGACCGTCGCCGGTGTCCTCGGCGCCGATGGCCGCCCCGGAGCAGAAGCCGCGTCCGGTGCCGCCGATGCGGACCACCCGCACGCGGGCATCGGTGGCGGCGCGCTCCAGCGTGTCGGCCATCGCCGCGAACACCTTCGGGTTCACCGAGTTGAGGCTGTCCGGACGGTCGATGGTGATCGACAGGACGCCCTCGGTCAGGTCGACAAGCAGGCCGTCGACCGGAGCGAGCGCGTCCAGGCCGGAGTCAGTGATCGTCATGTCAGACACAATAGGCACCCGTTTCCCGCAACCACAGCCCACCCGTCGGTTGGTTGGGTGGCGGTGAGAGGATGCAGAACACACGGTCATCAAGGCTATGAAGGGCGGACACTGTGGCGGGACCACTTCAGGGATTGCGAGTCGTCGAACTGGCCGGGATCGGGCCCGGCCCGCACGCGGCGATGATTCTGGGCGACCTCGGCGCCGACGTCGTCCGCGTCGACCGGCCGTCGAAGCCCGCGAGTGTCGTCACCCCGCCGCGTGACGCCATGTTGCGGAACCGGCGGTCGGTGACCGCGGACCTGAAGTCGCCGGAGGGCAAGAAGTTGGTCCTCGACCTGGTCAGCAAGGCCGACGTGCTGATCGAAGGGTTCCGCCCGGGCGTCACCGAGCGCCTCGGCCTGGGGCCGGAGGACTGCGCCAAGGTCAACGAGCGGCTGATCTACGGCCGGATGACGGGCTGGGGCCAGGACGGGCCGCGCGCGCTGCAGGCGGGCCACGACATCAACTACATCTCGCTCAACGGTGTGCTGCACGCGATCGGGCGCAAGGGCGAGCGGCCGGTGCCGCCGCTGAACCTCGCCGGTGACTTCGGTGGCGGTTCGATGTTCCTGCTGGTCGGCATCCTGGCCGCGCTGTGGGAGCGGCAGACCTCCGGCAAGGGTCAGGTGGTCGATGCCGCCATGGTCGACGGCTCCAGCATGCTGATCCAGATGATGTGGGCCTTCCGCGCCAGCGGCATGTGGTCCGACGAGCGCGGCACCAACATGCTCGACACCGGCGCCCCCTACTACGACACCTACGAGACCGCCGACGGCAAGTACGTCGCGGTGGGGCCGATCGAGCCGCAGTTCTACGCCGCCATGCTCGAGGGCCTGGGTCTGAACCCCGCGGAGCTGCCCGATCAGAACGACGTCACCGCCTGGCCGCGGCTCAAGGAACTGTTCGCGCAGACTTTCGCCAAGCACGACCGCGACCACTGGGCCAAGGTGTTCGCCGGCACCGATGCCTGCGTGACCCCGGTGCTGTCGTTCGGTGAGGTGCTCGACGAGCCGCACATCGCCGAGCGCGACACCTTCTACGACTCCGGTGCCGACGGCCTGCAGCCCCGCCCGGCCCCGCGGTTCTCCCGCACCCGGCCCGAGACGCCCACTCCGCCGCGGGCTCCCGGCGCCGACAACGACGCGGTGCTGCGCGACTGGGCCTGAAGCGGGCGGTGAACCAAACGCCCGATGGGCGCGTGCATTATATTGCCAACCAACCAGTAGGTAGAACGCGAAAGGAACACGTCAGGTGGAGATCAAGGATTCGGTGGCAGTGGTGACCGGTGGCGCGTCGGGCCTGGGCCTGGCGACCACCAAGCGGCTGCTCGACCGCGGCGCGTCGGTCGTGGTGATCGACCTCAAGGGCGAGGACGCCGTCAAGGAGCTGGGCGCGCGTGCCCGCTTCGTCGAGGCCAACGTCACCGATCCGGAATCGGTGACCGCCGCGCTGGACGCCGCCGAGGAGATGGGCCCGCTGCGCATCAACGTCAACTGCGCCGGCATCGGCACCGCCATCAAGACCCTGGGCAAGGACGGTGCCTTCCCGCTGGACGCGTTCACCACCGTCATCCAGGTCAACCTGATCGGCACCTTCAACGTGCTGCGCCTGGCGGCCGAGCGGATCGCCAAGACCGAGGCGATCAACGGTGAGAAGGGCGTCATCATCAACACCGCGTCGGTGGCCGCCTTCGAGGGCCAGATCGGCCAGGCCGCGTACTCGGCCTCCAAGGGCGGCGTGGTCGGGATGACCCTGCCGATCGCCCGCGACCTCTCGCGTGAGCTGATCCGGGTGTGCACCATCGCGCCGGGTCTGTTCAAGACCCCGCTGCTGGGCTCGCTGCCCGAGGAGGCGCAGAAGTCGCTGGGCCAGCAGGTGCCGCACCCGGCCCGCCTCGGGGACCCGGACGAGTACGGCGCGCTGGCGGTCCATATTGTGGAGAACCCGATGCTCAACGGCGAGGTGATCCGCCTCGACGGGGCGATCCGTATGGCGCCTCGCTGATCCGGGGGAAGGAAGCAGATGGCAATCAAGACGAAATTCACCGAGGTATTCGGGGTCGAGCACCCCATCGCCCAGGGTGGTATGCAGTGGGTCGGTCGCGCGGAACTGGTGGCGGCCGTGGCCAATGCCGGCGCGTTGGGCTTCATCACCGCGCTGACCCAGCCGACGCCGGCCGACCTGGCCAAGGAGATCGCGCGCACCCGGGAGCTGACCGACAAGCCGTTCGGCGTGAACCTGACGATCCTGCCGTCGATCAACCCGCCGCCGTACGACGAGTACCGCCAGGTCATCGTTGACGAGGGCATCAAGATCGTCGAGACCGCGGGCTCCAACCCGGCGCCGCACCTGCCGATGTTCCACGACAACGGCATCAAGGTGCTGCACAAGTGCACCTCGGTGCGGCATGCGGTGAAGGCCCAGAGCCTGGGTGTCGACGGCATCAGCATCGACGGGTTCGAGTGCGCCGGTCACCCCGGTGAGGACGACATCCCCGGTCTGGTGCTGATCCCGGCCGCGGCCGACAAGATCGAGATCCCGATGATCGCCTCCGGCGGGTTCGCCGATGCCCGCGGCCTGGTGGCTGCGCTGGCGCTGGGCGCCGACGGCGTCAACATGGGGTCGCGGTTCATGTGCACCGTGGAGTCCTGCATCCACCAGAACGTCAAGGAAGCCATCGTCGCCGGCGACGAGCGCGGCACGGAGCTGATCTTCCGCAGCCTCAACAACACCGCGCGGGTGGCGTCCAACGTGGTGTCGCGCGAGGTGGTGCAGATTCTCAAGGACGGTGGTCAGTTCGAGGACGTCAAGGATCTGGTGGCCGGCGTGCGTGGCCGCAAGGTCTTCGACGACGGCGACGTCGACGCCGGCATCTGGACCGTCGGGACGGCCATGGGCCTGATCAACGACATCCCGACCTGTGGCGAACTGGTGTCCCGCATGGTCTCCGAGGCCGAGGAACTGATCACCGGACGCCTCGCCGACCTGGTGGACGACGAGGAAGCCGAGTCCGCCGCCTAGGCACCCGCAGTGCCGGTACGCCCGGTATCTGCACGAAAAAGCCGGTGGCCACCGTGAAGGTGGTCACCGGCTTTTTCACTTCCGGCACGAGGCCGGCACAGTACTCGTAGGGGCGTCAGAAGATGACTGTTGACGCCTTCCGCCGCGAGCTGACGAGGCTAGCTCGCCAGCGGCGGAAGCACCTCGTCGAACTGCTCCGAGGTGTCGCCCTCGACCAGGAAATCTCCGTGGTACAGAGCGTCGAAGTCAATCTTGATGACATCAGCGTTGGTGTCGTCGATCCACATGACACTGACTGTATGGATCTCTATTAAGGAATCATTGAGTCACGATTCGGAAAATGATGGCAATTATTACTCCCGGGTAGGGAAACCCGGGTCGCCGGACCGTCGACGTGCCGAGTGCACCGTCGTCGACGCGGCCGGCGCGGGGAAAAATCCCAGGTCAGCCCGCAGGTGTGGTGAGCTGGATCGGGTTCGTCCCATTCAGTAGAACCCAGGTGGCCACGGCCGCCGCGACGGCGACCACCAGCAACGTCACCGAAACCAGTCGCGGCCAGCTGCCCCGGCCCCACAGCCGCTCGTCCAGCGAGAAGGTGCCGGCCCCGGTGAACAGCAGGGCCAGTGCCCCGAAGCCGATCAGGAATGGGACGTTGAACGGATCCGACCAGAACGCGGCGCCTGAGACGTTGACCGCCCAGGCATCGATCATCGCGGCGATGACGGCCATCGCGGCCAGCGGTGTCACCAGGCCCAGCAGCAGGCCGATGCCGCCCAGGGTTTCCGCCGCCGTCACCAGGAACGCCGCCAGCTCCGGCATCCGCCAACCGCTCTGCTCCATGCTTTCGACCACCACCCCGTAGTCGAAGAGCTTCAGCAGCCCGGCCTGCAGAATCGCCGCGCCGATGGCAAAGCGCAGCGCCAACAGGCCGAATTCGCGGCCTGACGTGCCGAGACGGGCATCGAATTCAGTTGTCATGGGGGGTAAGAATAGGGCGCGGAGCGGATAATGTAACCCTTACTCAGGTGAACGGTCCGCGAGGGACCGGGGCTGCGAAGCGCGCGGGAGAACCCGTTGACGGCGTTAAGTTACCGTTGCTAATCTCCGTCCGCACCAGCCTGCGTGTGTAGTCGGCGCCGTGGGGGGCCGTCGACTGAAAATTGGGGGAGTAGCGGATGCTGCACAGAATTGCCCGGCTGGCCATCGCCGCGCCGCGACGCATCGTCGCGTTCGCCGCGCTGCTCATGGTCGCCGCCGCGATCTTCGGGGTCCCGGTGGCCAAGAGCCTTTCCGCGGGCGGGTTCCAGGACCCGACGGCCGAATCGTCGAAGGCCACGCAACTGCTCACCGAGAAGTTCGCGCGCGGCGACATGCAAGTGGTGTTCACCGTGGCCTCCGGGGCGGGGGCGGAAAGTCCCGCGGCCCGCGCCGCCGGCCTGGCTGTCATCGAGGCTCTGGAAGCCTCCCCGCATATCGCCTACGTGACCTCGACGTGGACGGCGCCGCCCACCGTGGCCGCCGACATGATCAGTACTGACGGGACCACCGGGCTCATCGTCGCCGGGATCAACGGCGGCGAGAACTACGCGCAGCGCTACGCCCAGGAGTTGGTCGACGCGATCAGCGCCTCGGTGCTGCCGCAGCACCCCGACGTCACCGTCACCCCGGGCGGGCAGGCCCTGGTCTACTCGCAGATCACCAAGCAGAGCGAACACGACCTGCTGCTGATGGAATCGATCGCGATCCCGCTGAGCTTCCTGGTGCTGGTCTGGGTGTTCGGTGGGCTGCTGGCCGCCGCCCTGCCGATGGCCGTGGGCGCGCTGGCCATCGTCGGGTCCATGGCGGTCCTGCGGCTGGTCACCCAGTTCACCGACGTCTCGATCTTCGCGCTCAACCTGACCATCGCCCTGGGGCTGGCGTTGGCCATCGACTACACGCTGTTGATCATCAGCCGCTACCGCGACGAGCTGGCCGACGGCGTCGCGCCCGAGGATGCGCTGGTGCGCACCCTGGGCACCGCCGGGCGCACGGTGCTGTTCTCGGCGACGACGGTGGCGCTGTCCATGGCGGCCATGGTGCTGTTCCCGATGTACTTCCTGAAGTCCTTCGCCTACGCCGGGATTGCCACCGTGGCCTTCGCCGCCTTCGCGGCGGTGGTCGTGACGCCGGCCGCGATCGTGCTGCTCGGGCCGCGGCTGAACGCTTTCGACGTGCGGCGGCTGTTCCGCCGGTTGCTGGGCCGTCCCGACCCGCAGCCCAAGCCGGTCGAGCGGCTGTTCTGGTACCGCTCGACGAAGTTCGTGATGCGCCGCGCGGTCTCCATCGGGCTGGCCGGCGTCGCGCTGCTGCTCCTGGCGGGCGCGCCCTTCCTCGGCGTGAAATGGGGCTTTCCCGACGACCGGGTGCTGCCCGCCAGCGCCTCGGCGCATCAGGTCGGCGATCAGCTGCGCGACGACTTCGCCGACAACTCCGACACCGCCGTCACCGTCGTGATCCCCGACGCGGCGGACCTGACGCCCGCGGACTTCGAGAACTATGCTGCCGAGCTGTCCCGGGTCACCGACGTCACGGCCGTGACCGCGCCCACGGGGACGTTCGTCGGCGGTAACCGGGTGGGGCCACCGGCGGGTGCGACCGGAATGGCTGACGGCAGTGCGTTTTTGACGGTGGCCACCGATGTGCCGCTGTTCTCCGATGCCTCCGAGCGTCAGCTCGACGAACTGCACGCCGTCGCCGGCCCCGGCGACCGGGCGGTGCAGCTGACCGGGATCGCCCAGATCAACCGCGACAGCGTCGATGCCATCACCTCCCGGTTGCCGTTGGTGCTGGGGGTCATCGCGGTGATCACCTTCCTGCTGCTGTTCCTGCTGACCGGCAGTGTGGTCCTTCCGCTGAAAGCCCTTGTGCTCAATGTGCTTTCGCTGACCGCGGCGTTCGGTGCGTTGGTGTGGATCTTCCAGGACGGCCACCTCGGCGCGTTCGGCACCGCCCCGACCGGGACGCTGGTGGCCAACATGCCGGTCCTGTTGTTCTGCATCGCGTTCGGTCTGGCGATGGACTACGAGGTGTTCCTGATCTCGCGGATCCGCGAGTTCTGGCTGGCCAGCGGGCGCACCCGGGCCGACAACGATGAGAGCGTGGCGCTGGGATTGGCCCGCACCGGTCGGGTGATCACCGCGGCGGCGCTGGTGATGTCGATCTCGTTCGCCGCGTTGATCGCCGCCCAGGTGTCGTTCATGCGGATGTTCGGGCTGGGGCTGACGTTGGCGGTGTTGGTGGACGCCACCCTGGTCCGGATGGTGCTGGTGCCCGCGTTCATGCACGTGCTCGGACGGTGGAACTGGTGGGCCCCGAAACCCCTGGTGCGCCTGCACGAACGCATCGGCATCAGCGAATCCGGCGAACCGCGACGGGCCGTCGCACCGCCCGATGCCGCGGAGACCAGAAGGATGGAATCGTGACGAGCGGGACAACGCTGGGACGCGGCCGCCGGCGCGCGCCGCGCGGGTCCGGCGAGCGGCTGCGCGTCGAAATCCTCGATGCCACCACCGAATTGTTGTTGGAGAACGGCCACGCCAAGGACGTCTCCATCCGGGCGGTCGCCCAACGGGTTGGGGTCACCTCGCCGTCCATCTACCTGCATTTCGCGGACAAGGACGCGCTGCTGGACGCGGTCTGCGCGCGCTACTTCGAAACCCTGCACGACGAGATGCAACGGGCCGTGCAGGGGCAGGTCTCCACCCTGGAGGGGCTGCGGGCCCAGGGGCTGGCCTACGTGCGATTCGCGATCGCCACCCCGGAGTTGTACCGCATCGCGACCATGGGGGAGGGCAGCCCGGGCAGCGACGTCGATGCGGCGCTGACCTCGTCGGCCTTCGTGCACCTGCGTGGCTCGGTCGAGTCGCTGATCCGCGAGGGGATCTACCCGCCGGGCGATCCGACCACCCTGACGCTGGAACTGTGGACGGCGGCCCACGGGGTGGCGGCCATGCTGATCGCCAAACCGTATCTGCCGTTCGGGGATCCGATGACCTTCGCCGACAACGTGCTGCGCGCGGTGTGTACCGGACACATGGCGGTCGGTATCGTCGGTGTCGACGCCGGCCCGCAGGAAACGCTGCACTGGGTGCTCGACAGCAAGGGAGTGCGCCGATGACACCAACCGAATCCCAGCTTTCTCACCCGTTCTTCGCGCGGGTCTGGACGCTGATGTCCGCGCACGAGACCGAGGAGCTGACCCGGCTGCGGCGGGCCAACCTCGCGGGCCTGCGGGGCCGGGTGCTCGAGGTCGGCGCCGGTACCGGGACCAACTTCGCGCACTATCCCGACACGGTCACCCAGGTGGTGGCCGTCGAGCCTGAGGTGCACCTGCTCGAACACGCCAAGGCCGCGGCCGCCGCCGCGCCGGTCCCGGTCAGCGTCAGCGGTCAGACCGTCGAAACCCTGTCCGACCCGGAGCCTTTCGACGCGGTGGTGTGCTCGCTGGTGCTGTGCACCGTCGAGCAGCCCGACGGCGTCCTGGCGCAACTGTTCGATCAACTGCGCCCCGGCGGCGAGGTGCGCTATCTCGAGCACATCGCCAGCGCGGGCTGGCGCGGTCGGCTGCAGCGGTTCGCCGATGCCACGGTGTGGCCGCGGATCTCGGGGAACTGCCACAGCCATCGCCACACCGAGCAGAGCCTGCGGACCGCGGGGTTCAGCATCGAGGACGCCCGGCGGGAATGGACGATGCCCCGGTGGGTGCCGTTGCCGGTGGCCGAGTTCGCGCTGGGCCGGGCGGTCAAGCCGCTGGGCTGATCAGGCTGTCGTCGGTCACGCGCAGGACGTCGACGGCGTACGGGCCGACGGCCACCGCGTGCGGGCCCACCCGCAGATCGAGGCGCTCGCGGGTCTTGTTGATGATCAGCAGCTTTCGCGACCCGTCGGGTTTGACGAAGCCCTGGACGTGCACGCGGTAATCGGGGACGCCGGGTTCGCCCACCGCGGTGCCGACCAGTGCGTCGCCCGGGGCGAAGTGGCGCAGCAGGGTGTGCAGCGCGTGGTAGCGCGCGTTGGGTTCGCCGGTGTCCCAATCGATCAGCGTGACCCCGGGGATCATGCCGGGATAGTCCATGAACTCCGCGATGCCGACCACGTCGATTCCCATGGTCAGCAGCCGCGCCCAGAAGTAGGACTGCATGGCCGCGCTCAACGCCCAGTACTCCGGCGCGATATCGGGTTGCGGGTTCAACACGTCGGCGGTGAAGGTCCCGACCTCGTTGATGAAGGTCTTGGTGTCGGGGGCGATCCGCCGGCGGATCGAATCGATGAGCTGCACCTGCGCCAGAAAGCCGTCGGCCTGGGCGAAGAAGATGTCGCGCCAATGGCTGAACGGTGCGGCGTCCTGCGCCAGAATCGGATCGACGGTCTCGGGGTGCGCGTAGAAGTGGTAGGAGAACGCGTCCGGTGCCGTCCCGCCGCGATGATGGGCCGGATCGAGGAAGGCCCAGAAGTATTCGGGATCGTCGTACTTGTGGGTCAGCGAGAGGCCCACGAACTTCATCTGCGGATCGAGCGGGCGCAATCGCTCGACCACGGCGTCGTAGAGGCGGACATACTGCTGCGGCGTCAGGCCGCGGAGGTCGGGTTCGCACAGCACCTCCCAATAGGCGAACCGGTACCGGTGGCCGGAGGCGTGCCAGTTGCCGAGTTCGTCGTGGAAGCCGCCGGCGATGTACCAGCTGGCGATCCGGTAGAAGTAGTCGGCGACCTCGGTGCAGCTGGGATCGCGAAGTTCGTTGCCCTGCTCGTAATCCCACACGGTTTCGTCCGGATCGTCGGGGACAGTGACCTGGGCGCCGAACATCCACGCCGGGATGGTCGCGAAGTTGGCCACGGCCGGTCGTCCCTCGCAGGCGGCCATGAAGTCCTCGACGAAGGGGTCGAGAAGTTCGAAGTTCCAGAAGGTTTCGTTCCCGGTCGGTGGCCGCAGCTCGGGTACCGAAACCCGCGGGTGGGAGAACCACGGCAGGAACCGGGCCAGGTCGGCGCGCAGTTCGCGGAACGCATCGAACGCCTGGTCGTGGATCGGGGAGCCGCGACGCAGCGGCGGCGCGGCCCACAGGTGGGTGGTCAGGGTCGTCCGCGAGACGGCGATGGTCTCGTCCCAGTCGACGGATACCGGAATGGTCATCAGCGGGTCTTTTCCTTCGGGGCCTGGACGCCGAGCGCGGGCAGGATGACTTGGTCGACGATCGCCGTGCGGTAGACCTTGCCGGGTAGTTCGCCGGTGTCGATCTGATGCTTGATCACCATGGCTTCCCCGATGTCGCAGACGACCGGGGTGACGCGGCCGGCGTCGATCTCGCGGCGCTCGGCGTAGAGCCGCAACACGGTCTGGGTGAACCGGCCGCCGTGGGCGTCGAACACCCTGCGGTAGAGGGCGTCGACCAGGTCGGGCCGGCGGTGCCGTTCGGCGAGGATCTCGGCGGCGGCTCGCGCGGTGGGGCCGGCCAGCCAGGCCGTCAGCTGATCCAGGGAGCGCAGCAGGTCCGTGCGCAGATTCTTGCCGCCGGGGGTGGGTCGTTCGGCCGGGAAGGTGTGGGACAACGCGTCGAGTAGCAGTTCCTCGACGGTGGGCCAGTGCCGGTAGATGGAGGTCTTGGCGACCCCGGCGCGGCGGGCGATGCCTTCCACCGTCAGCCGGGCCAGGCCGGTGTCGGCTACTTCGGCGAGCACCGCCGCGTGGCAGTCGGACTTGAGATCGGCCAGGGAGCGTCGCATGGCCCGACGATAGCTACGGGAGCGTAGCTATGAAAGCGTAGCCAGGAAGATCGTAGCTACGACTTCTTGCCCAACAGGCTCGGTAGCTGTTGCAGCAGGGTCGGCAGCGCCGTGCTGGCGCTCTCCCGGATGGTCACGGTGGCTTCGGCGGACAGTGGTGTGGGCTCCGGGTTGACCTCGACCACCACGGTGCCCTGCGCCAGCGCGAGTTCCGGCAGCCCGGCCGCGGGGTAGACGATGCTCGAGGTGCCGACGACCACCAGCAGGTCTGTGGCGCGCACCGCCTCCACCGAGGCGTCCCACGGGCCGTCGGGCAGCGGTTCGCCGAACCAGACGATGTCGGGTCGGATCAGGCCGCCGCAGGGGCATACCGGCGGATCGGCCTCCAGCTGTGGTTCGGGCATGTCGGGCAGCTCGCCGTGATAGGCCGAATCGCAGATGTCGCAACGGAATTCGAACAGGCTGCCGTGCAGGTGGTGCACGGCGCTGCTGCCGGCGCGCTCATGCAGGTTGTCGACGTTCTGGGTGATCACCGAGACGTCATTGATGCCGGGGATCCGTTCCCACTCGGCGACGGCGCGGTGGCCGTCGTTGGGGTCGACGCGCTGCACCAGGTGATGCCGCCACAGGTACCAGGCCCACACCCGTTCCGGGTGGTCGTTCCAGCCCTGCGTGCTGGACAGCTCGTAGGGGTCGAAACGCGCCCACAGCCCGTTCTTGTCGTCGCGGAAGGTCGGAACGCCGCTTTCCGCCGAAATTCCGGCTCCGGTGAGAACTGCGATACGCACACCACCAAACTAGCTGGCCTCAGCGATACTGGACGACGTGGAGTTGGGGGAATGGTTGAAGGTCGGCGCGCAGGTGACAAAACCGCTGTTCGACCAGTTGCGATCGCAGATCATCGACGGCATCCGGACGGGCCGCCTGGAACCGGGGACCCGGTTGCCGACCGTCCGCGAGCTGGCCGGCCAACTGGGCCTGGCCGTGAACACCGTGGCTCGTGCTTACCGAGAACTGGAGGCGGCGGGCATGCTCGAGACGCGCGGCCGGTTCGGGACATTCGTGGCCCGCGCCGATCCGGCGGACGCCACGATGGCCGACGCGGCCCGCAGTTTCGTCGACACGGCCCGCGCGCTGGGGGTGGCCAAGGACGACGCGCTGCGGTATGTCGCGGCGGCCTTCGACTAGCGTCCCCGCCAACGCAGCACGTCCAGGGCGACGGCCACGTTGACGGTGTGTTCGGCCAGCGGGCGCGGCAGTAGTTCGTCGGCGCGGGTCAGGCGGCGCAGCAAGGTGTTGCGGTGGGTGTACAACCGGGCCGCCGCGCGCGAGGCGTTGCACTGCTCGTCGACGAACACCCGCACCGCCTCCTGGAGTTCGGCCCCGGCGTTTTCGAAGTTGCCCAGGGTGTGCTGGATGAACTCGGCGGCCCGATCGGCGTCCGCGGTGATCAGGGCCACCAACTCGATGTCGGAGAACACGGCGACCCGTCGGGGTGAGTGCAGCCGAGCCAGCATCCGCTGCGTGGTCAGGGCGTCGAGATGGCTGCGCCGGAACCCGTCGAGCCCGGCACCGGTGGACCCGACGGCGACTCGCACGTCCGGCACGGCGTCGATCGCAGCGGCCAGGGCGGCGACGTCGACCCGGGGTCCAGGGACCCAGACCCAGCGGGTGGCGGCGCTGGCCAGCACACTGAGCGGACGGGCGGCGCCGACGCCGACGGCCTCGGCGGCGCGGTCCAGGCGGGTCATGTCACCGGTCGGGTCGTCGGTCCATACCACCGCCGCGGTGTGCGAACCGGTCAGCCGATAACCCAGCCGCGCCTCGGCGCGCTCCCGCGCGATCGGGGCCCCGTCGAGCAACAGGGCTATCGTCTCGCGCCGCTCGGCGTGGGTGCCGCGGGTGAGTTCCTCGCGCTCCGAGTCGATCTGGGCGGCGATGGCGGCCAACGTCGCGTCGATGAACGCACCGATCGAGCGGGAGCACACGTCGAGCAACTCGTGCAGTTCGGCGAGTTCGGTGGTCGACTCGAAGCCGATCTCCATCAGGCGCCGCCACGCCACCCCCTGTCCCACCCGGTAGGCGTCCAACGCGTAGGCGTCGTAGCCGCGCCGGACCAGCTCCCGAGCGATCCCCATCGGTTCCGGCCCGGTGTTGGGTGCCACCGGCGCACCCGGATCGCGGATGTTGGCGGTCGCCCAGAACACCAGGTTGGCGCGGTTGCTGCGGCTGACCGCCGCGGCCAGTTCCGGGTCGACCGCGATCGTCGGATTGGCGCCCAGCACGGCGGCGTCGAGTTCCGCGAGCCATTCCGGTGCCGGGTCCAGCACCAGATGCGCCAACTGACGGATCAGCTCTTGCACGCGTGCAGACGGGGCTTCCCAGCTCATCACAGCAGGATAGGTGCACTTTGCACTCTCAGCCCGTAATTATGGGGCGTTTTGACCTGGTGGCTGCGGTGCGGAAAGGAGACGATCGTCACATCGTTCGAGCTCAGGAGGCACCATGACCGCAACCGTGCACAGCGACGTCGACGTACTGATCGTCGGCGCCGGCATCTCCGGACTGGGAGCCGCCTACTACCTGCAGACGCAGCGCCCCGGCACCTCGTTCGCCATCCTGGAAGTCCGGGGTGCCACCGGCGGCACGTGGGACCTGTTCCGCTACCCGGGCATACGGTCCGATTCGGACCTGCACACCTTCGGCTACGAGTTCAAGCCGTGGCGCGACGAGGACGCCATTGCCTCCGCCGACAAGATCCTGGCCTATCTGCGGGAGATGGTGGCCGAGAACGGGATCGACCGTCACATCCGCTTCCACCACAAGGTGCTCGGCGCGTCCTGGTCCAGCGAGGACGCGCGGTGGACGGTGGACATCGAACTCGCCGACACCGGCGAACGCTCGCAGATCACGGCCGACTGGATCTTCTGTGCCGGCGGCTACTACCGCTACGACAAGGGCTACACCCCGCACTTCGAGGGCCTGGAACGTTTCGCCGGGCCCATCGTGCATCCGCAACACTGGCCCGAGGACCTCGACTACGCAGGCAAGAAGGTGGTGGTCATCGGTAGCGGTGCCACCGCGGTGACCTTGGTGCCGGCCATGGCATCGACCGCGGCGCGGGTGACCATGCTGCAGCGCTCACCCACCTATGTGATGCCGGTGCCGGGCAAGGACCGCTTCGCGATCGCGGCGCAGAAACTGCTCGGCGCCGACCGGGGCTACGCGTTGGCGCGCCGCAAGAACATGCTCAAACAGCAACTGGTGTACCAGTTCTGTCAGCGCTACCCCGAGGCGGCGCGACGGCTGATCCGGCGGGCCAATGCCAAGGTCCTGCCCGCGGGGTATCCGGTCGACGAGCATTTCAAGCCGGGCTACAACCCCTGGGATCAGCGGCTGTGCGCCGTGCCCGACGCCGACCTGTTCGCCGCGATCAGCGACGGCAGCGCCGAGGTGGTCACCGACCGCATCGTCACCTTCACCGAGGCGGGCATCCTGCTGGAGTCCGGTCGCGAACTCGACGCCGACATCATCGTCACCGCAACGGGTTTGAATATCCAGCTGCTCGGCGGGATGGCACTGAGCGTCGACGGCATGCCGGTGGACCCGGCCGACAGCATCGTCTACAAGGGCATGATGCTCTCGGGGGTGCCCAACTTCGCCTACGCGTTCGGCTACACCAACTCGTCGTGGACGCTGAAGGTCGGGCTGCTGTGCGAACACCTGTGCCGCCTGCTGGGCCACATGGACGAGCACGGTTACGACGTTGCCTGCGCACAGGTGGACCGCGCGGGCATGGCCACCCGGCCGTTCCTGGATTTCGGTGCGGGATACGTGCAGCGCGCGGTGGATCAGCTGCCCAAGCAGGGCGATAGCGCGCCGTGGCAGACCTCGATGGGCTACCACGATGACGTCAAGCTGCTGCGGCACGATTCGGTGATCGATCCGCACCTGAGCTTTCGCAGGGCCAGCCGACAGCCGCTCGAAATCGGCTGACGGTCAGTCGAATTCGAGCAGCATCAGCACTCCGCGCAGCGGATCCATCAGCTTCGAGGCGTGGGCGACCGACAGCAGGCCGTTGACGACGAGGCCGCGGCCGGACTCCAAGCGGATGTCGTGGACGGCCCGCACCCCGGGCAGCTCGATCAGTTTGGCGGCCTCGGTCGGGGTCAGGCTGAACGGCATCGCCGGCACCTTGTAGCGCAGAGTCGGCCGCAGCCACCCGCGCCGCGACAGCCCCGCGAACCAGGCCGGCGGCAGGTCGAACAACATCTGGGCGCCGGGAAATCGCTTGGCGCACTCGGCGATCAGGCCCAAGGACTGCTCAGGCTGCAGATACATCAACAGGCCCTCGGCGGTGATGAACACGCCGTCGTCGGGGTTGACCTTGTCCATCCAGCTGTAGTCCAGGGCCGACTGGGCACAAAGCTCGATGCGCGGGGATTCCGGCAGCAGCCGGCGGCGAATGTCGACGATGGGCGGCAGGTCGACGGTGAGCCACCGGAACCGGGCGTCGGGCAGCGCGGCGTCGACGCGCCAGAAGCTGGTCTGCAGCCCCTCGGCGAGCGCGACCACCGTGGCGTCCGGGTGCGCGCTGAGGTATTTGAGGGTTTCCCGGTCGAAGGTCTTCGCGCGGATCGACATGTCCTGCCGGGCAGAGCCGAAGTGGGAGAAGTCGTAGTCGATGGCGTCGATGAGTCGCAGGGCCATCGGATCGTCGATGACGCCGTCGGGCCGACCGGCCTCCCGCGCGCGGCCGTACAGCGTCAGCAACGCGGTCTCGGAGACGCCGGTCAGTTCGGCCTTGTGCTTGGTGGGATCGTTCTTGGACACATCGTCAGCAGCGGAACTCACCGTCGCGAGACTACCGGCTGAGGACTTTTCCCAGCGTGCGAAGGTTGCGCGTGGTGGTCGACGACTTGTAGCGCTTCTTGCCCATGGTCCGTCCGAGGGTCGAGGCCAGGGTCGCGGCCCGGGGGACCTGCCAGTAGAGGACGCCCTCGCCGCGCGCGATGCGTTCCTCGGCGGTCGGCAGCAGCGCGGCGAGTTCGTCGAGCACCTCGGCGTCGGTCACGAAGGTGACGTAGGAGTGGTGCCCGTCGACCTCACGCTCGAACGGGTAGGCCGCGTCGACGGCGCGCACGGTGTCGATGTCGTAGACCAGCACCCACGCCTCGTAGCCAAACGCCTCGCGCAACGCCGCCTCGGCCTTGGCGCGCACGGCGGCGGCCGAGGCGCCCGCGTCGAGCAGGACGTTGCCGCTGGCCAACACCGTCACCACGTCGGTGAAGCCGGCATCCTCGAAGACCCGGGCCACCTCGGCCATCTTCAGGTTCACCCCGCCGACGTTGACCCCGCGCAGGAACGCGACATAACGCGTCACCCGAAGTCGACCTGCGTCATGCTGGGCCGGCGGCGCCGCAGCGGCCCGATGTTGTTCAGCGTCGGCGACGCGATCAGCTTGTAGATCCCGCGGCCCGGCGGCAACGGCATATCGCGCGCGCCCCGCACGCCGGGGATGTTGCTGACCAGCGCGACGGCGTCGTCGGGGGTGACGCCGAACGGCATCCGCGGGGCGGTGTAGCGGTCCGACAGTTCGTGGCCCTCGAGGGTGCGGCGGCTGAACCACGGCGGGATGGAGTCGAACATCAGTCGGCCACCCGGAAACCGGGTCGCGCAGTCGCGGATCAGGGCGAGCACGTCGTCGGGTTCGAGGTACATGAACAGCCCCTCGGCGGTGATGAACACCCCGTCGGCCGGGTCGACGCGATCCATCCAGCTGCGGTCCAGGACCGACTGGGCGAGGTTGATCACGCGGTCGTCGGGCGGCAGCAACTGTTCGCGCAGCGCCATGACCGCGGGCAGGTCCACCGAGTACCAGCGCAGGTCGGACGCGACTCCGGCGGCCGCCAGGCGCCAGAAACTGGTCTGCAGCCCTTCCGCGAGAGCCACCACGGCGGCCCGCGGATGCTGCCGCAGATAGGCGGTGGCCGCGGCGTCGAAGGCTTTGGCGCGCAGCGGATGCGACTGATTGGGTTTGCCGAACTTGAGGTAGTCGTAGGCGATGGCGTCGTACAGCGTGACGGCGTGCGGATCATCGATGACGCCGTCGGGACGCTTGGCTTCGCTGGCGCGGTTGTGCAGCGTCCACAGCGTGGTCGCCGAGACGCCGTCGAGAGTATTGCCGTCGACCACCGTCATTGTCTCGATGGTAGAGACAACGCGCCGCGATCAGTAGGCTCTCACCATGACCCGCCAGGTTTTCGACGACAAGCTTTTGGCTGTCATCCGGGGCAACTCGCTGGGTGTGTTGGCCACGATCAAGCGCGACGGTCGGCCGCAGCTGTCGAACGTCTCCTACTACTTCGATCCGCGCGCGGTCGCCATCCAGGTGTCCATCACCGAACCCCGCGCCAAGACCCGCAACCTGCGTCGCGATCCGCGCGCCTCGATCCTGGTGGGCTCCGACGACGGCTGGGCCTACGCGGTGGCCGAGGGCGACGCCGTGCTGACCCCGCCCGCCGCCGAGCCCAACGACCCCACCGTCGAGGGCCTCATCGAGCTGTACCGCAACATCGCCGGGGAACACCCCGACTGGGACGACTACCGTCGCGCCATGGTCACGGACCGGCGGGTGCTGCTGACCCTGACCATCTCGCACCTTTACGGCATGCCCCCCGGCATGCGCTGAGCTCCCCTCTCCCCCTTCTCCGCGAAGGTGCGCGTTCCCGGCCGACACGCCGAGAAATTCTCGTAGTTTGGGCACGCTCGCACCCTGCGAAAAGCAGCGTAGGCTCACGAGCTATGGGCCGACATGAGATGCCAGAGGACGAAACCAAGAAGCAGTTCCGGGAGGCTCTCGAGCGCAAGAACGCCAAGTCGGCCGCGGGTGCGTCCCACGCCGACGGTGGTAGCAAGCAGCCCCGGGCCCACGGCCCGGTCGAGGGGCGTCGGGAGTTCCGCCGCAAGAGCGGCTAGCCCGCAAATCGCCACGGCCCCAACGCACTAGGGCGGTCAGCTGAGCTCCGCGCCCGAGCGTTCCCGTTCGGCGGCAGCTGATGCTGCGGTCGGGTAGCTGAGTAGTCGCGCCCCGATCAGGCCCGCGAGCAGCACCGCCACGCAGGTGATCCCGTCGTCCTTGAGGCCCCACTTGACGGCGGCCAGGGTGGCGGCACCGGCCAGGCACAGCAGGATCCCGACCGCAGCGCTGCGCGCACCCGGCGCCAGTGGGGCCGCGCCGTCCCAGCCGGGCAGCGGGTTGTTCTCCAGCGGCCGCAGCGCGACGAACAGCACGGCGGCGACGGCGATCACGACCGCCAGCTGGATCACGCTGAGCCACAGGAAATTCGGCTCACCCGGGTAGCGGTACAGGCCGAGGTAGCAGAACGCGAGGTGGGTCAGAAGCAGGGCCGGCATGTGCCACAGGTACAGCGTCATGGCCCCGGAGTTCCCGATGGCGGTCAGCCACCACACCCGCGGCCGTTGCGCCCACCGATTGATCGCCGGGGCGGCGGCAATCGCGAAGGCGCACATCATGATTGCGTGGCCGGCCAACAGCAGCGACGGTGGTGTCATGTTCGCCAGGCGTTGGCCTTCGATGCCGACCAGGCTCAGTTCGTAGGGTCCGAAGGCAAGCAGGGCCAGGTTGATGCCGAACATCGCGATCCCGACCCGCAGCGCCCGACGCGCGTCGAGCAGGCTGCGCCGGTAGGCCACGCCGAACAGTCCGGGGATCAGCCACACCGTCATGTTCAGGTAGCCGAGCAGCGCCGTCCCGGGCACGTGCAGGCGCACGACGTCGATCGCGAGGACGAACAGGTACACCGCGATCACGCCGGTGGCCAGTCGGCCCGCGGAGTCGATCCGGTAGAGCAGCGGGATCGCCGCCAGCATCAACACGTAGGCGCCGAGGAACCACAGCAACTGCACGCTGATCCCGGCGATGGGCTCGTAGACATGGATCGGCAGCAGCGGGTGCAGCGCCGCCAGCGTGACCGCCCAGAACGCCAGGTAGTAGAACACCGGTCGGAACAACCGGGTGCAGCGGCGCATCAGCCAGCCACCCCAGGATCCGCCGGGCCGCCACGAGGTGACACTCGCCGCGGCGCCGGCGAAGAAGAACAGCGGCATGATCTGCAAGACCCAGGTCAGCGCCTGGAACACCGCCGAGGTGGTCAGCAGGTTGCCCCAGATGAAGACCTCGTCGCGGATCATGCTGGTGGCCATGACGGTGTGCCCGACGACCACACCGATCAGCGCGCAGATGCGGATGACGTCGATGGCGCGGTCGCGATCGGCCGGCGTCTGGGCGGCGACCTCGGCGGGTGTCGGAAAACTCATGCGGCCACCGTAAGCCGGGTACTAGTGAGTAAAAATCACTAACTTTCGCGGGGCTACTGGACGGGGCAGGCGTACTTTCGGGCCACATCCATGACCCGCTGCTGTGCGCCGGGCCCGATGACCCCCTGCGCTGCGAGCTCGATCCCGATGTAGCCCGGGATGCCGCCCACACAGGCCTGGTGGGCAAGGCGCCACGCGGTTTCCGGGTTCAGGTGATAGCCGTTGCGTTCCAGACCCTGCAGGTAGCCGTCGAACTCCGGGGTGCCCTGGTCCGGCACCGCGAAGGCCGGCCCGGCGAAGGCAAGGGCGGCAGCCGCCATCCCGATCACGAGCGCAGCAATTCGTCCCATCGTCGTCCCCCTCGAAACACGTACTTTCGCTGTGGGCTACACCTTGGCACACCCCACCGACACCGGCGGCTGAACCGGACCACCTAAATACGGGCTAACCTGGGTGAATGCGAAACCTCTGCTTGGCGCAGGAGCCCGAAGCCGATCAGTTGCTGTCCCAAAGCCCGCTGGCGCTGCTGATCGGCATGCTGCTCGATCAACAGATCCCGATGGAGGTGGCGTTCGCCGGGCCGAAGAAGATCGCCGACCGCATCGGTGGCCTCGACGCGCGCGCCATCGCCGAGTACGACCCGGAGAAATTCGCCGCGCTGTGTGCCGAAACTCCTGCGGTGCACCGGTTCCCGGGGTCGATGTCCAAGCGCATTCAGGACCTGGCCCGGATCATCGTCGACGAGTACGACGGCGACGCCGCCGCGGTGTGGACCGAGGGCAGCCCGGACGGTCGGGAGGTGCTGGTGCGCCTCAAGCGGCTGCCGGGCTTCGGCGATCAGAAAGCCCGCATCTTCGTGGCGCTGCTGGGCAAGCAATACGGCTTGACCGCGCCGGGCTGGCAGGAGGCCGCCGGCGATTACGGCAAGAAGGGCGCGCACATGTCGGTCGCCGACGTGCTGGACGCGGAGTCGCTCGGCAAGGTTCGCAGCTACAAGAAGCAGATGAAGGCCCAAGCCAAAGAGGCCAAGAAGGCCAAGGACTGACGCCGAGCGGCCACCCGGGTACACCGCGCCCGGCGGGTACCTAGGTGGCCGCTGGCCTAGAACTTCAGGGAACCACCGTCGAGCCGATGGTCGGCATGAACTGGCACTGCTTCTCGGTGGTGGTGACCTGGCCGAAGATCGTCGACATGATGCTGCCGGAGCCCGTGTCGGCGATGGCGGTCAGCGTGGTCGGGCCCTCGGGGTTGATGTCGTCGCGCGGGGTGAGCGTGGCGCTGCCGGACTCGCCGGTGGTCAGGTTGACCCAGGTGACGTTCAGCGGGAGCTTCTGCTCGTCGGCCGGCCCGGAGGTGCCAACCGCGGTGAACACGTAGGCGGTCTGGCCCGGGCCGGGGCCCGGGGTCGGGATCTTCGCGGGACCGGCCACGGAGATCGCGGTGGCGATCGCGTTGCCGCCGTCGGCCAGGCATCCGTTGCCGATCGACGGGTACAGGAAGTCCTGCTTGACGGGGGCATCCGGACCGAACCCGGCTGCACCCTCGGGCGCCGGCGCGGGAGCCTCGGGGGCGGGTGCGGGAGCTTCGGG
>JAEWRC010000048.1 GCA_023460175.1 Actinomycetes bacterium
GTGCCGCCCCGCCACGCCCACCCGGTCGGCCAGCGTCAGTAGCTCGTCGGCCCGTTCGGCGTTGCGGGCGGCGACCACGACCTCCCCCACCCCGAGGCGGGCCAGCGCGACCACGGCCGCCGGGGCGGTGCCGCCGGAGCCCAGCAGGATCGCGCGCCCGCCGGATGCGGTCAGCACCGGTTCCAGCGCGCCCACGATGCCGTCGACGTCGGTGTTGTCGGCGCGCCAGCCGGTTTCGGTGCGCACCAGGGTGTTCGCGGAGCCCACCAGCGCCGCCCGTTCGGTGTGCTCGTCGGCGAACCGCAGCGCGGCGAACTTGCCGGGCATGGTCACCGAGACCCCGACCCACTCCGGGCCGAATCCGCCGACGAGGACCGGCAATTGGGCCGCCGTGCACTCGATGCGCTCGTAGGTCCAGGCGCTCAGACCCAGGGCGCGGTAGGCGGCCAGGTGCAGCTGCGGCGAGCGGGAATGCGCGATCGGCGAACCCAGCACCGCGGCGCGGCGAGCGCTCGACCCGGTCGGCGAGGCGTCAGCGGGCACTGTCGAGGACACCGTTGCGCCGGGCTATCTCGATGCTCGCGAGGTGCTGCTGATAGTCGCGGGTGAACAGCGTGGTGCCGGACATGTCGATGGTCACGAAGTACAGCCAGTCCCCCTCGGCCGGGTGGATGGCGGCCTCGATCGCGGGCTGGCCCGGCGCGGCGATCGGTGTCGCCGGCAGCCCTTCGGAGGCATAGGTGTTCCACGGCGTGACGGTGGCCCGGTCGGCGTCGGTGGTCGCGATCTCCTGGCGCTCCAGCGAGTAGTTCACCGTCGAGTCGAACTCGAGTCGCTGCGGCTCGGCGAGCCGGTTGTAGATGACCCGGGCGACCTTCGGGAAGTCCTCCTCGGTGGATTCCTTCTGCACCAGCGAACCGACCACCAGGATGTCGTAGGGCGACATGTTCATCGCCGCGGCGGTGTCGAGCAGCCCGTCGCGGGTGTAGTGGTTGGTGCTGATGTCGATCAGGTTGGCCAGGGTGTCGGTGGCCGACGCCGACGGGTCGACGTTCCAGGTGCCGGCGGCGATCAGACCCTCGATGCGGCGGTGGTCGTCGCCCATCGCGGCGACCCGCTCGACGGCCCAGTCCGGGATCCGCAGGTCGGCGGCCGGCGCGGTCGAGGCCGCGGCCTGCAGTTCCTCGGCGGGCACACACTGCTGCTCACCGTTGAGTTCGACGCAGCTGGCCTTCGAGATCAACGTGAAGATCCCGTCGGTCACCGCGTGCGTCTTGACGTCGGTGGTGTCGTCGAGTTGGCGGCCCTCCGGGATGGTCATCTTGCCGACGCGGTTGGCCGGGTCGGCCAGCGTGCTGACCGCGAGCGCCGCCGGGCTCTCGGTGCGAACCCGGTAGAAGCCGGGGTGGATGGCGGCGATCGCATCGCTGTCGGCGGCGGCCTCCACGAAGCCCTTCGCGGTCGCCACCACGTTGGCGTCGGCCAGGGTCTGGCCCACCGCGGTCGTCGAGTCGCCCTCGTGCACCTCGATGACGACGTCGTCGACGCCCTCGCCGGTGAAGTCGCTCGGCCCGCCGGTCATCCCGTGCCACAGCTTGGAGCCCAGGAACACCACCCCGACGGCCACCACGGTCAGCACCGCCACCGCGACACCGGTCACCAGGCGGCGCCGGCGGCGATCCCGCTCGGCGCGCACCCGCGCGGCCCGGGACAGTCGTCGCCGCGGCGGACCGACGGCCAGCGGCTGGGCCCGTTGGGGTTCAGTGTCCTCAGTCATGCGACCTCTCGGTGGAAAAATTGTTCAGTACTGTACGTCGCTGATCGAGCCACCCCTGCAGGATCGCCACCGCGGCGGCTTGGTCGACGACGTTGCGCTGCCCCTTGGCGCGCACGCCGGCCTCGCGCAGCGAACGCTGCGCCGACACCGTGGTCAGTCGCTCGTCGGCCATCCGCACCGGCACTTCGGGCAGCCGCCGGCCCAGCGCCTCGGCCACCGAGACGGCGTCGTCCGCGGAGGTGCCGGCGCGGTCGGCCAGGGTGCGCGGCAGCCCGACGATCACCTCGACCACCTCGTACTCGGCGGCCAGCGCGGCCAGTCGCCCGATGTGCCGCGCGGACCTGCGGGTGTCCCGCGCGACGGTCTCCACCGGGGTGGCCAGGATGCCGTCGGGATCGCTGACCGCCACCCCGATGCGCACGGTGCCGACATCGACCCCGAGCCGACGCCCCCGGCCGGGGTCGTCAGCGCCGGGCCGGTCCGGTTGCCGGCTGAGGTCGGGGTCCACGCACCTAAGTCCGTGCTACTTCGCCGCGCAGGGCATCGAGGGCGGCGTCGATACCGCCCGGGGTCTTTCCGGAGCCCTGGGCCAGGTCGACCTTGCCGCCACCGCGGCCGTCGACGGCGGCCGCCAACGTCTTCACCAGATCGTTGGCCCGCAGGCCCAGGTCGACGGCGGCCGGGTTGGCCGCCACCACGTAGGGCACGCTCGCGTTGTCGCCCTCGGCGATCAAGGCCACCACGGCCGGATCGGTGCCCAGGGAGCCGCGGATGTCGCCGACCAGCGAGCGCAGGTCGCCCGCCGTCATCCCCGCCGACATCCGCTGTGCCACGAGCCGCACCTTACCCACGACCTCGGCGCCGGCGGCCGCATTGGCCGCCGCGGCGCGCGCGGTCGCCAGGCGCATCCGCTCGATCTCGCGCTCGGCGACCTTGAGCCGGTCGACGAGCTGACCCACCCGCGCCGGGACCTCCTCGGAGGGCACCTTCAGCGACGAGGCCAGGCCGGCCAGCAGCGCCCGCTCCTTGGCGAGGTGCTTGAACGAGTCCAGCCCCACATAGGCCTCCACCCGGCGGACCCCCGAGCCCACCGAGGACTCGCCCAGGATGGTCACAGGTCCGATCTGCGCCGAGTTGCGCACGTGCGTGCCGCCGCACAGTTCCAGCGAGAACGGGCCGCCGATCTCGACCACCCGGACCTCGTCGGGGTAGGCCTCGCCGAACAGGGCCATGGCCCCCATCGACTTGGCCTTCTCGAGCTCAGTGTGGAACGTGTGCACCTCGTGGTCGGCCTCGACGGCCTCGTTGGTGACCAGTTCGATCTCGGCGCGCTGCTGTTCGGTCAGCGCCCCCTGCCAGTTGAAGTCGAAGCGCAGGTAGCCCGGCCGGTTCAACGAGCCGGCCTGGACGGCGTTGGGCCCCAGCACCTGCCGCAGCGCGGCGTGCACCATGTGGGTGCCGGAATGCCCCTGGGTGGCCCCGTGCCGCCAGGACGGGTCGACGGCCACCGCGACGGTGTCGCCCTCGACGAACTCGCCCGACTCGACGTTGACGCTGTGCACGAACAGGGTGCGGGCGATCTTCTGCACATCGGTGACCGCGGCGCGCGCGGTCCCGCCGTGGCCGGAAATGCTGCCGACGTCGGCGATCTGACCGCCGGACTCGGCGTAGAGCGGGGTGCGGTCCACCACGATCTCGACCCGCTGCGGGGCCGGCGACTCGCCGCCGACGCGCGGCTGGTGGGCGGCGACCGGGACCCGCCGGCCGTCCACGAAGATGCCCAGAATCCTTGCCTCGGAGGTCAATTCGTCAAAACCGGTGAACTCGGTGGGACCGGCGTCGACCAGCTCGCGGTAGGCAGTCAGGTCGGCGTGGGCGTGCTTGCGGGCGGCGGCGTCGGCCTTGGCGCGGCGGCGCTGCTCGGACATCAGCTCCCGGAAACCCAACTCGTCGACGGACAGCCCGGCCTCGGCGGCCATCTCGAGGGTCAGGTCGATCGGGAAGCCGTACGTGTCGTGCAAAGTGAAGGCGTCGGTGCCGCTCAACACCGTCTTGCCGGCCTTGCGGGTCGATTCGGCGGCGTCGTCGAACAGCCGCGAACCGGCCACCAGGGTGCGGTTGAAGGCGGTCTCCTCGGCCACCGCGATGCGGCGGATGCGGTCGAAGTCGGAGGCCAGTTCGGGGTAGGACGGTCCCATCGCATCACGCACGGTGACCATCAATTCGGCCATGATCGGGTCGTCGACGCCGAGCAGCTTGGCGGCGCGGATGATGCGGCGCAGCAGCCGCCGCAGCACGTACCCGCGGCCCTCGTTGCCGGGGGTGACGCCGTCGCCGATGATGATGGCCGCGGTGCGGCTGTGGTCGGCGATGATGCGGTACCGGACGTCGTCGACGTGGCTGCCCCGGCCGTAGCCGCGCGGCGCCCGAGCCGCGACCACGTCGATGACCGGCCGCAGCAGATCGGTCTCGTAGACGTTGTCGACGCCCTGCAGCAGGCAGGCGACCCGCTCCACGCCCATGCCGGTGTCGATGTTCTTGCGCGGCAGCGGACCGAGGATCTCGTAGTCGTCCTTGCTGGTGCCCTCGCCGCGCTCGTTCTGCATGAACACGAGGTTCCAGATCTCGATGTAGCGGTCCTCGTTGGCCTCGGGGCCACCCTCGATGCCGTACTCGGGACCGCGGTCGTAGTAGATCTCCGAGGACGGGCCGCACGGCCCGGGGATGCCCATCGACCAGTAGTTGTCGGCCATCCCGCGGCGCTGGATCCGCTCGGTCGGCAGTCCGGCGACCCGCTGCCACAGCTCGACGGCCTCGTCGTCGTCGTAATAGACGGTGGCCCACAGCTTCTCGGGATCCAGACCGTATCCCCCGTCGGAGACGGGATTGGTCAGCAGCGACCACGCCAACTCGATGGCGCCCTGCTTGAAGTAGTCGCCGAACGAGAAGTTGCCGGCCATCTGGAAGAACGTGTTGTGCCGGGTGGTGATGCCGACCTCGTCGATGTCGGGCGTGCGGATGCACTTCTGGACGCTGGTGGCCTTGTTCCACGGCGGGGTGCGCTGCCCCAGGAAGTACGGCACGAACTGCACCATGCCGGCGTTGACGAACAGGAGGTTCGGATCGTCGAGTAGGACCGAGGCGCTGGGCACCTCGGTGTGTCCCGCCTGCACGAAATGATCGAGGAACCGCTTCCTGATCTCGTGTGTCTGCACGTCGTTACTTCCCTGTTCGCCTCGCCTGAGTGGACCGTCCCACACTACCGGTCGGGCCGATCAGCCAGCCACGAAGCTCAGGCGCACCGATCGCAGCAGCTGGCCCCGGTTCAGATCGACCAGCACGGCTCCCGGCCGGCTCCGGTAGCGGCGATCCGGGTTTGTCCGCCCCGGCCGCGGGGTATTTCACCGGCACCTTTCGTCATCCGCCACTTCCCCGAGCGAGGTAGACATGACCATCACCGGAGTCATCAGTGCAATCCTGATCGGCGCAGTCGTCGGTGTGCTGGCGCGCCTGGTGCTGCCCGGCAAGCAGCCCATCGGCGTGTTGCTCACCGTCCTCGTCGGCATCGTGTCGGCCTTCATCGGCACCGCGCTGGCCCGCGCCATGGGGGTCCCCACGGCCACCAGCGGCATCGACTGGCTCGAACTGCTGGTCCAGTTGATCGTCGCGGTCGCCGGTGTCGCGCTGGCCGCGGCGCTCATGGGCCGGCGTCGCCGCTCGGGTCTGCTGCGCCGCTAGCGGCGCACAGCCCGCCGGATGATCGCCCGCAGCCGCTCCACCCGGCCGCCGATCTCGCGTTCGGCGCCCCGGGCGGTGGGCCGGTAGTAGTCGGTCCCGACCAGATCGTCGGGCGGATACTGTTGGGCCGCAACACCGTCCGGGGCGTCGTGCGAGTACTGGTAGCCCTGCGCGTTGCCCAGCGCCGCGGCCCCCGAGTAGTGCCCGTCGCGCAGGTGCGGCGGCACCGACCCGGCCTTACCGGCCTTGATGTCGGCCATCGCCGCGCCCAGCGCGGTGGTCACCGCGTTCGATTTGGGTGCGGTGGCCAGATGCACCGTGGCGTGCGCGAGCGTCAGCTGCGCCTCGGGCATCCCGATCAGCTGCACGGTCTGCGCCGCGGCCACCGCCAGCGGCAACGCCGACGGGTCGGCCATCCCGATGTCCTCGCTGGCCAGGATCATCAACCGGCGCGCGACGAACCGCGGATCCTCCCCCGCGGTCAGCATCCGGGCCAGATAGTGCAGCGCCGCGTCGACGTCGGAGCCGCGGACCGACTTGATGAAGGCGCTGACCACGTCGTAGTGCTGATCGCCGTCGCGGTCGTAGCGTACGGCGGCGCGGTCCAGGGACTGCTCGACGATCTCGACGCTGACCGGGGCGCCGGCTGCCTCGGCGGTCTCGGCCGCCACCTCGAGGGCGGTCAGCGCGCGCCGGGCGTCGCCGGCCGCCAGTTGCACCAGCAGCGCCAGCGCGTCGTCATCGACGGCGACCTTGCCCGCCAGGCCCCGGTCGTCGGTCATGGCGCGGCGGATCACGGCCTCGATCCCGGCGGCGTCCAGCGGCTGCAATTGCAGGATCAGCGAGCGCGAGAGCAGCGGCGCCACCACCGAGAAGGACGGATTCTCGGTGGTCGCGGCGACGAGCAGGACGATCCGGTTCTCCACCGCGGCCAGCAGGGCGTCCTGCTGGGTCTTGGAGAACCGGTGCACCTCGTCGATGAACAACACCGTCTGCTCGCCGTAGGCCGCGGCGCGGCGGGCGACGTCGATGACCGCGCGGACCTCCTTGACGCCGGCCGACAGCGCCGAGAGGGCCTCGAAGCGCCGCCCGGTGGCCCCCGAGATCAGCGAGGCCAGCGTCGTTTTCCCGGTGCCGGGCGGGCCGTACAGGATCACCGAGGCCGCACCGGAGCCGTCGACCAGGCGACGCAGCGGCGATCCCGGCTTGAGCAGGTGCTCTTGGCCGACGACCTCGTCGAGGCTCGCCGGTCGCATCCGGACCGCCAGCGGGGCCCCGGGACCCGCCGCGGGCATGCCGCCGCCGGGTCCGGGCTCGCCCGGGGCCTCTCCGGGCACGTCGAACAAACCGTCGGACACGTCCTTGTGCTTACCACGGCCTCGGGACAACTTCGACGCATCGGATCGCTGCGGCGCGTGACCGGCACGCGCCCGAGGTGATAAACCTGTGTGCACGCCACGCCAAAAACCGAGGAGCCGACATGAGGTTGCGACAGCGGATCGGCCTGCTCGGCGCCGCCGCGATGTTGGCGGCGGTGGGCACCGCCGCCCCGGCCACCGCGGAACCCTCGGTGGCGCCCCCACCCGACGGCAAGTACTCCTACAACCAGCCCGGCAAGCCCGCCGCGCAGTGGAGCATGCAGTCGATCTGCTCGCAGGCCAGCGGCACCCGCGCGCAGCCGGACTACTCCGATCCGCACATCCAGACGCTCGGGTGTGTGCTCAACGTGACCAGCACCACCGACAAGCCGGCCGACGCCGAGCAGCGGCTGCTCAACGTCGCCGGCCGCGCCCGGCTGACCAACGGCCTGTGGGCCTTCGAGTACAACCCGCCGGCGGGTCAGATCTGCCCGGACGGCCGCACCGCGCGGCTGCAGCAGAAGTTCGAGTTCAGCGAGGTCACGCTGACCGGCACGCGCACCACCCTGTGGGGCGACGAGTGCGGCGGGCCGCCGGGGATGACGAAGGAGCCGTTCTCGCTGAGCTTCCTCGCGCCGCTGGATCCCCCGGTCGTGGACCGCTTCCCGATGGAGTGCAACTACCTGGCGGGCCGGCCCAGCATCTGCTCGTAGACCGGTATCTGCGCGTAGCGCCGCTCAGTCCGGCGCGGTGACGAAGTCGATGAGTTCCTCGACCCGTCCGATCAACGCCGGGTCCAGGTCGTTCCAGTCGCGCACCTTGGAGCGGATGCGCTGCCAGGCGCGCGCGATGTCGGCCTGGGTGTGGTGCGGCAGCCCCAACGCCTCGCAGATCCCGTGCTTCCACTCGATGTTGCGTGGAATGGTCGGCCACTTCTCCAGCCCGAGGCGCTGCGGCTTGACCGCCTGCCAGATGTCCACGTAGGGGTGGCCGACGACGAGCGTGTGCGGACCGCCGGGACCGCGGGCGACCTCCGCGGCGATGCGTTCCTCCTTGGAGCCGGCGACCAGGTGGTCGACCAGCACGCCGAGTCGGCGCCCCGGCCCTGGTTTGAAGTCGGCCACGACGGCCGCCAGGTCGTCGACGCCGCCGAGGTATTCGACCACCACGCCCTCGATGCGCAGGTCGTCGCCCCAGACCTGTTCGACCAGTTCGGCATCGTGGCGGCCCTCCACGTAGATGCGGCTGCCCAGTGCGACCCTGGCCCGTGCGCCCGGCACCGCGACCGAGCCCGACGCGGTTCGGGTCGGCGCCGCGGGGGCGGCCTTGCGCGGCGGGGTGAGGATCACCGGCGCACCGTCGATCAGATAGCCGGGGCCGACGGGAAATCCGCGCACCTTGCCGCGCCGGTCCTCCAGATCCATCCGGCCGTACTCGACGCGCACCACCGCGCCGACGTAGCCGGTCTCGACGTCCTCGACCACCAGGCCCAGTTCCACCGGGCGCTCGGTGGCGCGCACCTTCCGGCGCTGATGCGGATTGCTGGCCAACACGTCCTTGCCGTAGCGGTCACTCACGGCAGCGATCCTAGGTCAACCCCCGGCGGCGGCCAGCTTCGCCGGATCGGAGGTGACCTCGTCGATCACCCGATGGATGAACCGCATCTTCTCCAGCACCGCCGTCGGCAGGACGAAGGGGTACAGATCGTCGCGGCCCATCGACCGGTTGACCATGTTCAACGCCCACGCCAACGGCAGCCACATCTCGATGATGACGTCGAATCCGCTGGGCCCCAGGGTTCTTCGATCGAACGTCGCGCCGGCCGAGGCGAAACCGAACGCGGCCGCGGTATCCAGCGTGTCGCGGATGTGCAGATAGTGCGCGAAGGTCTCGGCCCAGTCCTCGGCCGGATGCATGGTGGCGTACGACGACACGTGGTCGTCGCGCCAGTCCGGCGGCGGGCCCTGCTCGTAGTGCCGGTCCAGCGCGGCCTGATAGTCGGCGTCGGGATCGCCGAACAGCTCGCGAAACCGCGCCAGGTACGCCGGGGAGGTCTCGATCAGCCGGTAGAAGTAGTAGTGGCCGATCTCATGGCGGAAGTGCCCCAGCAGGGTCCGGTAGGGCTCGTCCATGGAAACCCGCAGGCGCTCGCGGTGCACATCGTCGCCCTCGGCGAGGTCCAGGGTGATCACGCCGTTGTGGTGCCCGGTGAACACCTGCTGACCCGAGCTGGAGAGCAGGTCGAAGGCCAGGCCGGACTCCGGGTCGGTGCCGCGGTCGACGATGGGCAGGTTCAGCTCCGCGAGTTCGGCGACCAACCGGCGTTTGGCCACCTCCGCCGCGGCGAAGGCGGTCAGGGCGGGGTCGCCATCGGCGGGCCGGGTCCGGGTCAACCGGCAGGACGCGCACAACTCCCCCTCCGCCGGGGCGCCGGGGCCCGGTTTCACCAGCCAGTTGCATTGCGCCAGATGCATGTTGGCGCACAGCCGGTATTCGTCGGCGTCGACGGCGCCGTCGTGCTCGCTGTCGGGCCCCGAGGCGATGACCAGCAGCGCCGAATCCTGCAGCGAGAACCCGACCGCGCTACCGCAGCCCAAGCACACCGAGTTCTCGAAGGTCAGGTGTTGTCCGCAGTTGGTGCACCGGAAGTCACGCATCGCGGCCTCCCGGCGTCAGCGGCACGACGTCGACCGACACGTCGATGGCGCTGTCCTCGGCGTCGGTGTAGATGATGCCGCGCAGCGGCGGGAGGTCGGCGTAGTCGCGGCCGCCGCCGACGACGATGTAGCGCTCGTCGACCAGCTGCTCGTTGGTCGGGTCCAGGCCCAGCCACCGGTTCTCCGGCGTCCACACCGCCGCCCAGGCGTGCGTCGCGTCCGCACCCACCATGCGCTCCTTCCCGGGCGGCGGATCGGTGGCCAGGTACCCCGAGATGTAACCGGCCGCCAAGCCGTTGGCGCGCAGACAGGCGATCGCCAGCCGCGCGAAGTCCTGACATACCCCCTCGCGGGCCGCCAAAACCTCCCCGACCCCGGTGGACACCGTGGTGGAACCGGAGCGGTAGGTGAAATCGGCGAAGATGCGCCGGTTGACGTCCTCGAGCACCTCGATCAGCGGGCGGCCCGGGGTGAAACTCGGTGCCGCGTAGTCGCGTACGGCATCGGTGATCTCCGGCGGTTGCAGATCCAGGGTGAACTCGACGGCGCGCACGCCGTCGGCCCCGACGGGCCGGGCGATCTCCCACGGGGCCAGCGCCGAACCGGCGCCGTAGCGGTCGGGGGCCGGCGGGTCCACCTCGACCTCCGAGACCGCGGTGACCGTCAGGACGCGGTGCGCGGTCGTCACGTGGAAGTAGGAGCTGAGGTTGCCGTAGGCGTCCCGGCTCATCGAGCGGTCGGCGGCGGCCGGATCGAGCCGCACCTCGTGACTCAGACAGCGTTGCCAGTCGGTCTCGCGCGGGGTCAGGAAGCCGCGCCCGTAGGAGCTGGTGACCACGTCGGAGTAGCGGTACACGGTCTCGTGGGTGATGCGGTAGCCGCGGGTCATGGCAGCTGCCGTCGCTGGCCGGGCCCCCACAGCGGCTGCATGCCGCCCGGGAGCGAGAGTTGGGTCGCGGTGATGACGTCGGACAGCTCCCGCACCCCGTCGAGCACGCCGTCGAGCAACCCGCGCAGCGCGATCAGGTCGCCGTGCGAGTCGGCGCGGCCCAGTTCGGTCGGGTCGATGCGGCGCAGTCGGGTGTTGAGCTCGTCGACCAGTCGCTCCGGGCGCGACGAGCCCGTGGCGCCGGGCAGGGCGCGCAGGTGCGCGCGGAGCCGATCGAGTTGGTACACCAGCGACCGCGGGTTGGTGGCGTCGAACAACAGCAGGTCGGCGACCGCGGGCACGCTGACCAGGCCGAGATTGCGGCGCCGGTAGATCACCGCGGATTCACAGGCCGTCAGCACCGATTCGGTGATCACCTGGGCCGCCTCGCCGCGGCGCGCGGTGGTCAGCGTGGCGCGCAGCAGGCCGGCCAGCGTCAGCGTCCGTTCGATCCGCTTGCCGATGTCGGTCATGGTCCAGCCGATGTCCTGGACCATCGACTCGGCCGCCACGCCCGACAGGGCCAGCATGCCGGCCAGGGCGCGGGCGTGCGCCGCGGCCATCTTGGTGTCGGCCAGGCTGTGGGTTTCCGGGGCGGCGCTGGGTAATTCGAGCACCGCGCGATCGACCGCGGCCAGGATCATCCAGGTGTCGTTGGACAGCTGATCGCGCACGCTGCGCGCGGCCAGCCCGAGGCGCTCCACCGATTGCGCCAGCGAACCGGCCCGGTCGCGGTCGGCGGTGATCGACCACAGGGTGCTCGGCGCGGTGGCGATCATCTCGGTGCGGTCACCCGCCCCGGCGACATCGGTCCCGGTGAGCGCGCCCAGCGCCGACAACAGCACCGGGATGCAGGCGCTGGCCGGTGTGTACTGCCGGTGCCGGTACTCGTGGTAGCGCTCACGGGTCACGGTCAGCAGCCGCGCCATCGACTCCGCCCGCTCGGCGTAGCGCCCCGTCCAGAACAGGTCGGACAGGACGCGCGGCGAACTGATCCCGGCCAGATCGGCGACTGGCGCCGGGGCCGGCGCGGGAGGCGGCGCCGCGGACAGTTGCTCGGGGGCGGTCGACGACGACGGCAGCACCCAGATGTCCTTGGCCGCACCATCGTTGAAGCGCGGGCCGATGCCGTGGGCCGCGGCCACATAACCGAGGCCGCCGATCATCGGCGCGTAGCCGCCGCGCTGCGACACGGCGAACAGCCGCATCGCGACGTTGGCCGCCGCGATCCCGACCCGTCCGACGATGGGCGCCGAGGAGTACTGCGGCAACTCCTGACCGATCCACTCCCACGGGGTGGCGGCGATCCGCGCGGACAGTTCCGCGCGTTGGGTACGGGTCAACTCCGGGCCGACGTGGTCGGGACCGCCGACGGTCGAGCGGATCAGCAAGGTGCCCAGGTGGTTCAGCAGGTGCGAGCGTTCGGTGTCGATGCCGCCCCAATAGGTGGGTGCGGTCGGCAGCAGCGGGGTCTCGCCGAGGAGGCGTTCGGCCAGCTCGGGTAGGAAACGCAGGATGGCAGGGCTCTCCAGGACCCCGCTGCCCAATGTGTTGACCACCGTCACCGCACCGCGACGCGCCGCCTCGACCAGTCCGACCACGCCGAGCCGCGAGTCCGGACGCAGGTCCAGCGGGTCGGAGTAGGCGGCATCGACGCGGCGCAGGACCACGTCGACGCGCTGCAGGGTGCCCAGCGACCGCATCCACAGCCTGCCGTCGCGGACCACCAGATCGGCGCTCTCGACCAGCGGGAAGCCCAGCGTGGAAGCCAGATAGGCCTGGTCGAACGCGGTCTCGGAATGGATGCCCGGGCTGAGCACCACCACCGCGGGATCCTCGGCGGCCTCCGGCGCGGCCCCGAGCAACGCCGAGCGCAGGGTGTGGGCGAACTGCGAGGTCGCCCGCGGCGTCAGCCGTTCGTAGAGTTCGGAGATCGCCGAGCCCACCACCCGGCGGTCGGCCATCGCGTAACCGGCGCCCGACGGGGCCTGGGTCCAGTCGGCGTCGACCACGAAGCCGCCGTTGCCACGGCTGACATCGCAGCCGTGCAGGAACAACTGGTGGCGTCCGGGGACTTCGATCCCGCGGGCCGCGCGCAGGTAGCCCGGATGGCCGAAAAGCAAAGGTGCGGGAAGGATTCCACTGGTCAGCGCGTCCTGTGGGCCGTAGAGGTCGGTCAGGATCGCATCGAGCAGCCGCGAGCGCTGAACCAGGCCGGCCTCGAGGATCTGCCAGTCCTCGGGGGTGATCAGCAGCGGCACCGGGTCCAGCCGCCAGGGCGCGGGCGCCCCACCCGGGTCGGTGTAGGTGATGCCGTCGTTGTCCACCAGGGTGCGGACCTCGTCGCGCAGCCGGTCCAGGCCGCGGACCCCGCGGCGCGCGATGGTTTCGGCCAGTTCCGTCCAGGCGGGGCGGATGTTGCCGGCGCCGTCGACGAACTCGTCATGACCGGCCCCGGCGCCGCCGCGGGTGTCGAACAGCGCCGCCTGCGCCCGGCCGGTCCGATACTCGGTGAGCAGCCCGTCGACGTCGAGGCTGGTGACCTGGGCCGCGGCCGGAACCGACACCGCGCACCTCCTGGAGATATGGGCGCCCGGGCGGTGCGCCAGGACCATTCTGGCGTATCGGTGCCTCGAGGGAATGCGCATGCTCCCGCTCGAACGCCCACCCAAACTGAACCAGTTGGTAAGGTATCGACACAACGAAGCGGTCGAATGAAAGGTTGGGTGTCGGACATGCGGGAAGCGGTGATCGCAGGAGTGGGGATGACGCACTTCGGCAAACATCGGGACAGGACCATCGCCGACCTCGCCGCCGAGGCGGTGGCCGAGGCCCTCGCCGACGCCGGCCTCAGCGGCGACGCGCAGCCGGTCGGGATCGTGTACTTCAGCAACGTCCTGGCCGGAGTCCTGACCGGCCAGGAGTCGAACCGGGGTCAGCATGCGCTGCGGGACACCGCCCTGCGCGGGGTGCCGTTGATCAACGTCGAGAACGCCTGCGCCTCGGGCGCGACGGCACTCAACCAAGCGTGGCTGTCGGTGGCCTCCGGGCACGTCGACGTGGCCGTCGCGGTCGGCGCCGAGAAACTCCACTTCGAGGACAAGGCCAAGGCGGCCGCGGCCCTGACCACCGCGCTCGACCAGGAACGCCTCGACGAGATCCGCGCCGATCTCGGGTCGACCGGCGCCGGCTCGGTGTTCATGGACATCTATGCGCGCTTCGCAACGAGCTACATGGCGCGCAGCGGCGCCACCCGTGAGGACTTCGCACGGGTGGCCGTGAAGAACTCACAACACGGCACGGCAAATCCGAAGGCGCAGTACGGGCGTGCGCTCACCGTTGCGGAGGTGCTGGGGGCGCGCCAGGTCAGCGGACCGCTCACGGTACCGATGTGCGCCCCGATGAGCGACGGCGCCGCGGCGGTCGTGGTGACCAGCCGCGCCGTGGCGCAACGCCGCGGCCGCTCGCCGGTCTCGATCCGGGCCAGCGTCATCGGGTCCGGCCTGCCGGGCGCCTACGGCGAGCTGGTCCCCGACGTCGCCGGCCGCGCCTTCGCCGCCGCCGGCATCGATCCGGCCGATGTCGACGTCGTCGAATGCCACGATGCCGCCGCACCGGCCGAACTCATCGTCCTCGAGGAACTCGGCCTGTGCGAGCCCGGCGGGGCGGTCGGGCTCCTGCGCGACGAGCAGACCCGGATCGGCGGGCGGTTACCGGTGAATCCGAGCGGCGGCCTGCAGTCCAAGGGGCACCCGCTGGGCGCGACCGGCCTCGCCCAGATCGTCGAACTCACCGATCAGCTCCGCGGTCGCGCCGGGGCCCGGCAGGTCCCCGACGCCCGGATCGCGCTCGCCGAGAACGCCGGCGGATACCTCGGGCCGGATGCGGCGGTGGCCACGGTGACGATCCTGTCCAGATAGGCCAAAGACGCCTGCCGGGCGAGCGATTCGGGGTAGACTATGGCCCAATTGTTTAACTAACTGGTAAGCTTATAAACGATGAGTAACTCGAAACTGGACGGTGCTGTGATCGGCCAACTCGCGAACCAGATCGCGATCGTGATGGGGGCCGGTCGCGGCATCGGCGCCGCCATCGCGCAACGCTTCTCCGACGAGGGTGCGACTGTGGTGGTCGCCGACGTATCCCAGCGCGGGGCCGAGACGCGCGCCGCAGCCATCGGCGGGTCGGCGATCCCGGCGCGCTGCGACGTCGCCGACGAGGCCGACGTCGCAGCCACCCTCGAGGCCGCGGTCGCTCGGACCGGCGGCCTGGACATCGTGGTCAACTGCGCCGCCCTGGGGTCAGCGACACCGGTGGCCGAGACCGACCGCAGCGACTGGGACCGGGTGCTGGGCATCACGCTGAACGGCACGCTCCACACCATCAAACACGCCGTCCCACACCTGCGGAACCGCGGCGGTGGCTCCATCATCAACATCTCGTCCGTCGCCGGTCGCCGCGCCATGCCCGCGATGGCGGCCTACAGCGCCGCCAAAGCCGGTGTCGATGCGTTGACCCGCACCGCGGCGGTGGAGTTGCGCCCGGACAACATTCGGGTCAACGCCATCGTGCCGGCGATGATCCGGACCGACGCCGCCACCGGGGCCGCCGGAGTGCTGTCGACCGCACTCGGTATGCCGGTCGACCGCTACGTCACCGATCGCCAGTATCGGTGGGGAGATCCGGACGAAGTCGCGGCGGTGGCAACGCATCTCGCCGGCCCCGACGCGTCGTTCACCACCGGACTGTTCTATCTGCTCGACAACGCCTCGACCCTGCTGCCCTGACCATCCCAGACCGCACCACCCAGGAGGACCCGTCACGATGCCGACCACGGCCGACAACACGTTCGTCGAAGCCGCGCGAGCGTTCGCCCAGAAGGAATGTGGCTCCGCGGAGCAGCGCAGGAAGCTCCGCGGCGACGGGTCGCTGACCCACAACCCGGAGCTGTACGCCAAGCTCGCCGACCTCGGCTGGATCGGCGCATCCATCCCCGTCGCCTACGGCGGCGGCGGCGGAAAGCCCAGCGACGCTTGTCGCCTCGTCGAGGAGATGGCCTACGGGCAGGCCCCGCTGTTCGGCCTGGGAGTGAGCCTGGTCAGCGCGACCATGGTCGAGCGGTTCGGCACCGAGGAGCAGAAGCGCGACATCCTCGGCGGGGTGTGCCGGGGCGAGGTGCTCGCCACCGCCATCAGCGAACCCGGGGCCGGTTCGGATCCGGGCTCGATGATCTGCCGCGCCGAGCGCCGCGGCGACACCTACGTGATCAACGGCCAGAAGACCTGGATCTCCTGTGCGCACATCGCATCTCGGATCCTGGTGATGTGTCGCACCGAGGACACCGCCGACAAGCACGACGGCATCACGATGATCGATGTGCCGGCGGGGGCCCCCGGGCTGGCCATCCGCACCATCCCGACCCTGGGCGGTGACGAGGTCAACGACGTCTTCTTCGACGATGTCGTGGTCTCCGCGGACCGGGTGATCGGGACCGAGGGGCGGGCCTGGCACCAGATCATGCGCGGCCTGAACTCCGACCGATTGATGTGCGGTGCAATGTTTCTCGGACATGCCCGTCGTACCTTCGAGGATTCGCTCGAGTATCTGAAACAACGCGAGCAGTTCGGCCGCCCGATCGGCAGCTTCCAGGCGCTGCGGCACCGGATGGCGGATCTGGCCACCGAGCTCGAATGCTGTCGCCTGCTGGTCGACGACCTCGCCCAGAAGCTGGATGCGGACCCCGACCGCTGTGTGCCCCGGGAGGCGTCGATGGTGAAACTGAAGGTCACCGAAACCGCGAAACGGCTTGCCATCGAGGGCATGCAGTTCCTGGGCGGCGCCGGCTACACCCTGGACCACGACATGGAACGCCACCTGCGGGAGTGCATCATCGGCACGGTCTACGCCGGCACCAGCGAGGTCCAGCGCGAGATCATCGGAAAGTCGTACGGGCTGTGAGCGCCGCATCCCCCACCCCCCAGATTCGGTACGAGCAACCCAGCGCGGGGGTGGCGCGCATAGTGCTGGCGCGCCCGGACAAGCGCAACGCGCAAGACCGCGCGATGTTGCACGAACTCGACGACGCCTATCTGCGCGCCGTCGGGGACGATTCCGTCCGGGTCATCATCCTGGCCGCCGACGGGCCCGACTTCTCGGCCGGCCACGACCTGCGGGTCGACACCGCCTACGACATGACCGGTGTCACCCCCCGCACCCTCACCGGCGGCTTCAACGCACCCGGCGCCGAGGGCTGGTACGCCACCGAGGCCGAACTCTTCCTGGGACTGTGCCTGCGCTGGCGCGACATCCCCCGGCCCACCATCGCGGCGGTGCACGGCCGAGTCATCGGCGGCGGCCTGGAGTTGATCTGGCCGTGCGACCTGATCGTCGCCGCCGACGACACCGTGTTCCACGACCCGATCAGCGCTTTCGGCTGTGCGGTCGCCGAGTACTTCGTGCACCCCTGGGAACTGGGGCACCGCCGCGCCAAGGAGATGTTGTTCACCGGCGAACCCATCGATGCGTTCGATGCCGAGGCACTCGGCATGGTCAACCGCGTCGTGCCCCGGGCGGACCTCGAATCCGAAACACTGGCGCTGGCCGAGCGGATCGCGGCGCGTCCGAGCTTCGGCATCCGGCTGGCCAAACGCGCGGTCAACAACGCATTGGATCTGCAAGGTCAGCGGGCTGCGGTGGAGTGGGCCTTCGACGCCCACCACCTTGCGCACTCGCACAATCGCGAGCTCTACGACAACCTCGTCGACCCCGCCGGCGCCGACCTGATCCGCGCCGAGGCGCGCAGCCGTCGCACCCGACCGCGGCCCGGCTACCTGAACAACCCCGTGCCCAGCGCCGAACCGAACAAGGAGGACCCCGTGGAACGCCAGTACACGACCATCGTCGAGGGCGGCGACTACTTCGAAGGCGCGCGCTGGCGCGACGGGCGGTGGTATGTCTCCGACGCCCTCAAGGGCGTGGTGTGCGCATTCGACGAAGCCGGACGGCGCGAGGATCTGATGCAGGTCGACGCCCTGTGCTCCGGACTCGGATGGTTGCCCGACGGCACCTTGCTGGTGGTGTCCATGAAGGACCGGACACTGTTGGCGCGCGGCACCGACGGATCGGTGCGGCGCCACGCCGACCTGTCCGCCCTCACACCGCACTGGATCAACGACATGTACGTTGACGCGCAGGGACGGGCATGGGTCGGCACCATCGGATTTGCCATCCACGAGGGTGAAACTCCCCGCACCGGAGAGCTTTTCCGGGTCGACCCGGACGGAACGGTGACAGTCGCCGCCCGCGATCTGTGGTGCCCCAACGGTGTGGTGGTGACCGCCGACGGCGCCACCCTGATCGTCGCGGAATCCTTTGCCGCCCGGCTGACCGCGTTCAACATCGGGGCCGACGGCACGCTGAGCGACCGGCGGGTACTGGCCCAGTTCGGTCCCGCACCGGACCTCGCCGGGCCGGCCGAGATGATCGCGGCCACCGAACTGGCGCCCGACGGGATGACCATCGACTCGCAGGACCACGTCTGGGTTGCCGACGCGAACCACCAACGCTGCGTGCGGGTCTCCCCCGCCGGCGAGATCGTCGACGAGGTGGCCCACCCCGACGGCGTCAACGTGTACACCTGCGCGCTGGGCGGGTCCGACGGTCGACAACTGCTGCTGGCGGCGGCCAACGGCTTCTTCGAAGCGATCCAGGGCGTGGGCGGAACCGCCGCCCTGCTCTCGACGCCCGTCGACGTCCCCGCCTGACCCTGAAACCGACAGGATTGATGATGAGTAACCCCCAAAACCCCGTTCACAGCGGTGATTCCGAAGTCCACTACGAAGTTCGGGACGAGGCCGCATGGATCACGCTCAACCGGCCCGCCGCCCGCAACGCCCTTTCACTCGAACTTCTCGATGGTGTCGGCGTGGCCCTGGACGCCGCGGCCCAGGATCCGGCCGTGCGGGCCGTGGTCATCAGCGCAACCGGCACCGCCTTCTGCGCCGGCGCGGATCTCAAACGCGTGGGGGCGATGGACGATCACAGCGCTGTGGTCGAATTCCTGAAGGCCGCCGCCGCGTTGTTCGATCGAATCACCGAGCACCCACAACCGGTGATCGCCGCGGTGCAGGGTATCGCCGTGGCCGGGGGTTTGGAACTCGTCCTCGCCTGCGATCTCGTCATTGCCACCACCGAGGCGGTGTTCAGCGACGGCCACGCCCGCTACGGGCTGTTCCCGGCCGCCGGGGGCGCCACCCGACTGCCGCGCAAGATCGGGCCCAACCGGGCCAAGCAACTGCTGTTCACCGCCGAAAGCTGGACGGCGCAACGGATGTACGAGGCGGGCCTGGTGACCGAGGTGGTACCCGCCGACCAACTGGTCGCCGCGGTATCCGCGCTCGTCGAACGCATTGCGCGGCACAGCCCGCTGGGCATCACCGGGATGAAGCGCCTGGTCGACGACGGCTCGGACCAGAGCTTGCCGGCCGCGCTGGCGGCCGAACTCGCGGCGTGTACGGAGTACGCGCGCAGTGCCGACTTCGCCGAGGGCCTGAAGGCCTTCGGCGAACGGCGCGAACCGAAGTTCGTCGGGGCGTAGCCATGCGAATCGAGAACAAGGTGGCCGTGGTGGTCGGCGGCGGGTCGGGACTGGGCCGCGCGGTGTGCGCCGAGTTCGCGGCCGCCGGTGGACGGGTGGCCGTCATCGACCGCGACGAGGACGCGGCGCGCCAGGTGGCGGCGAGTCTGCCCGATGCGCTGGCCGTACCGGCCGATATCACCTGCGCGGCCGCGATGGAGCAAGCAATCGATGCGGTCCTGGATGCCTTCGGCGCCTTGCACTTCGACATCAACACCGCCGGGGTGGTCTCCGCCGCGAAGTTGGTGTCGCGGGGGCGGCCGGCCGAACTGGACGCATTCGAGCGGACCGTCGGGGTCAACCTGGTCGGAACGTTCAACGCCATGCGGGTCAGCGCGGCGGCCATGCTCCGCAACGAACCCGAGGACGGCGAACGGGGCGTCATCGTCAACACCGCCTCCGGCGCGGCGTACGACGGGCAGAGCGGGCAGGCGGCCTACAGCGCGAGCAAGGCGGGCATCATCGGGCTCACCTTGCCGGTGGCGCGCGACCTGGCCGGGAGCGGGATCCGGGTCAATGCCATCGCCCCCGGCCTGTTCGACACCCCGATGTCGGCCGGACTCCCGGACCCCGTCCGGGCCGGACTGATCGAGTCGGTGCTCGAACCCAAGCGCCTGGGCCGTCCGGACGAATTCGCCCGGCTGGCGCGGCACCTGGTGGAGAACGAATACCTCAACGGCGAATGCATTCGCCTCGACGCGGCGACCCGCCTACTTCCCCGATGAGCGGCCCGCCCAGTACAGTTATCTTTACTAGCGAGAATGGAATGCGCGCTGGCGCAGCGGGAGGGAGTCCGGATGGCACGCCGACGCGTCACCACCGTGCAGGAACTGGTGGACGCCGCGGCGCGGGTGTTCCAGCGGGTCGGTTACGTCGACGCGACGATCGCCGACATCGCCGCCGAGGCCGGGGTCAGCAAGCCGACGGTCTACCAGTACGTCGACTCGAAGCGCTGGCTGCTGGAAACCATCGTCGAGCAGGTGATCTATCCGCTCCGGCACAACATCGATCAGATTCTCACCAACGATGATCCGCCCCGGGACAAGCTCGTCGCCTTCATCCGCGTCCACGTCGAGTCGGCGATCACCTATCGGACGTACTACGCGGTTCTCACCGCCGATCAGCATCAGCTTTCGCCGCAGGCGCTCCGCAATTACCGTTCCTGGGCCCGCGACGTCAACCATGCCACCGAGAAGTTGCTGCACGAGTGCGTCGAAGCCGGCGTCATCCGAGACGATCTCGACATCGGCATCTCAGCGCACCTGCTCAACGGGATGTTGTTGTCCATCGCTCGCTGGTTCCACACCACTGGCCGCGTCCCTGCCGAGCAACTCGTGGATCAGGTGCTGGGGATGCTCAGCGGCTACATCCTCGACTGAGTCATCCTCGACTGAGCCGCGCCCCCTGCCACATCGTGTGACGCCGGCACAATCTAACCGGCGAGTAATGCTTGGGTGTGCCGTCGCGCCGCCCGCGTCTGTGAATCCATCGAAGTCAGGAGACTCGTCGTGACCAATCCCGCCGAGGTACTGCGCCGAAATGCTGCGACCGCCGGCCCCAAGGCCGCCCTGCGATTCGAAGGGAGAACGCAGACCCACGGCGAACTGTACGACCGCGCAAAGCGACTCGCCAATGCGTTGCGCTCCCAGGGCGTCACCGCGGGCGACCGGGTTGCCGTTGCGGCGGACAACTGCTTCGAGACGCTGGAGATATTGGCCGGGCTGACGCTGGGCGGCTACGTGCGCTGCCCGTTGTACACCCATGACGGCCCGGAGCGGCATCGCTATCTCATCGATCTCACCGAGCCCGCCGCGATCATCCTGCAGGACAAATACTTCCACGCCCTGGCTCCGGTCCTCGCGGACTGTGCGTTCATCCGCACCGTGGTGGTTCTCGGCTCCGATGTGGTGCCGCCGGCCCACGACTACGAGGACCTGCTGGGCGGCGGCGCCGCCGAACTGGACTTTGAACCCGCCCCGGAGGACCCGCACCAGATCCGGTTCTCCGCGGGCACCACCGGTCTGCCCAAGGGCGTCCTGCACACCCTGGGCGCTTGGATGGCCGCCGGCGACGAGGTCCTGGCCGACGTGTCGCCGCCGCTGAGCCCCGACGACTGCTACCTCGCGGCCAGCCCGCTGACGCACGCCGCGAGCGTGCCGGTGTGGCCGACGCTCGCGGCCGGCGGCACCATCGTCGTCATGCCGGCCTTCGACGCCGGAAAGTTCTTGGAACTGGTGGAACAGGAACGCGTCACGCTCACGCTGCTGGTCGCCACCATGGTGCAGATGATCACCACCCACCCCGACGCCGCGACGCGGGACCTGTCGAGTCTGCGCGCGATCCTCTATGGCGCATCGCCGATACCGGAAACGACCCTGGTCGCCGCGCTGAAGCTCTGGGGCAACGTGATGTATCAGAGTTACGGCCAGAGCGAAGCCATTCCGGTGGCGGCGCTGCTGCCCGAGCACCATGTCGTGGAGGGCACCCCCGAACAGCGCCGGCGCCTGCGGTCGGCAGGAAAGGCGACGCCGAACTCCGGCATCCGGATCGTCGACGAGAATGACAACGTGCTTGCGCCGGGCGAAGTCGGCGAGATCGTCGTCAAATCCCCCGGCCGGATGCAGGAGATCTGGCGCGCACCGGAGGTCACCGCGCAGCGGCTGACCGCCGACGGGTGGGTCCGGACCCGCGACATGGGTTGGCTGGACCACGACGGGTTCCTGTACCTGGCCGACCGCAAGGAGGACATGATCATCTCCGGCGGTTACAACATCTGGCCGGCCGAACTGGAGAACGCTCTGGCCGAACACCCCGCCGTCCGCGAGGCCGCGGTGGTCGGCATCCCGCACGAGAAGTGGGTCGAAACCCCGCATGCCGATGTGGTGCTCGAAGAGGGCTGCGCCGGAACGGTTTCGGCGCAGGAGCTGATCGAGTGGACGCGGGAGCGGCTGGGGTCGGTGAAGAAGATCACCAGCGTCGAGTTCGTCGACACGCTGCCCAAGACACCGATCGGCAAGGTCCTGCGCCGCGAGATCCGCGACCGTTACCGCTCGTGATCTCGGTGCGCTGGGTTGCGCCTGCCGCACCCCAGCGCACCGAGGTCACGGGGTCAGCATGCTCTGCCAGGTCCGCTTGCCCTCGGGGGCCGGCGCCAGATTCGACTGGGTGAAGGTCTGCCCGTCGGGACCGACGTAGGTCCCGGTCGCCGGGTCGTACTCGGCGAACGCGATGGGCGGCACCGGATCCGGCGTCAACTGCGGGATGTCCTGCCCGGACAAGGTCGCGTTGGGGTCGCCCTTCCAGTTGAACCCGTTGTTGAGGGGCACGTACTCTTCGTCGCTCTCGCACATCTGCCACGTCGGCGCCCGCTTGCCCGGACGTGTCACACACGGTGTGTTGCGTGCGCCGCGGACGTTGAACGGTGAATCCTGCGGTGTCCGGCAGTACAGGTCTCCGGCGGGACGGTCCGGGTAGTCCTGCAGCGAAGCCACGCGCTGCTGGCGGACCGGCAGGAATCCGGTGGTACACGGCGGCGGGAGGTTCACGTTGAGGTTGAAGCTCAGGTAGGCACCGGCGTAATCCTGTTTGGTGTTGCGGTTGGCCACGCCGATCGCCTGCATGGCGGCCGCGCCCTGCGGCAGCAGCACCAACAGTTGTTCGATGTTGTCGCGGTAGGTGACCGCGACCTCGCCGACACTGACCAGGTTGGCCAGCACGACGGGCAACGCGGGTGCCACCCGGTCGAAAAGCTCACGCGTCTCGGCCAGCGCCGGACCGCCGTGCTCGAGCACCCCGCGCACCTCGGCGTCGGTGTCGCGAATCTGGTCGGTGACGGTGGCGAGGTTGGCCGCCCAAGTCCGGACCGCGTCGGAGGTCTCGGTCTGGGTGTTGAGGACCGGGGCGGCGTTGTCCAGCAACGCAGTCCAGGCGTCCAGGTTCTGCTCGGCCTCCAAGGCGACCGCGACCGAACCCCGGACCAGTCGCGAGATCTCCGGTCCCAGACCACCCACCGCGAGGTACGCCTCGTCGACGAGGGTCTTCAGATTGTCCTGCGGCACGGCGCCCAGTCCCGCGTTCGTGGCATCGAGCAGATCGTTGATATCGGGTGGAACCGACGTGCGCTCAACGGCGATCACGTCGCCGTCTTCGAGGTCGGGGCCGTCGCCGCCGCGGGGCAACAGCGTGATGAACTGCTCGCCCACGGCGGTCTGGCTGTGCACCTGGGCGTCGAGGTCAGCCGGGATCTTGGTGTGCGAGTTCAGCTTCAGCTGCGCTCGCACGCCCCCGCCGCGCATCAGGTCCACCGAGGTGACCTGCCCGACGGCGGTGCCGCGGTAGGTCACGTTCGCGCGTTCGTAAAGGCCGGCGGCCTCGGGCAACTCGACGGTGACACGGTAGGTGCCGATGCCGAACAGCAGGCTCGGCAACTTGATGTAGACCAGCATCAGCGACACGAAGGCCAGCGTCGACACCGCGCCCACGACGGCCAGTTGGGTCCAAATCCGTTTACTCATGCGCATGTCAGCGGCCCTGGTCCATTCGGTAGGGGACGATCAGCGGGTTGCCGGCCGTGTAGGGGCTCGGGAGTTGTCCGATGGTGCGGCCCCATTGCAGCTCCAGCAGCGTCAGGTCGCCCTCGAAGCGGGTGCCGGTGAAGAACGAGGAGTCCAGCCGGCTCAGCGTCAGGTCGATCACCGCGCTGAGGTTGGAGTAGTCGCCGCGCTGCCACTTGGTGATGGTCTCCTTGGGCCAGGGGAAGGTCGCGTAGAAGCTCAGGGAGCGGGTCAGCGACGGTCCCGCATCGGCCAGCGATTTCAGCACGGGTCCGAGATCCTGGAGTTCCTTGACCAGATTCTCCTTGGTCAGATCGGCGGAGTCCCCGGCCAATTCGCTGAACCGGCCCACCTGATGCAGCGCGTCGGTGAGGGAATCACGCTGGTCCTGGAGAACCGTCAGGGCCTCGGGCAGGGTGCGCAGCGCGGTGTCGACGACGGGTCGTTGCGCCGCCACCTGGCCGACCAGCGCGTTGAGGCTGTCGACCGCGCCGATGATCTCCTCGGTCTGGTTCTCGCCATGCTCGATGAACAGGTCGACCTGCTCGATCAGGCTGCGCAGATCGTCCTCCCGACCGGCGAAGGCCGTGCTCAACGCCTGCGTGATGTCCTGGATGTTGCCGATGCCGCCTTGGTTGAGCAGCAACGAGACCGCGGCCAGCGCCTGCTCGGTCGAGGGGTAGCGGCTACCCGAGGCCAGCGGGATCAAGTCCCCGTCCTGCAGTCGCCCCGTCGCAGGTACTTCGGCGGGCGGTGCGAGTTCGACGTGCAGCGACCCCAGCAGGCTGGTCTGACCGACGGTCGCGGTGGCGTTCGCCGGCAACTCGACGTCGCCGTCGAGGCGCATCGTCACCAGGGCGTGCCAGTCCTGCAACTCGATCTTGGTGACGTTGCCGACGGTGACGTCGCCGACCCGCACCCGGGAGTTGCGCTCGATGTTGTCGACGTCGGGAAGTTGCGCCTGCACGGTGTAGGCGCCGGGCCCGCCGCCTGCGGTGCCCGGCAACGGCAACGTGTTGGCGCCCTGCCACTCCGAGCAACCGGATACCGCCAGTGCGGTGGCGAGCGCCAGCGCGGTCGTGGCCACCGTTGCCCTCATGATCCGCTCCCGGAGGGCAGCATCAGGGATTCCAGGCTGTTGTTCGGTGGGATGTAGTCCGGCCGCAGCCAATCCTCGCTGTAGGTGATCTCGTTGGGACGTGCCGCGGCGCCGACGAAGAGGTTCTCCCCGATCGGCGGGAAGTTGTACTGCCGGTTCTTGACGATGGGCGCCAGGTACTGCGCGCAGAGCTTGGCGGACTGTTCGGCACCCAACCGGGATGCCGCCTGTACGGCGCCGCAGATGAACCCGATCGGATCGGCGAAGTTGGTGATCACCAGCGCACTGGACATCGTGCCCTGGGCCGGTTGGTAGATGTTCAGGAAGTTCTGAAACACGTTGGGCGTCAGGTGCAGGGTCTGCTTGATGTCGTCGAGGCTGTCGTGCAGCGCCTGACTGACCGAGGCCAGCTTGTCGGTCGTGGTCCCGAGCGTCTCCCGGTTGTCGGCGACGAACGAGCCGACGTCGGCGACCACGGAATTGACGTTGCGCACCGCCTGTGACACCTCGCCCGGATCGTTGGCGAGCAGGCCGGTGACCGAGGCGATGTTCTGGTTGAGGTAGCGCATCAGCTCGGTGCTGTTGGTCAGCGCCGACACCAGTATCGACAAATTCTCGACGGTGGAGAACACGTCGTCGCTGTGGTCACCCAGCATCGAAAACGCCTGCGCCAGTTGCACCACGGCAGTGCGGATGTCGGCTCCCTGCCCCCGTACGTTGTCCGCCGCAGTATTGATGTAGGAACCGAGGGTGCTCACTCCCCCGGCCTCCGTCGGTTGCAGGGTCTCGGTCAACCGCTCCAGTTGCTCACGGAAGTCGTCCCATTCCACCGGGACCGCGGTGCGCGCCTCGGGAATGACGGCGCCGTCCTCGAGTAGCGGTCCCCCGGTGTAGGCGGGGGTCAGCTGGATGGCTCGGGCGGTGACCAGCGAGGGCGACAGGATCACGGCCTTCGCGTCGGCGGGAACCTCGTACTTCGCCGGGTAGGAGAAGCGAATCTTCACTCGGGTCGCCTGCGGTTCGATGGATTCGATCTTGCCGACGGCAACTCCGAGAATGCGCACCTCGTCGCCGACGAAAATGCCGTTGCTGTTTGCGAAGTAGGCCTGCACCGTGACGCGCCGCCCACCCCCGGGCCACACCGTCACCAGCGCGCCGATGAGTACCGCGATCAGGACGACCGCGGTTGCCAGCCGGTACTTCGTCGATGTGGTCACGGTGTCTCATCTCCGGTCGGTACTGCCTCGTTGGGTGCCGGCACATGGACCGGGCTCGGTGTGGGTTCGGGTACCGAGGCCAGCGCCGGCGGCGTTTCGGCCGGCGGCCCCGGCGGCGGACCACCGGGTGCGGGTGCCGGCGGGGGTTCGCGGTAGGGATACCGCGGGTCGCCGGGCTTGCCGGTGATCGCGTCCGGCAGCGTCATCCTGGGCTCGCCGCCCTGACCGGTGCGCGGGAAGGGCACGGGCAGTGCGGGTGTCGCCGCCTGGCCGGTGGGCGGGTCGGTGCGCTCGGAGGGCAGCAGCACGCTCGGGTCCAGCCCCAGATCGGAGAACGCCGCGTCGACGAACGGCTGCACGAACTGACCGGGCAGCAGGTTGGCGATGTAGGCGGAGAAGAACGGTGCCGTGGACACCGATTCACCGAGCGACATCGCATAGGAGTTCAGCAGTTTGATCGACTCCTGCACGTCTTCCTTGCGATTGTCGACGATCGCCAGCACTCCGTTGAGCTTCTCCAGGGCCGGCCGCAACGTCTGGCGATTCTCGGTGATGAAACCGTGGATCTGCTCGGCGACCGCGGCGATGCTTCCCGAGATCCGGTCCAGCGCTTGGCTTTGCGAGCGCAGTGCCACCAGCAGCGCGTTGCTGTCGGCGATGAGGTCAACCACCTGACCGGTCCGCTCCGCGAGCACCGACGTCACCTTGTTCGCATTACGCAGGAGATTGCGCAGCTGGTCGTCGCGCTTGTTGAGGGTTTCGGCAAACCGGGAGACCCCCTCGACGGCGATCTCGAGGTCCGGCGGGGAGTCCTGGAACGTCTGCGCCAGCACCCGCAACGAGTCCGACAGTTGATGCGTGTCCAGCCCGCTGATCGCGGTCGTCAGGTCGCCGAGCGCGTCGGGCAGGTCGTAGGGCGCGCGGGTGCGGTCCAAGGGGATCGGTCCGTCGAGCGGCTGATCCCCGCGCGGCGTGAGCTCGAGCACCTTGGCACCGAGGATCGTCTGAGTCTTGATGGCCGCCTCGGTACGGTCACCGAGGTGAACGTCCGGGGCGACGCGGAAACTCACCCAGACCCGCGGTCCGTCAAGTTCTATCCCCGACACCGAGCCGACCTTGAGCCCCGACACCTGGACGTCGGCACCGGTGGTGATGCCGCCCGCTTCGCTGAAGTAGCCCGAATAGTCGTTGCCCTGGTTGAAGAACGGCAGCTTGTCGTATTGCAGCGCGCCGACGGCCAGCGCCAGGACGCTGACGATACCGGCGGCCCCGACGACCAGCGGGTTTCGTCTCATCGAGGTGGTCATCGCGGCGCACACCTCCCGGTGCTTTGACCGGCGACCTTCACGAACACCGGTTGGCCGCCCTTCCCGTTCAGTTTCAGCACGATGTCGCACAGATAGAAGCTGAAGAAGTCGCCGTACAACCCCTGTCGGCCCAGGGCCTGGTAGGCCTCGGGCAGCGTGTCGAGCAGCTCGTCGACATACTCATGGTCGGCCACCACCAACCCGGCGGTCCGGTCGGTCTCCGCCACCACCCTCGTCAGTGGCGGGCGCGCCTGCTGCAACAGGTCCGCAATGGAGCCCGCCGCCGAATCTGCGTGTGCCACCGCGGCACTGATGTCGGTTTTGCGGACGGCCAAGCCGTCGACGAGTTCGGACAACGCCGTCACTCCCCTGTCGAACTGCTGACTCTGGTCCCCGAACGCACCCAGCACGGTGTGCAGATTTCCGATCACTTCACCGATGAGTTGGTCCCGGTCCGCGAGCGTGTTGGTCAGGGCCGCGGTGTGCGACAACAAGGAGTTGATCGTCGCGCCCTGCCCCTGGAAGGCGTGGATCAGCTGGCCGCTCAGCGCGTTGACCTGATCGGGATCCAGGGCCCGGAACAGCGGCCGGAACCCGCCGACCAGCGCATCGAGGTCCAGAGCGGGTGCGGTCTGCGCCAGCGGGATGGTGTCTCCCGGCGCCAGCTTCGCCGTTGCGCCGGGGCCCTCCTCGAGACCGAGGTAGCGCCCGCCGATCAAGTCGTCGTAGCGGATCACGGCGCGGCTGCCTTCGGTCAGCACCACGGCGTCGCTGGCGGTGAACTGCACCAGCAGGCTCGAATCGGGCTGCAGAGTAATCGATGTGACCTTGCCGACCTCGACTCCCGCGACGCGGACAAAGTCGCCACTCTCCAGGCCCGTGACGTTGCTGAACTCGGCACGGTAGTCCCGTTCGGCCGTGAAGCGCAGCTGAGCGAACACGGCGAACATGGCGAACAGTGCGAGCAGGCTGACCGCCAGAAATATGGCCAGACGCCAGATAATCTGGCGCATTTCGACTTTCATCGCAGCGACGTTTCCTTCACTGAGGTGCCGGCGGATTGAACGGTTCGCTTCCGGGCGGGGGCGGACCAGGCTCCCGGGGCTGCCCGGGTGGCGGGGCCGGCGGCAACCCCGGCCACAACGGCGTCCCGTCGGGTGCGTAGAGCTGCGCACCGTAGGCCGGCGCACCCGGATACGGGATCGGGCCCGGCGCCGGCGGGCCGTGGTAGCGGATGCTGGGTGGCTCGGGCACCCCACGCGTGGTCGGGAAGTAGTTGGCGTAGCCGGGGATTCCGATCCCCGGGTTGGGCCGGATGTCCAGTCCGGTCCCCCAGCCGGTGTTGGTGATCAGCTGACGGTGCGGGAAATTGTTGTCCACGATGGGCAACGACCCGCAGCCGGGCGCTCCACCGGGGCCGCCCTTGGCCCCCACGATCGGCAGATGCTCGGGGTACCGATAGGGGTCGTCGCCGAGCAACAATGCGACGTCGGTGGAGACGGATTTCCCGTTGATGCCGCCGGTGACGTCGTAGCCGCCGTTCTCCAGGAACCAGTGCCCGCCCACCAGCATGCAGGTCAGCTGCGGGTCGTACTTGTGCACCAGTCGCGTCGTGGGTTCGAGGACGTTGACGGCGTCGACCAGGGCATCCTTGTTCGGGCCCAGCAGATCGGTGCCGCTGCGCGACATTCCGGCGAGATTGATCAAAAGGTTGTCGAGGTGGTCCGAATGGCTGGTGACCGTCGTCGCGGTGGTCGCGGCGGCGTCCAGCACCGCGAGAATGTCCGCGGCCGCGGCGCTGTAGGTGTCGCTGAAGCCTTGCACGGCCTGCCAGTCGGCCCGGATCGTCTCGGCCCGCGGATTCAATGCCCGAAGCACGTTGTCGGCGGCCGTCGTGGCCCGGCCCAGGTTCTGCCCCTGCCCCCGAACGCCTTCGGCCACCGCCGCGAGCACCCCGTTGAGCTTGACCGGGTCAACGTGTTCGAGCACGTCGGTGAGATTCTGGAAGACCGTGTTGACCTCGGTGCTGACGTTGTCCGCCGGGATCACCGCCCCGGCGCGCAGCGACTGATCAGCCGGAGCGTCGGGGTAGACCAGGTCGACGTACTTCGCGCCGAATGCGCTGGTGGCCTTGATTTGTGCGGTGACGTTGGCCGGGATGTACTGGGCCTGCTGGGGGTCGATGTCCAGGTGTAGGCGAACCGGTTGGTTGCCGCCCTGGATGGCGCTGACGGTGCCGATCTGGATGCCGGACATCTTCACCTTGGCACCGCTTTCCAGGACCAGGCCGGAGCGCTCCGAGGTGACGGTGACCGCGATGCGCGGGGTGAACGACCGGGTGAACATCGCCCAGGTGCCGATCACCATGGCGGTGATGACCGTGAACAGGATCAACGTCCACCAACCGGGGTGCAGGGCTCGATCATGTCGAAGGTCCATGAGGCTACCCCGCGAGGTTGAAGTTGCCGGATTGTCCGTAGATGGACAGGGAGACAAGCAGTGTCACGAACGCCGACACCACCAGCGACGCGCGCACCGCGCGGCCGACAGCTTCCCCCACCCCGGCGGGGCCGCCGGAGGCGGTGAAGCCGTAATAGGTGTGCACCAGCATCACCACCACCGCGATCGCGATCGCCTGCAGGAACGACCAGATGAGGTCGACGGGGTTGAGGAAGGTCGTGAAGTAGTGGTCGTAGACGCCGCTGGACTGCCCGTAGAAGAAGGTGGTGCCGACCCGGGCCGCGACAAAGGCGACCTGAACGGCGATGCAGTACAGCGGAATCACCACCAGCACGCCGGCCAACACGCGCGTGGAAACCAGGTAGGCGATCGATCGAATACCCATCACCTCGAGGGCATCGATCTCCTCGTTGATGCGCATCGCCCCCAGTTGCGCGGTGGCGCCGGCGCCGACCGTGGCGGCCAGTCCGATACCCGCCACCGCCGGTGAGGTGATCCGGACGTTGAGGAACGCCGAGGTGAATCCGGCCAGCGCCTCCACGCCGACATCGGCCAACTGGTTGTAGGCCTGTACGGCGATCCACGCGCCGGCCGACAGGGTGAGAAAGCCGACGATGACCAGGGTTCCGCCGATGATCGCCAAGGCCCCGATACCGAGGCTCATCTGGGCGATCAGACGCAGCAACTCGACCTTGTAGTTGACGACGGCGTCGCCGATGCCCCGCAGCGCGTAGCCGTAGAACTGCGTCTGGCGACCGAGCCGGTTCCAGCCTTCCACCCAGCGCGACACCGTCCGACGGGTTATCGGAAACTGGGTGCTCGGCTTCGTGGGTGCGGTGGCCGTCATAGCGTCACCTTCACCGCGACGGCGGTGGCGATCACGTTGATCACGAACAGCGCCATGAAGGAGTAGACGACCGTTTCGTTGACCGCGTTGCCGACCCCCGCCGGCCCGCCGCCCACCGAAATACCCTTGTAGCAGGCGATCAGGGCGGCGGCCAGACCGAATATGGATGCCTTCACCAGGCACACGATGACCTCGGGAAGCCCGATCAACAGTGTCATCCCGGCGACGAACGCCCCGGGGGTGACGTGCTGGACGTAGACCGAGAAGAAGAAGCCGCCGACGATCCCGACGATCGTGACGATCGAAGCCAACAGGAACGAAACCAGGGTTGCCGCCAGCACTCTGGGCACCACCAGAGCCTGTACCGGATCGATACCCAGCACCCGCATGGCGTCGAGTTCCTCACGGATGGTGCGAGATCCCAGATCGGCACACATTGCCGTGGCGCCCGCGCCGGCGATCACCAACACCGTGACGATCGGTCCAATCTGGGTGACCGCGCCCAGCGCGGCGCCGGTCCCGGAGAAGTCGGCCGCACCGATCTCGACGAACAAGATGTTCAAAGTGAAGACGGTCAACACCGTGAACGGAATGGCCAACATGACTGTCGGCAAGATCGAAACCCTTGCGACAAACCAGGTCTGGGCCAGGAACTCGCGCCAAGCGAACGGTGGTTTGAAGATCAGTCGCAGCGTATCGGCGGACATGAGAAAGAACTCGCCGATCGCTCGCACCGGTCGTGCGGCCGCCTGAGTGATCGTCACAGCCGAACCACCTTCCCTTCCGGTACCCGACACGCAACCTCGAAGGCATCGCAGTCGGTTCCTTGCCGCAGGTCAGCCACGTGCGTCCACCTTTCCCGCGAGCTTTACCGGCCAGCCGGTAAAGTTGCTCTGAACGTAAGCTGTGTCACTTCGGGTGTCAAGGGTCGACACCGCACGCCGACCCGGGCCGCAACAAACGCCCACGGCCCAGGACCACCCCGGACCGTTCCTGCATTCGTCGCCACCTCGGTCAAGCTTTACTAGTTGGTAAAGTTATTAGACGGAGATTAACCAGCGGGTCCAGTGCTGTCAAGGATGACGCCGTCCAAGTCGCCGCCCCGCCCGACTGATTGCACCAGCACCGTCGAACCTGTCGGCAACCACGGGAACTCACCGCTAATACGCTGATCTACAGGTTCTTTAAGAGGCTGAGCCAGCACCCCGCCACGGGACACCACGCGTCAACGTCGGCTCGAACGGGACGGCGGTCGGGGCCGCGGGCGGCGAGCCACGCGGCCCCGCCGCCGGTAGACCCGTTACTGGACCCAAACCTATCTGACCAGAGAGTATTTATTCAGGTTTTCGGACGGATATCCCGGCGGTGCCGGCGCGGCAGCATGGGGCGCCGCGTCGGCGTTGCGTCAACCGGTTCAGCGGTCCGGGCGCTCCAAGATGGTCACCGCGCACACGGCGTTGTCGTTCCCGATGACCCCGCCGCCGTTCTCGGCCAGGCCGAAGCGCGGGTCGGCCACCGCGTTACCGCCGGCCTCGCCGCGCAGCTGGATCGAGATCTCGTTGAGCATCATCAACCCGGTGGCCCCGATCGGGTGTCCCCGGGACACCAGGCCACCTGAAGGATTGACCGGAAGTTCGCCGCCGATCGCGGTCGCGCCCGAAGCGGTGAACGCGCCCCCTTCGCCGCGTCCGCAGAAGCCGAGGTCTTCGAGGATGTGGATCTCGGCGAACGAACTGGCATCGTGCAGTTCGACCAGGTCGATGTCCGCGGGCGTCAGACCCGCGCTCCGGAAGGCGCGGCGACCGGCGATCACCGGCGCCCGGTCGTCCTCCCACGAGGCGTCGAACACGCCGCACGCCACCTCGCTGGCGCGAATCCGCACGGCCCGCCGACGCACCTCGGCCGCACAGTTGTCGAGGTAGGACTGCGAGCAGATCAGGGCGGCGGCGGCGCCGTCGCCGACCGGGGCACACATCGCCCGGGTCAGCGGGTCACTGACCATCCGGTCCTCGAGCACCTGCGGCACCGTCAGCGGGAATCGGTACTGCGCCCGCGGATTGTGCACCGAGTTGTTGTGATTCTTGGCCGCCGCGATGGCGAGCTGCTCGGCCGTGGTGCCGTACGCCCGCATGTGGGTGTGGGCCCACATGCCGTAGAGGTCCATTGCCAAACTGCGCTCCGGGGCGGTCTCGAACTTCATCCCGTTGGCCGCCGCGGTGCGCGCATACAGGTCGCGCCACGACTGCGGATCCAGCCAGTCCAGCGCTCCCTCCATCCCGCGCAGCGCCGCCCGCGGATTCTCCGGATCGACCATCTTTTCCACGCCGATCGCCAACGCCACGTCGCTGTGCCCCGACTGCACCTCGCGCAGGGCATTGCCGAACGCCTGAGATCCCGCGGCGCAACCGCCCTCGACGTTGGTCACCGGCGCCCCGCGCGGGAACAGTCCGTCACCGACCAACGGGGTGAAACACAACTGACCCTTGAGGTAGGGCTGGCCCTGGTTCTCCATCAGCATGTTGGAGAACCAGGCCGCGCCGATCGCGTCGGTGTCCGCGAGCTTCGCGTCGGCAAGCACCCCGAGGTAGGCCTCGCGGGTCAGGTCCTTGGGGCTCTTGTCCGCGAACTTGCCCACGCCGGTCGCGTAGACCCCGAGAATGTATGCGTCCATGTCCTACCGTCCTTCGAAAACGGGGGCGCGCTTCTGCGTGAAGGCGGTCAGCCCCTCATGGAAGTCTTTGCTGCTCATGTGGTTTCGCAACAGCAGCATTTCGTGCCGAAGACCGAGGTCCTCGTTGTGATCCAGCGCGGCGTTGGCCGCCTCCTTCATACCCTGCAGAACCAACGGACTCTTCTGGGCGATCTTGTTGCAGAACTGCTCCACGCAGGCCTGCAACTGGTCGTCGGGCACCACCTGGTACACCATCCCCCAGTCCCGCATGGTCTCGGCGGACACCGGATCCCCGCTGAACAACAAGGCTTTGGCACGTTGCGGGCCGATCCGTCGAGGCAGCACGGCCGCGCCCCCACCGGCCGGCAACAGTCCGTAGTTGGCGTGCCCGTCAGCGAACGTGGCGCTCTCGGCGGCGAAGAGGACGTCACAGAACAACAGCAGTTCGAAGCCGCCGGCCACCGCGGGCCCGTTGACCGCGGCGATCACCGGTTTGGGGCAGTTGCGCAGCGCGGTGAAGGCCGGAACGCTGGTTGCCACGCCATCCGGACCGGCGGCGCCTTCCTCCACCTCGCCCAGCACGAACTTGAGATCACCGCCCGCGCTGAAGGCGCGGCCGGCGCCGGTGAGGGCGATGACCCGCACATCCGGATCAGCGCTGGCTTGTTCCAGCGCATCCCGCAGCGCGTTGAGCAGTTCGCTGTTGAGTGCGTTGAGGACTTCCGGCCGGTTGAAGCGCAGCCACTGCACTCTGCCGCGCCGGTACGTTTCCAAGATGTTCGACATGAGATTGATCAGCTCCTAGTGGCGAGCGCGCAGCCCGGCATCCAAGCTGATGCAGGTGGCGTTGAAATAGGCATTGGTGATGATGTGCTCGATCAGCCGACCGATCTCGGGAGGGTCGCCCATCCGCTGGGGAAAGAGCACCGATTCCTGCAGCGAGGTCAGGACCGTCTCGGACACCTCCCCCGCCATCCCGGTCTCGAATATCCCGGGAACCACTGATACACAGCGAATCCCGTCTTTGGCCAGATCGCGGGCGATCGGCATCGACATGCCCACCACGCCGGCCTTGCTCGCCGAGTAGGCGACGGTGCCCCGAGTGCCGTCCCACGCCGCACCGGAGGCGATGTTGACCAACACGCCGCGCTCGGCGGTGTCCGGATCGGGCTCGTTGGTGACCATCTGGGCGGCCGCCAGCCGTACCACGTTGAAGACCCCGGTGAGGTTGACATCGATCACGCGCTGCCACACCTCGAGGCTGTGCGGGACGCCACCCTTGGCGACGGTCTTCATCATGGACGGGATCCCCGCGCAGTTGACCGCGGCATGCACGGTACCGAACTGCTCGGTGGCGGTGCGGATCGCGTTCTCGACCTCCTCGGCAGCACTGACATCCGCGCGTACCGCAACGGCCCGGTCGCCGAGTTCGGCGGCGATCTTCGCCAGCGGTTCCTCGGTGACATCGAGCAGCACCACGTTCGCGCCCGCGTCGTGCAGGGTTTGCGCCGTGGCCCGGCCCATCCCGGAAGCGGCGCCGGTCACGATGGCGCAGCGGCCGTCCAACTTCATTCACGTACTCCTTGATCGGTGAGTTGCGGTAGTTCCACCGCGCCTGCCAGGCCCTGCTGTTTGAGCTTGTACTTCTGGACCTTGGCGGTTTCGGTCTTCGGCAGATCGTCGACGAAGCGGATGTAGCGCGGTATCGCGAAGCGGGGCAACGCCTCAGCGCAGACCGCGGCGATGGCCGCCAGGCTCGGAGCGCGGCCCGGCTCGGCGACCACCGCGACAGCGATCTCGTCCTCGCCGAACTCGGAGGGCACCGGGTAGGCACCGCACTCCACCACGCCGTCGATGGGCGCTATGGCGTCCTCCACCGTGCGCGGCGAGATGTTCTCACCACGGCGACGAATCATCTCTTTGAGTCGGTCGACGTAGTAGACGTAGCCGTCCTCGTCGATCCGCCCCGCATCGCCGGTGTGGAACCAGAAGTTCCGCGTCACCGTCAGGGTTTCGTCCGGCTGATTCCAGTAACCGGTGGACATCGACCACGGTTCCTCGCAGCTGATGCAGAGCTCGCCGACCTCCCCTGGCGGCAGCGCACGATCGTACTCGTCGACGACACGAACCCGGTAGGGCGCGGCGGCCCGGCCGCAGGAGCCCAGGGGCACGGTGGCCTCCGC
>JAEWRC010000049.1 GCA_023460175.1 Actinomycetes bacterium
CGGCCGCACCGGCCGCCAGCACCGCGGCCAGCGCGCGGGCCGAGGAGACGCCGCCGGCCGCCAGCACCGGAGCATCGACGAGGTCGAGGACCTCCGCGAGCAGCGGCAGGGTGGCGACGGCGGGCCGGCCGTGACCACCACCCTCGGCTCCCCGCGCGACGATCACGTCCACGCCGGCGTCGACCGCGGCACGCGCGTCCTCGGGGGTGGCCACCTGGGTCGCCACCGGTACGCCGGCCGCGTGCGCGGCGCGCACCCAGTCCCAGTCGGCACCGAAGCTGACCGACAGCAACGCGGGCCGGGCCGCCAGGGCCACGTCGAGCAACCCGGGCTCCCCCGCCATCACCCAGTGCACCAATCCGATGCCGAAGGGACGGTCCAGCTCGCCCAGCTCCGCCAACTCGGTCCGCAGCTGCTCGGCGGTGGCCGCGCTGCCCATCCCGATCATGCCCAGCCCGCCCGCGCGCGAGACCGCCGCGGCCAGCCGGCCGCCGGCCGCTCCGCCCATCGGGGCGTTGACCACGGGAACGTCGAGCCCCAGAGCCGTCGACCAGGATGTCGCCAGGGCCATGTCAGCGATCGGGCTTGCGTCGCAGCAACCGGGAAAAGCCCAATGCACCAACGGCTCCCACCGCGGCGGCGACGGCCGCCTGCTCGGTGCCCAGGCCACGACGGGTGATCACCCGGGTCTGGATCACCGCCGGGGCGGGCGGCAGAATCAGGTCCTCGCCCATGTTGTCCTTGGACGTCGCGGCCCAGGCCGTCGCGAACAGCACCAGCCGAGAGGTGATGTAGGCGAACACCATCAGGCCCAGCACCGGGCCGAACGTCGCCCCGGCCGGTCCGGTGACCACCGATTTCAGATAGATCGACGCCACCTGCTTGAACACCTCGAAGCCGACGGCGGCGATCAGCCCGGCCCGCAGGCTGCTGCGGAAGCTCGCCGATTCCCGCGGCAGCCGGGCGATCACCCAGGTGAACAAACCCCAGGCCACCAGCAGCGCCAACACGGTCGAGGCAACGCCCAGCACCGGACCGAGCACCGGGGCATCCTCGATCCCCACCCGGGCCAGCACACTCTTCATCACCGACGCGGTGCCCAGTGTGCTCAGCGCGACCGTGATGACGATCGCCACGAACGCCGACAGCAGCGCCGCCAGGTCCGAGAGCTTGGTGCGCAGGAATCCCGGCCGCTTGTCGCGGTACAGGCCCCACATCTGCGACAGGGCCTCGCGCAGGTTGGCCATCCAGCCCAATCCCGCCCACGCGGCGGTGGCCAACCCGATCACGCCCACCGCGCCGCGCGAGGCGATCGCCGAATCCATCAGCTCGACGAGCTGGCTGCCCAGATCGCCGCTGACGGTCTGGCGGATGGTGGCCTCCACCTGCTCGAGCAGATCGGGCCGGCTGGCCAGCACGAAACCGCCGGCGGCGAAGCCGATCATGAGCAACGGGAACAGCGCGAAGATGGTGAAGTAGGTGATGCCCGCGGCGTAGAAGTCGCCTTTGCTGTCGTTGTACCGCTGCTGGGCCCGCATGACGTGGTCGAACCACGGCATCCGGGCGCGGATACGGTCGAGGAATCCGGGCTTGGCGTCAGGTTCGGCCGGCTCGGTCATGCCCTCTTTCCTATCACCCGGACGGTTGCGGCAAGCACGCCCGCCCCTCGCATACCCGCTGCAGCGTGTTTGCAGATGCGCGTCGCGACGCTGACCGGTCACTGGGCGCCGGTTCCCGTGTGGTTATCGAAGTGAGACTCGCCGAGCCTGGCGCTCCACGCCCCCCAGACCTACGGTCACAGTACATACGTAGTAACTACGTAGATATTCGTCACCACCGCCGGAGGTCCACCAATGCAACGTCGACAAGCGCTTCGCTTCGGCTGTCTTGCGCTCGCCCCGTTGATCATCAAGTCCCCCGCCGGCGTCGCACGCGCCGAACCGGGCCAATGGGACCCCACCCTGCCGCGCCGCGCCAGCGCGGGAGCGCCGGGCGACCCGGTCGCCATCGCAAACGCCTCGTTGCGGGCCACCCGGATCGCCGCGGACACCACCCTCGAACTCGGCCGAAGATTCTTGGGCGAGTTCGGGATCGTCGATGCACCAGAACCCGGCCTGAGCGTTCGCGCGGGCCGCGTGAACGGCGCGCAAGCCGTCGAGTACGTGATCCGAAGGGCCGGCTCACAGCTTGGCGTGCCGTACTCCTGGGGAGGTGGAAGCTTGACCGGGCCCAGCAAGGGCGTGAACTCCGGAGCCAACACCGTCGGCTTCGACTGCTCGGGATTGACCCGGTACGCGTTCGCCGGCGTCGGGGTGCTGCTGCCGCGGTGGTCCGGCGATCAGTACCGGGCCGGACGCCAGGTTCCCCACGCTTCGGCCAAGCGGGGCGACCTGCTGTTCTGGGGGCCCGGCGGCAGCCAACACGAGGCCCTGTTCCTCGGTAACGGCCGCATGCTCGAGGCACAGCAGACTGGCGTGCCCGTGAAGGTCTCGAGCATCCGAACGGCCGGCATGACACCGTATGTCACCCGGATCATCGAAACGTGAGTGCGGTCGGCCCACTACAGTGCGCTACCCGCGAGCCACTCTTCCCAGGACAGCGTCCAGTCCCCGTTCTGCCACACCGGCAGCGGTTCCCCACCGGTGTTGCGGACCTCGAACACATCGCCCGGCTGAGCGAACTCGTAGAACCACCGCGCGTGGTCGGCGTTCACGTTGAGGCATCCGTGCGACACGTTGGTGTTGCCCTGCGCCCAGATGGTGTCGTCGAGTTGATGGACGTAGATCCCACTGTTGGTGAGACGCACGGCGTAGTTGACCGTCTGCTTGTAGCCGAGGGCGGAATCGACCGGCAGCCCGTAGGTCGAAGAGTCCATGACGACCGGGTTGCTCTTATCCATGACGGTATAGACACCAGGTTGCGTCCAGAACGAGATCATCTTGCCTGCAACGGTTTCCGAACCGCCCATTCCCATGGAGGTGGGTATCGTCCGGACCAGCTCGTCGTTGCGGTAGACCCGGATCTGCTTGGTCACGTCGTCGGCGATGGAGACTCTGGAGTCGCCGATGACGATCTCGACCCGAGGGATTCCGGCACCGTAACGTCCGGCACCGAGGGGCACACCGTTCAGGTCGGCGCTGACGACTATCCGGGTGCCCGGAGCGTAGTACTGCCGGGGCCGCCAATGGGCGCGCTGATTGTCCATCCAGAACCAGGAACCCTCGACGGCCGGCGTCGTCCGGACCCGCAACCGTTGTTCGGCGGCGCTGCGGTCGGCGACAGGGTGATCGAACCGGGCCACGATGACGGTGCCGACGCCGTAGCTGCCGGAGTCGGTCAGGTGAGCACCGGAGGTCGAGGTGAAATCGACCCTCGTCTGCTCCGCGGGCGCGACCGTCACCACGGTCGATGTCGATTCGACCGCCGCAGCGGGCGGCGGGGGCGACACGGCCACGGCGGGAGGTGTGGACGGCTGCGTCGTGGCCGCGCCCGAGGCGACACCACCGGCGCTTTCATGGGACACAGTCAGCCAGCCCACCACCGCGATGAGCACAACGGAGAGCACCGCGGCCACGACCGGCCGCGACATCCCCGATTCTCGCTGCTCATCGCGCCGCGCTCCGGAACCCTTGCCGGGCAGTTGCCTTCTCCCCATCCGCTTCACCACGGCACCTCCCTCGGACTGTCAAGCCGCACGACACGATGTGCTAGAAATAAACCTACGTACCTACGCCGTAGGTACGTAATGACGCTAGCACGGAGGATGTTGATGGGAAGTTCACGGCGGGACAGTGTGCGCAAGGACATCTACTTCATCGCCGGCCTCGTCGTGATCGCCGCCGGGTTGTTGCTGTATCTCGTGGCCAACCCGTACGGCCCCGACCAGACCGCCACGGCTGCGCTGTCGCCGCCGCCCCCGACGCCGGCGGCAACGCCGGGCGGAGTTGACGGCGGCACCCAACCGGCCCCGATCGAACGTCGCGAGACCGGCGACCCGTTCGCCTTGGGCCAAACCACCGCACCGGTGACGATGGTGATGTTCTCCGACTATCGCTGCCCGTTCTGCGCCAAGTTCAGTCGCGACATCGAACCCGAACTCGTGGAGCGCTTCGTCAACAGTGGCGACCTGCGCATCGAATGGCGCGACTACCCGATCTTCGGCGAACAGTCGAGGCTGGCGGCACGCGCTGGGCGAGCCGCCGCCGAGCAGGGCCGGTTCTGGGAGTTCAACCGCGCCGTGTACGCCGCGGCACCCGAGCGCGCCAAGGCAGACTTCACCGAGGACAACCTGATCGAGTTCGCGCGACAGGCGGGTGTTGCGGACATCGAACGCTTCACCAGCGAGATGCGCAGCACCGATTTCGACGCGGCCATCGACGCGGACCTGGCCCAGGGCAACCGCATCGGGGTTCCGAGCACTCCGGCGTTCCTGATCAACGACACGCCGGTACTGGGCGCCCAGCCCACCGAGGAGTTCGTGCGGGTCATCACCGAGTCCCGGGACAGGCGGTGACCGGCGTCGGCGTGCTCGGCGCGTTCCTCGGCGGCTTGGCCGCGCTGTTCAGTCCCTGCTCGGCCCTGCTGTTGCCGTCCTTCTTCGCGTACGCATTCGATCGGGTGCAGCTCTTGATCCGCCGCACCGTCACCTTCTGGATCGGCCTGTGCGCCGTTCTGATGCCGATCGGCGCCGGTATCGGAGCTCTGGGAACCGTGGTGACGAACCACCGTAGCGAGCTAGCCCTGGCCGGCGGATTGGCCCTGATCGGCTTCGGGGTCCTCACGGTGCTCGGCAAGGGCTTCACCATCCCGGGGGCCCAGCGGCTGTCCGGGCGGATCAACATCGCCTCGAGCCTGTCGGTGTTGGCGCTCGGTGCGGTGTACGGGCTGGCGGGCTTCTGTGCGGGACCGCTGCTGGGAGCGGTCCTCACCATGTCCGCCATGGGAGCCTCGCCGCTCTACGGGGCGGTGCTGATGGCGGTGTACGCCCTGGGCATGGCCGCTCCGCTGTTCGTGTTGGCCTGGCTGTGGGACCGGTTCGACCTCGCCCGACGACCGTGGCTTCGCGGCCGACCCGTGCAGATCGGGCCGCTGCAGACCCACACCACATCGCTGCTCACCGGCGGGGTCCTGGCGGCTATCGGCGTGCTGTTCATCACGACCGACGGGACCGCCGGCCTCGGCGGTCTGCTGACCGTCGACGCCGAGTACGAGCTGCAGGTCTGGCTGAGTCGACTGTCCGCCGGGGTCAGCGACGTCGGCGTCTGGCTCGGCCTGCTGGCCGTGCTCATCGGCTGGCGGATCTACCGGCTGTGGCGCCGACAAAGACGCACCAGCGTCGATGCGACCGCCGCGGCCGCCGAACCCCGGCGGTGAGCAGAGCAGCTACTATCGCGCTACATAGGTTCATCGCGGCCGACGCCCCAGCGCGCCGGGGCGAAGCAGCGAAACAACGGACGGTAAAAGGAATGGCATTCAAGGCCTTTGGGGACCTCGAAGCGGTGGTCATGGATTCGCTGTGGTCACGCTCGGAACCGGCCACGGTCCGCAACGTGCATGACGAACTCAGCGCCCAACGCCAAATCGCCTACACCACCGTGATGTCAACCATGGACAACCTGTTCCGCAAGGGATGGCTGGTCCGGGACAAGGTGGGGCTGGCCTACCACTATCAACCCACGATGACTCGCGAGGAGCACTCAGCCCAGCTGATGCGCACGGTGTTCGAATCCGGCGGTGACGGCGAGTTGATCCTGAATTTCTTCCTCGACCAGATCGGCGACGACGATTCAGAAGCCGTCCGAAAGGCCCTGCAGCGCCATCGGAAAGGCAGTAAGCGATGAATGCGATCACGCTCCTGCTCGGCTATGCCGTCGCGTTGAGTTGGTTCGCACCGGCACTGCTCACGCGGCCCAGCTCGACCCAGATCCCCCCTCGGCTGGCCGTGACCGGCTGGATGGCGGCGGTGGGCACGGCGATGCTCGCCTGGATGGCGGCCCTTGCCATCATGATCTACGGCGCCGCCCACAGCGTGCTGACCGACACCGCGCTGACCTTCTGCGTGGAGACCCTCGGCATCACCCCGGCGGTCCTGCTGCCACCGGCCGCGGCGACTGCATTGGTGCTCGCGCTACTGCTCCTGACCACGACCGTGGCGATCCATACCGCGCGCCGTGTGGTCGTCTCGTTGCTGGCCAACAGGCGCCGAAATCTGGCGCACGCCGGGGCAGTTCAGCTCGTCGGCCACCGCACCGGCCAGGACGGCGTCGTCACCATCACCGCGGATCGGCCGACGGCCTACTGCGTGTCGGGCGGCGGACGCCGGGCCATTGTCGTGACCACGGCCGCGCTCGAACTGCTGAACTCGACCGGATTGGCGGCCGTCCTGGCGCATGAGCGGGCCCATCTGCGCGGGCGGCATCATCGGATCATCGCGATCCTCAACGCCTTGTCGGCGGCCCTGCCGCGGCTTCCACTGCTGCGGGCCGCGGCGCAGTCGGTGCCCACGTTGTTGGAGATGTGCGCCGACGATGCCGCCGCCCGCGAACACGGTCACGAGCCCCTGTTGGCCAGCATGCTCGCGCTGAGCACCGGCCACCGCGTGCCGGAGGGGGCGCTGGCCGCGGCCGGCACCGCGGTCGGCGATCGCGCAAAGCGGCTGATGGAGCCGGACAGCGGATCGTGGCGGCAACCGCATTCGTTGCTGATGGCCGCCGCCGTCACGGCCACCGTCGCAGTGCCCGGTTTGGCGCTGATGCTCTGCGGCCTGTGACACGCGGGTCAGTTGCACGCCCCGTCGCCGCAGGGCCGGCGACGCCACCGCCACCCCACCAGCCCCGCCAGCAGAATCACCGACACCACCGCCAAGAACGGCTGTACCGGGGCCCACAGTCCCAGCGCCCCGGTCGTGCCCACGGCCATCAGCACCAGCTTGTTGCACACCGGGCAGCCGACGGCAAACGTGGCCAGTGTGACCCCGCCGACCGCCGCGGTTCCGCCACCGGATCGCGGGGTATCGATGGCGAACCACAATGCCGTCAATACACCGACCGCGGCCAGCGTCGGATACTCCCACCAACGGACGGGTACCTCCCGGCCGAACCAGGGTGTTTGCAGGACGGCGGTCGGAATCGCCATCAGGAGCGCCGTGGCGACCCCGGCCAGTGCGGCCCACAGATACCGCATACGAAACTTCGCGCCGACCGGACTGCCGTTGACCAAAGCCATACCTACGTACTTACTACGTAGGTCGCCAGAAGTCCATCTGTTGACCACTCGACACGCTTTAGGAGCGGAGGAACCCCAACCGGTCGTAGACGCGCGCCAGCGTTCGGCCGGACACTTCCCGTGCGTGCTGTGCGCCGGCGGCCAGCACCGCCTCGAGCTCGGCCTGATCGGCGAGCAACTCGTCGACGCGGGTCTTGATCGGCGTGACGAATTCGACGACGGCCTCGGCGGTGTCCTTCTTCAGATCGCCGTAGCCGCGGCCCTCGTAACCGCGCACCAGCGCGTCGATCGCGGTTCCGGTGACCGCCGACTGGATGGTCAGCAAGTTCGAGACGCCCGGCTTGGCCTCGGCGTCGAAGCGGATCTCCCGGTCGCTGTCGGTGACCGCCGACCGAATCTTCTTGGCGGTCTTGGCCGGATCGTCGAGCAGTGAGATCAGACCGGCGTCCGAGGCCGCCGACTTGCTCATCTTGGCCGTCGGGTCCTGCAGGTCGTAGATCTTGGCGGTGGCCTTCGGGATCATCGCCTCGGGCACCACGAAGGTGTCGGGGAAACGCGCGTTGACCCGGCCGGCCACATCGCGGGCCAACTCCAGGTGCTGCCGTTGGTCCTCGCCGACGGGTACCAGGTCGGTGTCGTAGGCCAGCACGTCGGCGGCCATCAGCACGGGGTAGGTGAACAGTCCGACGGTCGTCGCGTCGGCACCCTGCTTCTGCGACTTGTCCTTGAACTGCGTCATCCGCGACGCCTGCCCGAAACCGGTGAAACATCCCAGCACCCAGGCCAACTCGGCGTGCGCCGGGACGTGGCTCTGCACGAACACGGTGCTGCGGGCCGGGTCGATGCCCAACGCCAGGTACTGGGCCGCGGTCACCAGGGTCCGGCGGCGCAGCACCTCGGGGTCCTGGGCCACGGTGATGGCGTGCAGATTCACCACGCAGAAGTAGGCGTCGTAACCGTCCTGCAGTTCCACCCACTGCTTCACCGCGCCCAGCGCGTTGCCGAGGTGCAGGGAGTCGGAGGTGGGTTGGGCGCCGGAGAAGACCACCTGGCGCGCGTTGCTGTCACTCATGATGCGGCCATCTTTTCATCCGCGAACTCGACGGTGACCGGCGCGTGGTCGGACCAGCGCAGTGCGTAATCGCCGGGCCGCTCGGTGCCCGCGGTGACCGCCCGCGCGGCCAGTTCCGGGGTGGCCAGGTGGTAGTCGATGCGCCAGCCGGCGTCGTTGTCGAAGGCCTTGCCGCGCCAGGACCACCAGCTGTACGGGCCGGGCACGTCGGGGTGCAGTCCGCGCACGACGTCCACCCAGCCGGTCGCCAACAGGTCGGTGACCCACTGCCGTTCCTCGGGCAGAAAACCCGACTTCTTCAGGTTGCCCTTCCAGTTCTTGATGTCGTTCTCGGTGTGGGCGATGTTCCAGTCGCCGCACACGACGGCTTGGCGGCCGGTGCGCCGCGCCTCGTCCAGCAGGGACGCCATCCGGGCGGCCAGCGCCGCCGTGAAGCGTTCCTTCTCCCGCTGCCGGTCGGTTTCGGCCTCCCCGGTGGGGACGTACACGCTGGCCACCGTCAACCCGCCGGTGGCCACCTCGACGTAGCGGGCGTGATGCTCGAATTCGTCTGCTCCGCAGCCGATCCGGATGTCGTCGACGGGGGTCCGGGACAGCACGGCCACCCCGTTGCGACCCTTCGGTGCGCCGTCGCCCGGACAGGCGATGGCCAACTGCCAGCCGTCGGCGGTGGCCGGCGCCAGCGCCTGGGCCACCTGGTCCTCGTCGGCGCGGGTCTCCTGCAGGCAGATCACGTCGGCGCGGGTCTCTTTGAGCCAGGCCAGCAACCCCAGATTGTCGGTGGAGCGCTCCTTGACGGCGGCGCGGATGCCGTTGACGTTGATGGTCGTGACGATCACGAGGCCCCACCCTAACCAACCGGGCCGACGACGCCCGGCCGCCAGCATGCAGTACCGCTGGTACCGGATAGTTGTTAGGGTCGGGCCATGACGTTCCGTCGCGACCCCATCCATCTGGGCTCCGGAGAGCCGGTCCTGCTGCTGCATCCGTTCCTGTGCTCGCAGCAGGTCTGGTCGACGGTCGGCCCGAAACTCGCCGACACCGGCCGCTTCGAGGTGTTCGCCCCGACCATGGCCGGCCACCACGGCGGGCCCGAGGCCGGGACCTGGTTCCTGAACAGCGAACTGCTGGCCGACCACGTGGAGCGTCAACTCGATGAACTCGGCTGGGACACCGCCCACATCGTCGGCAACTCCCTGGGCGGTTGGGTGGCGTTCGAACTGGAGCGCCGCGGCCGCGCCCGGACCCTGACCGGCATCGCCCCGGCCGGCGGCTGGAGCCAATGGTCGCCGGTGAAGTTCGAGACCGTCGCGAAGTTCCTCGGCGGCGGCCCCGTCCTGCTGGCCGCGCGCCTGCTGGGCCCCCGCATCCTGGGCCTGCCGTTCGCGCGGCGCATCGCCACGCTGCCGGTCAGCGGCCCGGCCAACGGTCCCACCCACGCCGACCTGGTGAACCTCCTCGAGGACGCCACGCACTGCCGGGCTTACTTCGCGCTGCTGGTCAAGACCCTGACGCTGCCGGGCCTGCTGGAGTTGGCCGACGTGCAGGCCCCGGTCCAGCTGGTGCTCTGCGAGAAGGACCGGGTCTTCCCCACCCCCAGGGGCAACCGCCACTTCCTCGAGCAGCTACCGGACACCTCCCGGGTGGTGCGGCTCGACGGCCTCGGCCACATCCCGATGCTGGAGGCCCCGGGTCTGATCACCGAACTGCTGATCGACTTCCTCGACGAACACGCGCCGCCCCGCCGGTCCGAACTCCCGGGCTGAGCGACGCACCCAGGATGGCCCGGTGGCACGTAATCGACGCCTTGGGATATTCTGCAGGTCGGTCATGAGCGCCAGCGACAAGCCCCGGCTTGCTGGCCGGCAACCCTCCAACCGCGGTGGGGTGCCCCGGGTGATGACCAGGTTGAGTAGCCACTGGAGCCTCCAGTGGGTTACACGGCAAGCGCGGGTCCGGTAGCCGGGCCCCAAGAGTAGACAGGGAAACCTGATGCGGCCCGAGATGTGTCACTGCTGTTGAACCGACTTTGTCGGACGAGCACCTGATACCAGCTACCGAAGGAACCATCACATGAGCACCACCGCCGACGACCCCCAGGCCACCTGGGCATTCGAGACCAAACAGGTCCACGCCGGCCAGCAACCCGATGCCGCCACCAACGCGCGGGCACTGCCGATCTACGCCACCACCTCGTACACGTTCGACAGCACCGACCACGCCGCGGCGCTGTTCAGCCTCGCCGAGCCGGGCAACATCTACACCCGGATCATGAATCCCACCACCGACGTCGTCGAGCAGCGCGTCGCCGCCCTCGAAGGCGGCGTCGCGGCGCTGTTCCTGTCCTCCGGGCAGGCCGCGTCGACGCTGTCGATCCTCAACATCGCCGGCGCGGGCGACCACATCGTGTCCTCGCCGCGGCTCTACGGCGGCACCTACAACCTGCTGCAGCATTCGCTGCCCAAGCTCGGCGTCGAGGTCACCTTCGTCGAGAATGCCGACGATCTGGACTCCTGGCGCGCCGCGGTCCGCCCCAACACCAAGGCCTTCTTCGCCGAGTCCATCTCCAACCCGCAGATCGACGTCCTCGACATCCCGGGGGTGTCCGGGGTGGCCCACGACAACGGCCTGCCGCTGATCGTGGACAACACCATCGCCACGCCGTACCTGATCCAGCCGCTGGCCCACGGCGCCGACATCGTCGTGCACTCGGCCACCAAGTACCTCGGCGGCCACGGCACCGCGATCGCCGGGGTGATCGTCGACGGCGGCACCTTCGACTGGACCCAGGGCCGCCATCCCGGCTTCACCAACCCCGACCCCAGCTACCACGGCGTGGTCTACGCCGACCTCGGCGCGCCGGCGTTCGCGCTGAAGGCCCGGGTGCAGTTGCTGCGCGACCTCGGCTCGGCCGCCTCGCCGTTCAACGCGTTCCTGGTCGCCCAGGGCCTCGAAACGCTGAGTCTGCGGATGGAGCGGCACGTCGCCAACGCCCAGCGGGTCGCCGAATTCCTGGCCGGGCGCCCGGAGGTCACCAGCGTCAACTACGCCGGCCTGCCCAGCTCGCCGTGGCACGAGATCGGAAAGAAGCTGGCGCCCAAGGGAACCGGTGCGGTGCTGGCCTTCGAGCTGGCCGGCGGCGTCGCGGCCGGCAAGGCCTTCGTCGACGCGCTGACGCTGCACAGCCACGTCGCCAACATCGGCGACGTGCGCTCGCTGGTGATCCACCCGGCCTCCACCACGCATCAGCAGCTGTCCGCCGAGGAGCAGCTGAGCAGCGGGGTCACCCCGGGCCTGGTCCGGTTGGCGGTCGGCATCGAGGGCATCGACGACATCCTGGCCGACCTCGAACGCGGGTTCGCGGCCGTGGCGGCGTCTTGAGTGAGCCTGACGTGACGATTTCCGAAGAACGCGTGCACACGACGACGGCGCTGCCCGCCGAGGGCGAGACCGCCATCGTCAACATCGGCGCGCTCACCCTGGAGAGCGGTCAGGTGCTCGACGACGTCAGCATCGCGGTGCAGCGCTGGGGTGAGCTCTCCCCCGCCCGCGACAACGTCGTCATGGTGCTGCACGCGCTCACCGGCGACTCCCACATCACCGGCCCGGCCGGCCCCGGCCACCCGACACCGGGCTGGTGGGACGGCATCGCCGGCCCGGGCGCGCCGATCGACACCGACCGGTGGTGCGCCGTCGCCACCAACGTGCTGGGCGGCTGCCGGGGCTCGACCGGACCGAGCTCCCTGCATCGCGACGGAAAGCCCTGGGGCTCACGCTTTCCGGTGATCTCCATCCGGGATCAGGTGAACGCCGATCTCGCCGCGCTGGCCGCGCTCGGCATCACCGAGGTCGCCGCGGTGATGGGCGGCTCGATGGGCGGCGCGCGGGCGCTGGAATGGCTTGTCGGACACCCGGACACCGTGCGCACCGGCCTGGTGCTCGCCGTCGGTGCGCGGGCCACCGCCGATCAGATCGGCACCCAGTCCAACCAGATCGCGGCCATCAAGGCCGACCCGAACTGGCAGGGCGGCGACTACTACGACACCGGCCGCTCCCCGGAAGCCGGGCTGGAGGTCGCGCGGCGCTTCGCGCATCTGACCTACCGCGGCGAGGAGGAGCTCGACGACCGGTTCGGCAACGGCGCCCAGGGCGACGAGGATCCGCTGGCCGGGGGCCGCTACGCGGTGCAGAGCTACCTCGAGCATCAGGGCGGCAAGCTGGTCGCCCGGTTCGACGCGGGCACCTATGTGACGCTGTCGGATTCGCTGTCGAGCCACGACGTCGGCCGCGACCGGGGCGGCGTGGCCGCCGCGCTGCGGTCCTGTCCGCTGCCCGTGGTGGTCGGCGGCATCACCTCCGATCGGCTCTACCCGCTGCGCCTGCAGCAGGAGATCGCCGATCTGCTGCCGGGCTGCGAGGGCCTCGATGTGGTCGAGGCCCCCACCGGGCACGACGGCTTCCTCATCGAGACCGAACCGATCGGCGCCTTGATCCGGCGCACGCTGCAGTTGGCCGACCGGTGACCGCCCCGCGGTCGCTGTCGTTCGGCTCGCAGGCGGCGGCCTACGAACGGGGGCGCCCGTCGTACCCGCCGGAGGCCATCGACTGGCTGTTGCCGCCGGGGGCCCGCGATGTCCTGGACCTCGGTGCGGGCACCGGCAAGCTGACGACCCGGCTGGTGGAGCGCGGCCTGAACGTGGTCGCCGTCGACCCCATCGCGGAGATGCTCGATGTGCTGCGCAGCGCGCTGCCCGACACGCCGGCCCTGCTCGGTACCGCCGAGGAGATCCCGTTGCCGGACAACAGCGTCGACGCGGTGCTGGTGGCCCAGGCGTGGCACTGGGTGGACCCGGCGCGCGCCATCCCCGAGGTGGCTCGGGTGTTGCGCCCCGGCGGCCGGCTGGGGCTGGTGTGGAACACCCGCGACGAGCGGCTCGGCTGGGTCAAGGACCTCGGCGCGATCATCGGCCCCGAGCACGACCCGTTCAGCCAGTCGGTGCCGCTGCCCGAACCGTTCGCCGACGTGCAGCGCCATCAGGTGGAGTGGACCAACTACCTGACCCCGCAGGCGGTGGTGGACCTGGTGGCCTCGCGCAGCTACTGCATCACCTCGCCCGCCGAGGTGCGCACCCAGACCCTGGCCCGGGTGCGCGAACTGCTGGCCACCCACCCGGCCCTGGCGAACTCCACCGGCGTCGCACTGCCGTACGTGACGGTGTGCATCCGCGCGACGCTGGCGGGTTGATCGAAACTAGTTGTGCCGCCCCTGTTTTGCGTCCAGCTCGTTGAGTAGCATCCCGAACCCGTTGGCGCGCAGCGAGATCCGTAGTGGCTTACTCGGATCGTGGCCATCGAGCCAGTGCCGCAGGGCGTCCTGCTGACGATGGATGGATTGCCTCTCGGCGTGCAGATCCCGCAGTAGTCGCGGCAGTGTCGCGGGCGAGCCATCCCCCGATGCGCTCGCCGAATTCTCCAATAGTGCCCCCATGGGGGCATCTTAGTGACGCGCCCGTCGGACACGGGCCGAGAATGCTCTGTGAATTGACTAAGACGTGCCCAGCGGATCGATAGTCCAGGCCGCGTACATCACCACTGTGGCCACCGATGCGGTTGTGACGAAATCGATCCCCTTCGTGCGCACCCCGAGCAACCCGGCGCGCTCCTCGGTGAGCAGCAACCGCAGCGCCGCGGCGATGCCGACCCCGATGCCGATGAGCAGCGCACCGCGGCGCCAGAAGCCGGCGGCCACCAGGACGAAGGCGACGGCGAAGGTCGCGAACACGGCCAGGATCGGCCACTGGGCACGCAGCGCCGAGCGCACCGTCACTGCCGCGACTCGGCGCGTTCGACGACGTTGGTCAGCAGGAACGCCCGCGTCAGCGGGCCCACACCACCCGGGTTGGGCGAGACGTGCCCGGCGACGTCCCAGACGTCGGGGTGGACATCGCCGGTGAGCTTGCCGTCGACCCGGCTGACGCCGACGTCGACCACCGCCGCCCCGGGACGGACCATCTCCGCGGTCACCATGTGCGGCACCCCGACCGCGGCCACGATGATGTCGGCCTGCTTGGTCAGCGCGGCCAGGTCGCGGGTTCCGGTGTGGCACAGGGTCACCGTCGAGTTCTCGGAACGCCGGGTCAGCAGCAGTCCCAGCGGCCGGCCCACGGTCACGCCGCGGCCGATCACCACCACGTGCGCGCCGGCCAGTTCCACGTCGTAACGGCGCAGCAGGTGCACGATCCCGCGCGGGGTGCACGGCAGCGGCGCCTCCTTGCCGAGCACCAGCCGACCGAGGTTGGTCGGGTGCAGACCGTCGGCGTCCTTGTCCGGGTCGATGCGTTCCAGCGCGGCGTTCTCGTCCAGCTGCTTGGGCAGCGGCAACTGCACGATGTAGCCGGTGCACTCGGGGTTGGCGTTGAGCTCGTCGATGGTGTCGTCGAGTTGGGCCTGGGTGATGTCGGCGGGCAGGTCGCGGCGCAGCGAGGTGATGCCGACCTTGGCGCAGTCGGAGTGCTTGCCGCGCACGTAGGCCTGCGACCCCGGGTCCTCGCCGACCAGGATGGTGCCCAGGCCCGGGGTGATCCCGGCCTGCGTCAACTTCGCCACCCGCTCCTTGAGATCCACGAAGATCTCGTCGCGCGTGGCCTTACCGTCCAGAACTGTCGCACCCACGTCCGACATTCTTGCATCGGTGCCTTTTGACAGACCCGAACGCCGCGGTGTTGAGTTCCTGATGTGAACACCAGCCCAGATGTGTTCAGTCCGGCCAGGCTCGGCCCGCTGACCCTGCGCAACCGCATCATCAAGGCCGCGACCTTCGAAGCGGCATCGCCGGATGCCCTGGTCACCGATGATCTGATCAACTTCCACCGCCGCCCGGCCGCCGGTGGGGTCGGCATGACCACGGTGGCCTATTGCGCGGTCGAACCCGGTGGCCGCACCGACGGCTGGCAGATCTGGATGCGTCCGGAAGCCCTGCCCGGCCTGCGGCGGCTCACCGACGCGGTGCACGCCGAGGGCGCGGCCATCAGCGCCCAGATCGGGCACGCGGGCCCGGTGGCCAACGCCAAGACCAACAAGGCCCGCGCGCTCGCGCCGGTGCGGTTCTTCAACCCGCTGTCGATGCGGTTCGCCAAGAAGGCCACCCTCGAGGACATCCGCGAGGTCACCGAGGCGCACGCCAACGCCGCCCGGCTGGCCATCGACGCCGGTTTCGACGCCGTCGAGATCCACCTCGGCCACAACTACCTGGCCAGCTCGTTCCTGAGCCCGCTGATCAACCGTCGCACCGACGAATTCGGCGGATCGCTGGAGAACCGCGCCAAGGTCGCCCGCGGCGTCGTCCGCGCGGTGCGCCGGGCCGTCGGCGATCAGATCGCCGTCACCGCCAAGCTCAACATGTCCGACGGCGTGCGCGGCGGGATCTCGATGGAGGAGTCGCTGCAGACCGCGAAGTGGCTCGAGGAAGATGGCGGGCTGGATGCGCTGCAGCTGACCGCCGGCAGTTCGCTGGTCAACCCGATGTACCTGTTCCGCGGCGACGCGCCGGTCAAGGAATTCTCCGCGGTGTTCAAGCCGCCCCTCAGCTGGGGCATGCGGATGACCGGCAAGAAGTTCCTGCGCGAGTACCCCTACCGGGAGGCCTACCTGCTGCGCGAGGCCAGCCAGTTCCGTGCCGAGTTGAAGCTGCCGTTGATCCTGCTGGGCGGCATCACCAACCGCGAGACCATGGACCGCGCGATGGCCGCCGGATTCGATTTCGTCGCGATGGGCCGCGCGCTGCTGGCCGAACCCGATCTGTTGAACCGCATCGAGGCCGACGGCGACGCGCACACCGTGAAGTCGGTGTGCAACCACTGCAACCTGTGCATGCCGACCATCTACAGCCACACCTACTGCGTGCTGACCGGCGCTCCGGACCGGTAGCCCGTTACAGTTGGACCCGATGACTGGACCAGTGGCACCCGCGCTGACCGTACGGTTCGACGGGTCCCAGCGGACCTTCGCTGCGGGCAATGATGTGGTGATCGGTCGCGACCTGCGCGCTGACGTGCGCATCGCGCATCCCCTGATCTCCAGGGCTCACCTGATTCTGCGCATCGACCGAGGACGCTGGCAAGCGATCGACAACGGCTCGCTCAACGGCATGTTCGTGCACGGCCGCCGCGTGCCGGCCGTCGACATCACCGACGGCATGGCGATCAACATCGGCAACCCGGACGGCCCGCAGCTCAGCTTCGAGTTGGGCGGTCAGACCGGATCGGTGGGCATGCCCCCGCAGACCGCCGCGGTCCCGGTGGCGCGCCCGCCGCTGGCGACCGGCCCCGGCGGCCACCCCAGCCAGCCGATGTATCCGACCGGCGCACCGCCGAGCACCCCGCCGCCGCGGCCGCCCTACCCGAGCGGCCCGCGCCCCACGTCCGGCTACCCGCCGAGCACCTCGCAACCGGCCTACCCGACCAGCGGCACGTATCCGACCGGGTATCCGCCCAGCGCCTCGCAGCCGGTGCGCGAGCAGCCGCAGTCCGGCAACCTGCCC
>JAEWRC010000050.1 GCA_023460175.1 Actinomycetes bacterium
CGGCGTCCGGGCAGTCCGCCGGGGGCGCATCGGCGCCCAGCAGTGTGCGCAGCCGCGCCCGGTTGTAGAGGGTGACCTCGCCGACGGCCGTGAACCGTCCCACGCGGTGCGGCCCGGTGGCCGCGCCCGGCTCGTCGAGCAGGCCCAGTCCGTGGTCGCCGGCCGCGGTGACCGCCGCGGCGCCCACCGCCCGCAGCTGGTCGGCCGGATCCGCGGTCGTCAGGAATGCGCACCATCGAGACATGTTTCTCCTCAGCCGAAGTCGCCGCCGCCGTCGTCGCCCGGGCCACCCCAGTCCCCGTAGTCGCCGGAGCCGCCGTCGCCGCCCGCGTCCGCCGTCGCCTCGTCGCGCAGGGCCTGCTCCTCCTGCGGGGTCAGCGATTCCGGCGGCAGGACCAGGCCGCCCACCACGACCGCGCCGGTGACCGCCGCCAGGATCCCGCCGAGGCGACCGCCGAAGGACGACCGGTTGACGGTCAGGGTGCCGTCGCGCCACAGGGTGCGACCGAACCCGGCTTCGCGCCCGTAGGCCACCGAGCCGTCGGAGAAGGTGCGCTTGATCAGTTTGTCGCCCAGCGGTTCGTCAACCCCGCTGCGGCCCTGATCATCTCGCCACGGTACGGCGCCGCCGGGGGTGCGGGTACGCCACTCCTGACGGCCGTCGGAGTAGCGTCGGTGCACGGTACCGCCGGCCAGCAATTCGTCGGCGTAGCCGATCTCGCGGGCGTCCTTGCCACGTTCGGGCACTGTCGGCTCCTTCATCCGGTGGGCCAGGTCAGAAAGCCCGCGTGCCGGGCGCGTTGCAGATCGACGAGTCCGGTGCTGGGCCGGGCCACGCCCCGCACCAGCCGGTGCACGCTGCGCAGCAACACCGCCGGGGACACGGCTTCCACCTCGACGGTCCGACCTCGCCGCAGCCAGGCCTGCTCCTTCGGGTCGGCCGTCGCGGCGTACCCGGCCGGGCCCCGCAGATGCGGTAGGTGCAGCGGCCAGACCTGCGCCGGCCGCAGGCCGATCGGGACCACCCTGGCGGTGTCCGGAATGTCGGTGAGCCGGGGCAGTTCTCCCGGCAACGCCAGTCCGGCGACGCCGGCATCGTGCAGGACGTAGACGGTGGCCGCACCGGCCTGCCGCAACATCCGGGTCAGGCCGGGATCGGCGGGCAGTTCGGCCGCGCTGAGCACGGGGCACGCCGATTCCATCGGGATCCCATTGGCGCGCAACATCTCCGCGACCGTGTGGGACTGGCATATCAGCAGCCGGGGTAGGCCGTAGTCGAACAGGTCCGGCTCGGGAGTGTGCTTGCCGAGGGGCCGGGCCGTCGGGGCGGCCGGGGCAAGCAGGCCGTCGATGGGTCCATGGCGGTGCACGGCGTCCTGGAAGACCTCCGGGGACAGCAGCGTTGGCGGGGAGTACCCGATCCGGCGGGGCAGTCGGTGCGCCGGCAGCAGGCCGCGGCACATCTCGTAGAACAACTGTCGCTCGGTGAAGCGCAACCGGCCCGGGGCGCCCGCGCGGCGGATCGCACCGTGCAGCAGGCGGTCGGCAAGTAGGCGTCTCATGCCGCCGGCCAGGACAGGAAGCCCACCCGACGGGCCTGGGCGCGTTCCGGGTCCCACTGCGCATCGATCCGCTCCACCGCGCGAGACACCGCGCGCAGTAGAGCCGCGGGCGGCATCGCCGCCACGGGCGACCACCAGCCGGCGGCCAGCCACCGGACCTCGCGCTCCGACACCGGTTCGCCGGCCAGGAAAGCCCGGTCGGCCCGGCGAGTGGGCCGCTCCCGCAACCGGATCGCGCGCTCGTTGTCCATCACCATCTTTAGGGCGATGCCCAGCACCCGCGCCCGCGGGCCGAACCACTGCCGCGCGTCGCGCGCCAGGGCCAGGCCCGGCAGGCTGGCGTTGTGCAGCACCAGCACCGGCAACCCGGCGGGCACCTGTCGGGGGTCTTCCAGCAACGCCATGTCGTAGGCCGCCGGTACACCGTTGGCGGCCAGGCAGGCCAGCACGCTGCGGTTCGGGCACACCAGCGCGTACCGGGGCGAGGCCGGCATCGGGATAGGCACCTGGTCCTCGTCGATCATCCCCGGGGGCCACTGCTGGTAGACCTTCTGCCAGGGTTCGAGCACGTCGGTGACCAGGCGTTCGGCGGTCAGCGGCATGCGGACGGTGGTCAACCGCCGCAGCACCGGGCGCGCCGCGAGGTTCAGCGCGATGCCGCCGACCAGCAACGCCACCCCGATGCCGATCACGGTCAGCACGGCCAGGCCGCTGACCAGCGCCAGGATGAACGTCCCCCAGAGGAGCACCCCACACCAGATGGTGAGTGCCCAGTTGGCGACCCGGTTCAGTTCGGGGAGCCTTCGGCGGGCCGCGGCGTAGCGGAACTGGGTCAGCGTGTAGCGCAGGTCGCGACCGTCACGGAGGCGGTCGCTGAGCGCACGCACCCGCAGGTCGTGTAGCCGCAGCGGGGCTTCGCGGGGTTCGAGGGCGAAGCGCTTCCTGCACCTGGCGCATCTGCCGTCGCCACGACTGCGATACAGCAGTTCGATGCTGCAGTGCGGGCAGATCACGGAGCGTCCCTTCTGCGACCCCCGCGATTGCGCCTGCGGTAGCTGTCATACCCCGGTTTTCATGATCAGCCGTTCTCTACAATTATCACGACCGCGGGCCGGCCGCGAGATGGCCGGTGGTGGGCGGGTCAGACGCGGGCGGGCATGCTGTCCCAGCCGCGCACGGCCGACGACGAGGAGAACACCGCGTTGTCCAGGTCCACCTCCCAGTCGGGGAAGCGGTTCAGGATCTCGTCGAGGGCGACTCGGCCTTCGATGCGCGCCAGCGCGTTGCCGAGGCAGTAGTGGGCGCCGACCCCGAAGGTGATGTGCTGCTTTCCCTTTCGGGTGATATCGAAGTTCTCGGCGTTGTCGCCGAAGCGGCGCTCGTCGCGGTTGGCGGCACCGATCAGGGTGAGGATGGCGCTGCCCTGGGGGACCACCTGGCCGTGGATCTCGACGTCTTGGGTCACGTAGCGCGCGGCCTGCAGCGCCGGCGGTTCGTAGCGCAGGATCTCTTCGATGGCGCTGCCCAGCAGCGAGCGGTCGGCGGCCAGCAGGCGGCGCTGATCGGAATACTCCGACAGCAGCTTTCCGGTCCAGCCGATCAGCCGGGTGGTGGTCTCCGCCCCCGCCACGGCCACCACGTTCATGAACATCAGCAACTCGTCGCGGCGCAGCCGGCGCACCACCCCGGTCTCGTCCTCGAACTCGGCCTCGAGCAATTCCGAGGTCAGGTCGTCCGACGGGTTGGTGGCGCGCCAGTCGATGAAGTCGGCGAACACCTCCCCGTTGGTTATGGCGCCGTCGGGATTGTCGGTCATCTGGCCGCCGCGTTCGGTCCGGACGTGGCGGTCGCCGTCCTCCTGCACCCGCTGCTGGAAGTGCTCCGGGATGCCGAACAGCATGCTGACCACGCGCAGCGGCATGATCGCGCCCAGGTGTTTGACGAAGTCGAAGGTGTCACCGTCGACCTGGTCCAGACAGCGAATGGTGAACTCGCGGATCATCGGCTCCAGCGCGTTGATCTTCTTCGGCGTGAAGGCGCGCGAGAGCAGGTTGCGGTGGATGTCGTGGATCGGCGGATCCTCGAAGATCAGTACCCCGGGCGGGATCTCCATGCCGGACTTGAGGATCTCCAGCACGACGCCGCGCGCGGAACTGAACGTGCGGTAGTCCACCAGGGTCCGGTTGACGTCCTCGAAGCGGCTGACGGCGTAGAAGTCGTGCGGCTCGTTGTAGTACAGCGGCGCCTGATCGCGGAACCGCTTGAACATCGGGTAGGGATCCGCGTTGAGCGCGACATCCCACGGGTCGTAATACAGGTCGCGTGCCGTACTCGTCGTCATTACCGTCGACCGCCAATCACAGTGTCTCGAGGGGCGCTTTTCGATGGGCTGTGGCGCAGCGCACACGAGTAATATACAGAACTGTATCCTACATACAAGGTTGGATTTGGGCGAGCGTGGCGTGCTGTCCTGTGGCGGTGACGGGCCTGGGAGGATGGGCGCGTGGCTGAACGGTGGACGCGGGAACGGCGGGTCGAACACACGCGGAACCTGCTGCTGGACGCGGCCGAGGAGGTCGTCGCCCGACAGGGCCTGGCCGGGGCGTCGCTGGAACTGATCGCCGACGCGGCCGGCTACACCCGCGGGGCGATCTACTCCCATTTCGGCACCAAGGAAGCGCTGTTCCTGGCGGTGATGGAGCGTCAGCTGCAGCGGTTCCTCGACGGATTCACCGACATCGTCGAGTCGTTCCATTCGTTGGGCGACCTGGACGTCGAGAAGCTGGCCCGCCGCTGGCAGGAGCTGAGCATCGGCGCGGCGCAGCGGGCCGCGCTGGGCTACGAGTTCACGCTATTCCTGCTGCGCAATCCGGAGGCGCGGGCGGCGCTCGCCGAGCGTCGGCAGGAGACCATCCGCTCCCTGGCGCACTACATCGACGCGCATCTGGAGAAGGTCGGCGGCCGGTCGCGGGTGCCCACGGAGGTCCTGGCCAAGCTGCTGATCGCCACCAACGAGGGCGTCACCCTCGGCAGCCATCTCGACGACGAGGACCTCTATCGCCCGTTCATGGAGATGGTCATGAGCCAGATCGAGCCGGCCTGAGCGAGCCTCAGGCGCCGCGGGGCCGCGAAAATGCTGCCAGGGTCGTGAGCAGCGCCGGGCAACAGCCCTGGAGGCAATCTCGCGCGCACAGGCTGGTCTCGGCGCAAAGGCAGCCTCAGGCGGGATCCTTGACCCGGCTGCGCGGCCGGATCGCCACCAGGACCAGCCCGCCGAGGAACAGCGCGGCGGTGAGGACGGGGAATTCGCCGTCGGGCGCGAAGCCGCCGGCGGCCAGCCGGCCCAGCGCGACGGCCGCGGCCGCCGTCCCCAGGTAGAGCCCGATGGTCGCGACGGACTCCGGGATCGGCACCCCGAAGCTCGGGACCGGCGCGGCGAAAATGGCCCGGCCCCACCACAGCAGCACCAGCAGCGCCACCGTGACGACCGCGAGGATCAGCTCCCACTCGAGCCGGGCCAGCCACCACGCGCCGGAACCGGTCGGCGGCTGGGGCAGCAACCCGGTGGGGTAGCCGACCAGCGTGACGATCACCACCGGCAGCATGTGCCAGAGGTACAGCGCCATCACGTTGTTGTTGGCCACCCCGATGATCTTCGGCCACCGCCCGCGCCGCAGGAAGCGGTTGACGGGACCGGTGATCGCCAGCAGCACACCGATCTGCACGGCGGCCAGCGCCAACAGCGCTACCGACGGCGGGGCGCTGTTCTCCACCCGCACCCCGGGGACGCCGATCATGGCGACCGGATACGGGCCCCAGGTCACCAGCATCGGCAGCGCCACCGCCGCGACGGCGGCCATCCCCAACAGCAGCCTGCGCCGCAAAAGTCCGTCACGCCAGGCGATCCCGAGCTGATAGATCGCGGCCCAGCAGAAGAAGTAGTTGAGCATCCGGATCTCGGGCACCTCGGTGGCGATGCCGATCACGTCGACGACGACCACCGCACCGGCCAGCACCGCCGGTACGGCCAACCCCCAGCGGCGGTGCGCGGCGACCGCCACCGGCGTCAGGGCCACCACCATCAGGTAGACGGCCAGGAACCACAGGTGCATCGCGACGGCCCAGCCGCCGAGGGCCAGCACCGATCCGCTGATCCCCGCGGCGAACAACACGGCCATCACGATGAACACCAGGACCACGTAGGCGGCCGTGGGACCGAGCACCCGGCTCACCCGGCGGCGCAACCACTCCTGCCGGGTCGCGGTGCTCTCGGCCTCGAACCGTGCCCACGACACCGCGCTCGCGTACCCGGCGACCGCGAAGAAGACCGGGACCACCTGGAAGAACCAGGTGAGCCATTGCGTCCAGGGCATCAGCACCAGCGGGTTGTCCCGGCCGAACGTTCCGTCGTCGTAGGTCATGACCGAGAGCAGCCAGTGGCCGATGACCACCAGGATCACTGCCGCGCTGCGGTACAGATCCAGCGCGAGTTCGCGGGTCGGACCAGTGGTGGCGGCGTCGTTCATGCGCGTCCTCTTCGGCAAGTGTTGGGCCCGGTCCTGTCCGAAGGCGCCGGGTACCGTCGTCCGCACGCTACCCGGCGACGGGCGCCGCCGCGTTCGACACCGCTCGCGGGAGCGTCGCAGTCCGCCTCGGGCACCTAATATTTGCTGCCGGTCAGGTGCTTTTCCCTGCAACTGAGATCCGAAATCGGGCCGTGAGAAACAAAAATTAGGTTAGTATCGGTGCCCGTGACGGCGGCGAGTCTCGATGCTCATCCTCAGGTTTGACATGCGGGCGCCGGGCGGCGCCGGGATCACCGACCTGTACTCGACCGCGTTGGACATGTGCGCCTGGGTGGAGACCCGCGGCGCGGTGCTGGCCGTGCTGTCCGAGCACCACGGCGCCGACGACGGCCACCTGCCCACACCGCTGCTGCTGGCTTCGGCGATCGCCGCGCGGACCACGCAGTTGGCCATTCTGCTCGCCGCGGTTCCGCTGCCGCTGTGGGACACCGTCCGGCTGGCCGAGGAGATGGCCGTCCTCGACATCCTCAGCCGCGGCCGGGTGTCCTACGCGTTGGGCGTCGGGCACCGCGCCGAGGAGTACGACCTGTTCGGGCTCGACTATCGGCGACGCGGGGTGGTCGCCGACGCCGAGTTGCCGGTGCTGTTGGGACTGCTGCGCGGCGAGAGCGTCGAGCACGGCGGCCGCAGCATCCGCGTGACGCCGCGGTGCACGACGCCGGGCGGTCCGCACGTGGTGATCGCCGGCGGCAGCCGCGCCGCCGCGCGCCGCGCGGCCCGCCACGGACTGGGCTTCATCTCCCAGGCCGCCGACGACGGACTCGTCGAGTACTACGAATCCTGCTGCCGGGCAGCGGGAACCACCCCCGGTCCGGTGCAGCTTCCGGTGCCGGGCGCGCCGACCGCGGTCTTCGTCGCCGACGACGTGGACTCCGCGTGGCGCGAGATCGGCGAGTACCTGCTGCACGACGCGCGGGCGGCGGCGAGTTACCGGCCCGACGACGACACGGTGGCCAGCATCTCGCGGGCGAGCACCGTCGCCGAGTTGCGCGAGCCGGGCGGACCGTACCGGATCCTCACCGAACCCGAGGCGGTCGAGTACCTGCGCGCGGGCCGGCCCCTGCCGTTGCTCCCGCTGTGCGGGGGCATGCCGCCGGAGACCGCCTGGCCGTACCTGGAGCGCGCCGCGGCGGCGAGTGCGGCCGCCCGGCAAACCATCTGACCGACACCATGATTGGAGAAATCACATGACAGCACCGCTGCGAGTCGTCGTCTGGGCCACCGGCGGGGTCGGATCGATCGCCATCGATGCCATCGGCCGTCGTCCGGACCTCGAACTGGCCGGCGTGTGGGTGCACTCGCCGGACAAGGTGGGCCGCGATGCGGGGGAGTTGGCCGGCGGCACACCGATCGGGATCGCGGCCACCGACGACGCCGAAGCGCTGATCGCCCTGCGGCCGGACTGCGTGGTCTACACCGCCAGCGGGCCGGAACGCGACGCCGCGACCGTACCGGATTACGTCCGACTGCTGGAGGCCGGGATCAACGTCGTCTCGACCTCGTCGACCATGCTGGTGTATCCGCCGTCGTTCCACTCCCCGCAGTGGCGCGAGCAGCTGGCGGCCGCCGCGACCGCGGGCAACGCGTCGTTCTACGTGTCGGGAATCTTCCCGGGCTTCGGGTCGGATCAGTTGGCGCTGCTGCTGACCACCCAGTCGAAGTCGATCCGCCGGATCACCGTCACCGAGGTCGCGCTCAACGACCACTACCCGGTGGCCGACATCATGATGGACGGCATGGGATTTGGTCGCCCGCTGGACTTCACACCCATGCTCGAGACGCCGGGGTTCATCGAGATGGCCTGGCGCGCACCGATCGCAATGATGGCCGACGCGCTCGGCGCGCAGGTGAGCGAGGTCCGAGGAAGGCTGGACCGCGCGCTCACCGGCCGTGACATCGAAGTGGCGTTCGGCACCATTCCCGCCGGCACCTGCGGCGCCGTGCGCACCCGCGCGGTCGGCATGGTCGACGGCGACGAACGGATCGTGGTCGAACACATCATCCGGATGGCGCGCGACGTCGCGCCCGAGTGGCCGACCTCGGATTCGGACGCCACCTACCGGGTCGACATCGACGGCGAGCCGGATGTGCACTGCGCCATGACGCTCGGGGCCGCCGAGGGGCACGGCGCGGGTCGGGCCGCCATGACGGCCACCGCCATGCGTGTCGTCAACGCCATCCCGTATGTCGTGGCGGCAAAGACCGGCCTGCTGAGTTCACTGGACTTGCCGAATACGTTGCCGCGGCACGCCTTCGACTGAGGGGCGAACTCAGCGGGTCCGGACCGGGAGTTGCGCCCAGCCGCGCACGCTCGAGGTGTGCGCCATGCGCGTACCGGAGTAGTCGACCTCCCAGTCCGGCCAGCGCTTGAGCACCTCCTCGAACGCGACGCGCGCCTCGAGCCGGGCCAGTGCCGCGCCGAGGCAGAAGTGGATGCCCTGCCCGAAGCTCAGATGCCCGCCCTTGCGGTGGATGTCGTAGCGGTCCGGGTCGGTGTAGCGGGACTCGTCGCGGTTGGCCGATCCGTTGATCAGCAGCATGTACGAGCCCTCGGTGACCACCTGGCCGTAGAGTTCGACGTCGTTGGCCACATAGCGCGCCTGTACGGGTGACGGCGGGTCGTAGCGCAGCGTCTCTTCCACCGCCGACGGGATCAGCGACGGGTCGGCGACGAGTTCGTGCCGCTGATCGGGGTGCTTGCCGAGTTGCTCGCCCATGAACCCGATGAGCCGGGCGGTGGTCTCTCCGCCCGCGCCGGCGATCATCGCGGTGTAGGCCAGCACCTCGGTGCGTTCGAGTTGCCGCCGGGTGCCGTCGGGTTCCTCGACCTCCGCGTTGAGCAACTCGGTCATCAGATCATCGGAGGGGTGGGTGGCCCGCCACTCGATGTAATCGGCGAACAGGGCCAGCGACTCGGCGAAGACCGTCGCGCTGACGTCGCCGACGTCCTCGCCCACCGAGATACTCTTGTCGGTGCGGGCGCGGATCTGCTCCTGGCCCTCCTCGGGGATGCCGAGCAGATAGCCGATGGTGCGCATCGGCATGATGGCGCCCAGATCGACGACGAAGTCGAAGCCCTCCTCGCCGACGAGCGGATCCAGTGCGCGCGCGCAGAATCCGCGGACCAGATCCTCGACCGCCAGCATCCGCCGCGGCGTGAAGACCCGCGACAGCAGCCGGCGATGCAGATCGTGCAGCGGGGGGTCCTCGAACAGCAGGATGCCGGGGGGCACCTCGATACCGCTGAACAAGATGTCGGCAGTGGTGCCCCGGCCCGAGCGGTAGGTCTGCCAGTCCGGCAGGGCCTGCGCGACATCGTCGTACCGAGTCAGGGCGTAGAAGTTGTACTTCTCGTTGTAGTACAGCGGGGCCTCGGCCCGCATCCGCTTCCACACCGGGTACGGGTTGTCATCGATGTCGAAATCGAAGGGGTCGTAATACAAGTCGGTCATCGGATCATCAATCGTCACTGCAATTCCGTCTTCCAATACTGGCGACCGCGCGAGCCGCGGCGCAAGGTGTCACTGCGGTTGGTTGGGGACGCCGGGGAACAGCTGCTCGGTGGGGCCCGAGGTCACCCAGCCGTTGAGCTTGGTCACCAGGTGCGGCGCGAACACCGAGCCGTAGACCGCGTGCCCGACCACGATGGCCGCCACCACCGAGACCAGTGCGGACTGCAACTTGGTCTTGGACAGCTTGTCGGCCAGCATGTCCAGGACGTTGCGGCCCTGGGCGTCGGTGCGCCCCAGCAGGTAGGTGAAGGTCATCATCTGCACGCCCATGGCGATGGAGTCGTAGATCGGGTACTGGTTCTTGGTGCCTTCCCAGAGCCCGAGGCCGGGGATGACGTACCCGTAGTAGAACAGCCCGAGACGCGCGCCGATCAGCGCGTTGAACACGAACGCCCAGCAGAAGCCGACGGCGAAACCGACCGCCAGCAGGGTCTGGGGCCGACGCCACTGGAACTTCCTGGCGACCCGCCGGCCCAGCGCGGCGCCGATGACGGCCGGCAGCACGAAGTACGCGATGTAACCGACCGGCACCGCCGAGGGCAATCCGCCCCAGGTCATGTCCAGCGGCCACCAGGACGGCATGCGCGGCAGCGCGGGCGGGAACTGCGCGTACACCGCCCAGTCGTAGGGTGCCTCGATCCACGAGAACGAGATCGCCGAGATGGACAGCAGCAGCAGCGGATGCAGCCGGCCGCGTCGGTAGCTCAGGTAGATGCCGATCAGCAGGAACGCCAGGCCGCCCACGTAGGCGAACGTGACGCCGGCACTGATCAGGAAGTCGACGCTGACGTTCACTGGTCAACCTCCGGGGCCCGGGCGCCGCGCGCCTCCGGGTCGAAGTACAGCACCAATCCGACGATCAGGACGATCAGTCCAAAAAGTGTGCCGAGCATGACAATTGCGCCCACGGCTGCCTCCTTTGGCGGGCAATGCGATGTGTAATAGTGGACACTATTAACGGGGCCGGGTCAAGCCTGGGCCTATCGTGAAAGTTCAGCCGCGCCGGGCGGTTCGAGGAGTGATGCACCGTGACCCAGGGACGTTCGACCAACAGGCGGTCGACGAAGGAGAAGCCGGCCCCGCGGCGGGCGCCCGGTGAGGCCCGCCGACTGTTGCTCGAGGCCGCGCGTGACCTGTTCGCCCGCCGGGACTACCGCAGCACCACCACGCGGGAGATCGCCGAGGCGGCCGGCGTCACCGAATACCTGTTGTTCCGCCACTTCGGCTCGAAGGCGGGGCTGTTCCGGGAGGCGCTGGTGCTGCCGTTCACCAACTTCGTCGACGAGTTCGGCGCGACGTGGCAGGCGGTGGTCCCGGAGGAGACCGACGAGAAGGAACTGGCCCGGCAGTTCGTCGGCCGCCTCTACGACGTCCTCGTCGACCACCGGGGGCTGCTGTTGACCTTGGTTGCCGCCGACGGGCTCAGCGACGAGGAGATCGAGAGCGCCGGCATCGCCGACATCCGCCGGGCGCTGACGCTGCTCGGCGGGATCAGCGGCGAGGGGATGAGTCTGCGTGGAATGCATTCGGGGCAGCCGGATCTGCCCGCGCACTCCACGGTGGCGATGATCGTCGGGATGGTGGCCCTGCGCTCGACGTTCTTCGGGAACAGTCCGCCGCCGCGGGAAGCCATCGTCGATGAACTCGTGCAGGCCATCCTGCATGGCTTCCTGCACCGGCAGGACTGAATCCCCGCGAAGATCTCCTGGATCTAAGCCCGCGGCCTAGCCGCCGGGGCCGTTGGGCCACTTGAGCAACGACCCGGCGTCCACCCGGATCTGCTGACCGGTGATGTAGCGGCTCTCGTCGCTGGCGAGGAACACCCCGAGGTGGGCCATGTCCTCCGGTTCGACATAGGGGATGGGCATCGCCTGGAAGAGTGAGAACAGCGGTTCGGCGTCCTCCCGGGTGGCCGTCTTGCCCTCGGCCTTCAGGTCCGGACGGAACACCCCGTACATGCCCTCGTTCTGCAACAGATGGGTGTTGCAGTTCGTCGGATGGATCGCGTTGACGCGAATCATCTTGGGCGCCAGGTGCAGACTCATCTCCTCCACGTACTCGATCACCACGCGCTTGCTCCAGCCGTAGCCGGCGCCGCCGGGGCCCATGTCCGGGCTGGTGGTGGTGCCGCGGATCATCCCGGCGGTCGAGCCGGTCACGATGATCGACGAGCCGTTCGGCAGGTGCGGGACCGCCACGGCCACGGTGTTCATCACGCCGACCAGGTCGACGTCGGAGGCGTCGACGAAGCCCATCGGGTCCGGATCGCCCATCGCCATGGGCAGGATGCCGGCGTTGGCGACGACGATGTCGACCCGGCCCAGGTCGGCCACGCCCGCCTCCAACGCATCCCGAAGCTCGTGGCGTTCCCGGACGTCGGCGATGCGGGCCACGATCCGGCGACCGAGTTCCTTGACCGAGCGTTCGGTCTCGGCGAGATCGTCGGGCGTGGCCAGCGGGTAGGGGTTGGACGGGATGTCGCGACAGATGTCGACCGCGATGATGTCGGCACCTTCGCGCGCCATCGCCAGCGCGTGCGCGCGGCCCTGACCGCGCGCCGCCCCGGTGATGAAAGCGACTTTGCCGCTGAGCTTTCCGGTCATATGTGTTCCCTTTACTGTCGGTTCAGTCGAGCGGTTTGAAGGTGATGTTCAGTTCGCTGAGTCCGCGCATGATGAACGTCGGCTCGTAGCTGTAGTGCCGGTTGTCCGCCGCGCCGTGGTGCTCCTCCGAGATCGTGATGTCGCGCATCCGGTCGAGGATCCGGTGCAGCGACACCCGGCCCTCCGCGCGCGCCAACGGCGCTCCCGGGCAGGAGTGCACCCCCCGGATGAACGCGATCTGTTCCCGGACGTTAGCGCGATCGGGCTGGAAGGTGTCGGGATCCGGGAACTTTCGCTCGTCGCGATTGCACGCGCCGGGCAACACCATCACCGTCGTGCCGGCCGGCACTTCCACCTCGCCCAACTTCGTTGTCGTGCGCGCCATCCGGAAGTGCGCCTTGACCGGGCTCTCCACCCGCAGGGTCTCCTCGAGGAAGGACGGAATCTTGCTGCGGTCATCGCGCAGTTCGGTCTCGAAGTGCGGGTTTTCGCCGATGATGCGCACCGCGGCGCTGACCAGCTTGGTGGTGGTCTCCGTGCCGGCGGCGAACAGGAACGTCGACAGGTTCATCACGTGTTCGATGTCCGGCGTCGAGCCGTCCTCGTGCTTGGCCTGGGCCAGCTCGGTCAGCACATCGCCGCGCGGTGTGCGTCGGCGGTCTTCGATGTAGCTGTAGAACTTCTCGTTCAGCCAGCTCAGCGGATTGTGGTCGGTCGGGGCCTCCTGTCCCAGCTCGCCGACCTGGGACAGCGCGAATGCGGCCTTGAACTCCTCGTGATCCTCGGCGGGCACGCCCAACAGGTCGGCGATCACCAGCAGCGAGAACGGCTTCGCGTAGTCGGTCAGGAACTCGCAGGCCCCGCGTTCGATGAAGGTGTCCAGTTGCTGATCGGCCAACCGCCACATGAAGTCCTCGTTCTCGCTGAGGCGCTTCGGGGTGATCAGCCGGTTGAGCAGGGCGCGGGTGCGGGTGTGTACCGGTGGGTCCTCGGTGGTGATGTGCTCGGCCATCGGCACCTGACCGCGGTGTTGCTCGATCAGTTCGGAGACGTCCTCGGATTCCCCCGGGCCGAACGGAAGACCCGAGAACGGCCCGGCCACCGAGACGCACGACGAGAAGGACTGGTCCTTGTAGACGGCGAGCGCCTCCTCGTAGCCGGTCACCGCGAGCACGTTGAACGGCGTGGCGTTGGTGACCGGGCACCTCGAGCGCAGGTGGTCGAAGTAGGGATACGGGTCCGGGACCAGAGTCTCGTCGGTGAAGAAATCCATCGTGTCGAAGTCGGTCACAAGGCGCTCCTGCTCCATTCGCTGCCGACCACCGGAGGTGATCCAAGAAACCTAACGTTTGTTCTGGCAAGACTAGCGCTGGCTGCCTACCGTGGTCAATGGCGAGGTATAAACGCGGTTCACGCGGCCGGTCGTCGTCGATGGCGCCCAAACTATTGACCTAATATCTGTTTCACTCTAGCGTCGTCCGCCATGAATATGAATGACTTCGTGCTGGTCTCGGTCGACGACCATCTGGTGGAACCGCCGGACATGTTCGACGGCCACATCCCGGACAAGTACAAGGACGACGTACCCAAGCTGATCCAGCGGGCCGACGGCACCGACGCCTGGGTCTTCGAAGGGCAGGAGGCGACGAACGTCGGCCTCAACGCCGTGGCGGGTCGGCCGCCGGACGAGTACGGTGCCGAACCCACCAAGCTCAGCGAGATCCGCGAGGGCTGCTACGACATCCACGAACGCATCCGAGACATGAACGCCAACGGTGTGGCGGCCGCCCTGAACTTCCCGTCGTACCCGCAGTTCTGCGGCCAGTACTTCGCCCGCGCCCAGGACAAGGACCTGGGGCTTGCCGTGCTGCGTGCCTACAACGACTGGCATATCGATGAGTGGTGCGGCGCGTACCCGGGTCGGATGATCCCGCAGGCGCTGCCGCCGATCTGGGATCCGCAACTCATGGCCGACGAGGTGCGCCGGGTCGCGCGCAAGGGCTGCCACGCCGTGACCTTCTCGGAGAACCCGACCAAGCTGAACTACCCGTCGCTGCACGACCCGCACTGGGATCCGTTCTGGCAGGCGTGTAGCGACGAGAACACTGTCGTCAACCTGCACATCGGGTCGTCGTCGAGCGTGGTGATCACGTCGGTGGACGCCCCCGTGGACACCATGATGACGCTGCAGCCGATGAGCATCGTGCAGGCCGCCGCGGACCTGATCTGGTCGCCGACGCTACGCCGGTGGCCCGATCTGACGTTCGCGTTGTCCGAGGGCGGGATCGGTTGGGTGCCCTACTTCCTGGAGCGCATCGATCGGGTCTACACGATGCACCGGGCCTGGACGCACCAGAACTTCGGCGGCAAGCTGCCCAGCGAGGTGTTCCTGGAGCGGATCGCGCTGTGCTTCATCGACGATGGCTTCGGCGTCGAGAGCCGGCACAAGCTCAATCTCGACATGGTCACCTGGGAATGCGATTATCCGCACTCGGACTCGACCTGGCCGCTGGCGCCGGAGTCGCTGTCGCTGTCCCTGGACGGCGTACCCGACGTCGAGGTGGACAAGATCACTCACCAGAATGCGTTGCGGCTCTACAGCTTCGACATGTTCGCCCACCACCGCAAGGAGGATCTGACGGTCGGGGCCCTACGCGCCCAGGCCACCGATGTCGACCTCGGCTTCCGCTCCTCGGAACGGTTGAAGAAGACCGGCACCGACACCGTCACCGTGCTCGATCTGGCGGCCAAGATCCCGACGTGAGACCGGGAGGTGATCCGGGTCAGTCGCGGCTGGCGACGCCCCGGATCACGTCGTCGCGGGCCATCGCCAGTGCACCCTCGGCGCCGAGGTCGCGGATCAGGTTCTCCGGTACCCACAGCACGTCGATGACGCAACGGGCCAACAGATCCAGCGGCGGTCGCGGTTCGACCCGCAGATCGCCGGCGTCCAATCCCTGGATCAGCAGCGTCGCCAGGTCCTGCATGCGCTGCCCGAAGGACTGCGCGGGGCTCTGCGTGTCGGGTGGGGCGTGGCGCATCCAGGCGAGCTGGATCTTCCATTCGTCCGGGAATCGCAGAACCGCGTTGATGTGGGTCCAGATCACGGCGTCGAGCTTCTCGACGGTGGACGAATCCGACTCGAGCGCGGCCACGGTGGCCGCGCTGATCTTGTCGCCGAAGGCCTGCATGATGGACCCCAGCAGCCGATCCTTGGCGCCGATCACCCGGTACACCGTGGCGGCATTGAGGCCGGCCTCGGCGGCGATGTCGCGGATGGTGGTCAGCTCGAAACCCTTGCGGGCAAACACGGTCCGCGCCGACCGGCGGATGTGGTCGGCCTTGGCCTCGCCGTCCGAAGGGGGTTGGTCGGTCCGCTCGGCGGCCACCGGATCGGCGCTGTCGCCCCACTGGGCCAACGCGGCGTCGGCGGCCGCGCGGGCGGCGGAGCGATCGAGCCGGCGGTTCTCGGCGGGTTGCGCGGCCAGGCCGTGCAGCAGGATCTGGCACAGCACCCGCGCCACGTCGTCGGCGGGGGCATCGCATCGGATGACGTCGAGTCCCACGTGCAGCATGGACTGACAGATCCGGTCGGCCAGTGGGGCCAGATCCAGATCCGCCCGCAGGTATCCGCTCCAGCGCCCGGCGCGCAGCGTCTGCACCATGGCGTCCTGGATGGCGACCGGCCGCTGACTCAGCAGCCCCTTCAATTCCGGGCTCTCCGTGGGCGCTTCGAGGAAGGACATCTGCAGCGCAGCGCGGTTGCGTACGGCGCAGCGGGCAATATCGGCGGCGAGTTCGACGATCGTGTCCTCGACGCCGCCCGCGTCGGCGGAATCCAGTCGGCGTAATCCCGCGGCGCCCACCTCGGTCAGATCCGCGTGATACCGGCGGACGAGTTCGATCAACAACGCCTCTTTGGAGGCGAAGTGGTGGTAAAGGCTGCCGGTGAGAATGCCGGCGGCGCTGGCGATCTGCTGCAGCGACGTGCGCAGTCCCGTCGTGGCGATCAGAGCTTCCGCGGTAGCGAGGATTTCGGCCCGTCGCGAACTCTCGCGGGAAAGCGGGTCGGGCTCGTCGGGCGGCGCCGCTGTCGAGGATGCCCGGCCATCGGCGGAGTGTTGCAGTGACACCACACCTCCCAGGCGGCCGAAGTCGTGCCGATGGGCTCGCGCACACGTCCCATCCAGCGCCAATGACACCACTGCTGCCAGAGTCCGCAGTGAGAACAAACGCTATCAGATTCGCGCCGCACGTAACGGCATCTGCAACAAAGGTTAGGCTGTCGCAGCCGCGAAATGCGGAGCGGCCGACGCTGGCCGCCGGTGCGGTGACCGTCGGCGATCCCAGGCGATACCAGCTGTTCAACGGACTGACATCGGCGGCAATCCGGACGGTTCCGTTGACCCTGGCGCCCACCGCCCAGTAGCGTCCCAGAACAAAGATTTGGGGAGGAGTGGCGATGTCCTACGAGGGCACAGCGGAACCCATCAAGATCGGCTACCTGATGGACTTCCTGCTGTCCGACGATTATCCGCAGGACCGTCGCGACGACCTGACCATCCCGTTCGACATGGTCTTCGGCGCCGCCCTCGAGGAAGGCCTGATCGACCGTCCGATCGAGATCGTCTACCGCGAGGTGGAGGGCCTGCCCAAGGGCACGGTCAAGGCCGTCATCGATGCCTACGAGGAGTTGGTGGACGAGGGTTGCCTGGTGATCTTCGGGCCGCACATCGGCGACAACGCGGTGGCGATCAAGGATGCGCTCGGCGACCGGTTCCGGGTTCCGGCGATCAGTGTCACCGGTTCCGATGAAGCGCTGGGCGAGTGGTTCTTCGCGTTCCCGATGGGTTCACACTTCGACGAGCCCATCTTCTGGGCGGACCTCCTGGTCAAGGGCGGGCACACCGAGGTCGGTGTGTTGATGGAGAACTCGTTGGTGGGCGAGGCCTACGTGGCGAACTTCCGAAAGGCCTGCCGGCGGCGCGGCATCAGGATCGTCGCCGAGGCCACCATTGCGCAGACCGCGCAGGATATCGGCGCGGCGGTGCGAACCCTGCGCGACGCGAAGGCCACGGCGATTGTGCACGCGGGCTTCGGTTTCGGCGTGGTCCCGGTCAACCGCGCGCTGGCCGAACTCGATTGGGACCCGCCCCGGTTTGCCGGCACCGCCTTCGAGAACGCCTGGATCAATCCGGTGATGTGGAACGCGTTCCTGGGCTGGACCGGGATCGACCAGTACGACGAACACAACCAGGTGGGGCAGGCGTTCCTCGACGAGTTCGAGGCGCTGCACGGCCGCCGCCCGCAGTGGTGTGTGCCGGTCGTGAATCGCGATGTGGCCGTCACGATTCTGCATGCGCTCACCGACGCGCACCCGCTGAGCCCGCGCGGGGTCAAGGAGGCTCTGGAGCGGGTCAAGATGGTGCCCGCGGCCTCCGGTGCGCCGGGCACCAGGATCTCCTTTGGGCAGTGGAACCGCCGGGGCTGGATGGGGCCGGGATACCTGGTGGCCCGCCAACTCGAGGACGACGGCGAGTCATCGCGGCTGATCGAGCGGTTCGGCGAACCGTAGCGGCCTGACGCTCTACCCTAAGTTTTGTTGCGTCAGCAATCGGTGGCGGGAGGTTGTGTGGTGTCGGCACGTGCTCCAAAAGTTATGTATTCGTGCTGGCCCGGCGGCTACACATGCGTAAATAAGGTGGCCACGACGGCATCGATGGTTTCGCGGGCACGGGACCGAGTTGGCCGGCGACCGCGCTGAGCGGACGGGGTATTGACCAAACATCTGTTTCTGTCATAGTCTCGGCACGCTCAGTCCCTCGGGACTTCCGGCCTCGGGTCGGAACCCCCTCACCGATGGAGACCGCACACGTCCACTTCGGCGAAACATCTACGCGCGCTGGCCAATACGGCCGGGTGCGACGTAGCTGCACAACGAGACCGCGCGACGACGCGGTGACGAGGAGCGGGGGGAGCGTGGAATGCACAGGCTAGGGCGGCCGCGGCTGTTTCACCCCGGCCGGCCGTCGCGGCGCGACTACTTGATTCGGCCCATCGTCGGGTTGGTGACGGTCCTCGGCCTCGTCGCCCTGGTGGCGCTCACCGCGGCGCTCTTCCGCGGCAGCTTCATCCCCAGCGTTCCGCTGACCGTCCTCGCCGAGCGCAGCGGGTTGGTGTTGAACCCGGACGCCAAGGTGAAGATGCTCGGCGTCCAGATCGGCCACGTCGCGGCGATCGAACGCCGGCCCGACGGCACCGCGGCGATCCAGCTGGCGATGGACCCCGACCGACTCGCGATGGTCCCCGCCAACGCCCGGGTGGACATCGCCTCCTCGACGGTGTTCGGCGCGAAGTTCGTCGAGTTCCTGCCGCCGACCGAGGCCGCGGACACCCCGATGCGGGCCGGTGACGTCGTGCGGGCGGACCGGGTCACGGTGGAGATCAACACCCTCTTCGAGAAGCTGTCGTCGGTGCTGGCCGTCATCGAACCCGAGAAGCTGAACCAGACTCTGGGCGCGCTGTCCTCGGCCATCGACGGGCGGGGGGAGCAGTTGGGCCGGACCATCGCCGACTTCGACGCCGTGCTTGCCGAACTCGAGCCCGGTCTGCCGAGCCTGGCGCACGACATCGCGGTGCTCCCCTCGGTTGCGACCACCTTCGCCGATGTGGCACCGGATCTGCTGGACACCGCCGGCGCCGCGAGCCGGATCAGCGACAGCATCGTCGCCGAACAGCACAACCTCGACGCGTTACTGGTCAGCGTGATCGGGCTGGCCGACTTGGGCGACGACGTGCTGGCGACCAACCAGGCGGCCCTGGCCGAGACGCTGCGGCTGTTCGCGCCGGTCACCGACCTGACCAACCAGTACCACCCGGCCCTCACGTGCGGGCTCGGCGGCCTGGTGATCATGGCGCAGGCCCCGCCGCTGAAAGTGCCGGGCGCCCAAGTGCTCACGGGTTTCCTCTGGGGGCAGGAGCGCTGGCGGTATCCGGGGGACCTGCCGAAGGTGGCCGCCAAGGGCGGGCCGCAGTGCACCAACATGCCGGAAGTCCCGTTCGAGACCCGACCGCCCTATGTCGTCACTGACACCGGCGCCAACCCGTGGCGCTACGACAACCCGCGCATCACCTGGAATACAGACGCCCTCAAGCAGGCGCTGTTCGGGCCGCTGGACGGGCCGCCGCGCAACTCCGCCCAGATCGGGCAGCCCGGATGAACCGGACCCGGGGTACGGCATGGAAGTTCGGGATCTTCGCCGTCGTCATGGCCATGCTCACCGCCTTCATGGTGATGATCTTCAGCGAGTACCGCGGTGGCAGCACCACCGGATACAGCGCCGTGTTCGCCGACGTGTCGAGCCTGGAAACCGGTGACACCGTCCGGATTTCGGGCATTCGGGTGGGCCAGGTCAGCGGGGTGCGGCTGACCGCGGACAAGACCGCGGTGGTGAGTTTCGACGCCGACAGCACGGTGGTGCTGACCACCGGCACCAAGGCCGTTGTGCGCTATCTGAACCTGGTGGGCGACCGGTACCTGGAACTCGTCGACGGGCCCGGGCCGACGACCGTGCTGCCGGCCGGCGCCCAGATCCCGGTCGAGCGCACCGCGCCCGCGCTGGACCTCGACTCGCTGCTCGGCGGGCTGAAGCCCGTCATCCAGGGGTTGGATCCCGCCGACGTCAACGCGCTGACCTCGTCGCTGGTGCAGATCCTGCAGGGGCAGGCGGGCACCACCGAGTCGCTGTTCGCCCGAACCTCGACGTTCACCACGGCCCTGGCCGACAACGGCCAGCTGCTCGAAGACCTGATCGACAACCTCAATGTGGCGATGGGCGCCGTGGCCCGCGACGGCACGAAGTTCTCCGAGCTCGCCGATGGAATGGAACGCCTGGTCACCGGCCTGGCCGCCGAGCGGGAGCCGATCGGCGCGGCCGTCGAGGCGCTCAGCAACGGCACCAGCACGCTGCTGGGTCTGCTCCGCGAAGCCCGACCCCCGCTGGCCGGCACCGTCGATCAACTCAACCGGCTGGCGCCCGCGCTCGACGCCAAGAAGCACCGCATCGAAACGGCCCTGCAGAAGGCGCCGGAGAACTATCGCAAACTGGTGCGGATCGGGGCTTACGGCAGCTTCGTGAATTACTACCTGTGTTCGATCTCGATCCGCATCTCGGATCTGCAGAACCGGACCGCCCAATTCCCGGTCTTCACCCAGGAAACCGGCCGCTGCGCGGAGACCGCATGAACAAATACCGCGGCCCCCGGCTGATCCGCACCGGCTTCATCGGTGCGGTCCTCGTTGCGTTGATCATCGCGGTGGGACTGCAGCCGCAGCGAATCCTGGACTGGGCCGGTGCCGTCCGCTACCAGGCGACCTTCGCCGAGGCCGGCGGTCTGGTCCCCGGCAACGACGTCAAGATCGCCGGGGTGACGGTCGGTTCGGTGTCCGGCGTGGCACTGGAGCACGGCCGTGCCCAGGTCAGTTTCACCGTGTCCGGCAAGGTGCCGCTGGGCTCGATGACCACCGCGCACATCCGCACCGGGACGCTGCTCGGCGAGCGATTGCTGGTCCTCGAATCGGACGGGGACTCGACCATGCGGCCGCTCGAGGTCATTCCGCTGGCGCGCACCTCCTCGCCCTACTCGCTGACCGAGGCGGTGGGGGACCTCACCACCAACGTCGCCGGTACCAACACCGAATCGCTGAACCAGTCGCTGGACACCCTGGCCACCACCATCGACCGGATCGCACCGCAACTCGGACCCACCTTCGACGGCCTGGCCCGGCTGTCCCGGACGGTCAACCGGCGCAACGACACGGTGACCGAACTGCTGGCCAACACCGGAACTGTGACCGGGATCCTGTCGGAACGCAGCCAACAGGTCAACACCCTGTTGCTCAACGCCAACGACCTGCTCGACATCCTGGTGCAGCGCCGCCAGCAGATCGTCCAGTTGATCAATGCCGGCTCGGCTGTGGCGCAGGAGCTTTCCGGGCTGGTAGCCGACAACGAACACGAGCTGGCCCCGACCCTGGAGAAGATGAACGCCGTCACCGAAATGCTGGAGAACAACCGCGACAGCATCGCCAAGGCCCTGCCCGGGCTGGCCAAGTACCAGGTGACGCTGGGCGAGACGGTGGCCAGCGGCCCGTTCTACACCGCCTTCATCCCGAACGTCGACCTGCCCCCGTTGCTGCAACCGTTCCTGGACTACGCGTTCGGGTTCCGGCGCGGCGTCAACGCCGGTCAGCCACCGGATGACGTCGGCCCGCGCGCCGAATTCCCGTTCCCCTACAACGGAATTCCGGAGCACCCCCGATGAGCGCCCGGATCCGCCGGCCGCTGGCGCTGGCCCTGGTGGTGCTGCTGCTGGCCGGCTGCGCGGTGCTGGTGCGCGCCACCGTGTTCCGGCCGAAGACCATCACCGCCTACTTCAGCTCGGCCACCGCCGTCTACCCCGGTGACGACGTCCGGGTGGCGGGGGTCAAGGTGGGCACCATCGAGCGGATCGAGCCCGACGGGGCCCACGCGCGTGCCACGCTGCGCGTCGACCGTTCCGTCCCGATCCCGGCCGAGGCCAAAGCCGTGATCGTCGCGCAGAACCTGGTGGCCGCCCGATATGTGCAATTGGCCCCGGCGTACCTGGACTCGGGTCCCACCATGCCCGACGGCGCCGTGATCCCCGCCGACCGCACCGCGGTCCCGGTGGAGTGGGACGAGGTCAAGGACCAGGTCATGCGGTTGGCCACCGAACTGGGTCCGACCGGCACGGTGTCGGACACCTCGGTGGCCCGGTTCGTCGACAGCGCGGCCGACGCGATGGGAGGCAACGGCGCCAAGCTGCGCGAAACCCTGCGGCAACTGTCCGGTGCCGGCCGGATCCTCGCCGAGGGCAGCGGAAACCTCGCCGACATCATCGAGCACCTGCACACGTTCCTGCGCACCCTGCGGGACAGCAACGAACAGATCGTGCAGTTCCAGGACCGGCTGGCCACGCTGTCGGCGGTCCTCGACGGGAGTCGCTCCGACCTGGATCTGGCCCTGCGCAACGTCTCCGAGGTGATCGGGGAGGTCACCCGGTTCGTGCGCGGCACCCGCGACCAGACCGTCGAACAGGTGCAGCGGCTGGCCAATGTCACCCAGACCCTGGTGGACAACCGCCGCAGCATCGAAGAGGTGCTGCACGTGGCGCCGACCGCATTCGCGAACTCCTACAACATGTTCGACCCCCGCACCGGCGGCGCCAGCGGCGTGTTCACGCTGAACAACTTCGCCGACCCGGTGAAGTTCATCTGCGGTCAGATCGGTGCGTTGGAGAACGTGACGGCCACGGCGACGGCCGAGTTGTGCAAGAAAACGCTGGGCCCGGGGCTGCGCAGCATGAACTTCAACTACCTGCCGTTCCCGTTCAACCCGCTGCTGACCGCCCAACCGGCTCCGCACCAGCTGATCTACTCCGAACCGCACCTGCGGGACGGCCCGCCGCCGGCGCCGCCGGAACCGGTCCCGGCCGTGTCGGCCTACACCGGCGCGGGGGACGTCCCGCCGCCGCCCGGCATGGCGGCTCCGGTGCGGCTACCCGAGGTCCTGTTGCCCGCCGCGCAGAACGAACCGTTGCCCGCCGAGCAGGCGGTGCCCGATGCCGCACCGGGGAGCCCACCGTCATGAGGATCTCGGTTCTGCTTCGTCGCCTGGCCGCCGTCGGGTGCTGTGCCCTGCTGCCGGGATGCGCGTTCGGCGGGGTCAACTCGCTG